>CALWRM010000001.1 GCA_944383925.1 uncultured Clostridia bacterium
ATGATCGAACAGGCCCAGCACCATCCCATCGTCGATGAGCTGTTCGATCAGGGGTTCCTGATTGTTGCAGCCAACAAAGATGCCCGCATCAATGCGCCCTTGGTAAAAAATGCCCTTCACATGCTCCGCCCAAACCGCTTCGCGCAGATTGGGCACGATACAGGTCAACACCAAGTAACCCCGCCGGGCTGCGCTTTCAATGGTTGTCGCCATGAAGAAGCTGGAAAGGCAATCTTGGGCAATCAATCCGTTGGCCACCCAAAACAGGCCGAGGCATTTTACCCGCTTTCCCGCCAATACCTGGCCGGACATGGAGGGATAATATCCGTATTGCTTAATAACCTCCATCACCCGTCTACGGGTCTGCGCATTTACATTGGCATATCCGTTGATTACGCGGCTTACCGTACTGCGTGAGACGCCCGCCAGCTGGGCGATCTGCGCGCTGTTGGGCTTTTTCGCCCTCGCCTTTTTCTGCACTTGATGCCTATCCTCCTTGGCGCGCCCCACCCGGTTTATATAGCGCAAGCCCAACATAGCATGGCATGCTTCGCTTGTCAAGAAAGCGGACGTTCATCGCCTTTGTCATTCCTTCTCTTTGCCTTGCAACGCTCCTTTGTTTCCTCTTTCGCCCCCAAAATGAAAGAAAAAACGGCCCTTGCCGCTTGTATTCGTTGGGTTAAAAATAAAACCGGGAACCGCCAGTCCTGCTGTCGATCCCCGGTTACCGGTTCTCCGTGATTTCTTTAACCACATGTTCCTTTCCGGTTCTCTTTATTCGCAAGCTCTATCCATATCCCACCATGGACTTCCCTTACCTTCACAACCCTTGCTTCTTGACTTCGGGACCTCGTCTTGCTTATTTAGGAACCTCTTTTCTTACTTTTGCGCTCCCTTTTTTCTTGCCATTGGTTTTTCCAAAGGGCTCGCGCTTCCCGTTAAGTTACTTGGTTGGACGGATATCTCACTCCATAGCTATGGCTTCTACCGGGCCCCCACTTTGGCGTTTGCAATAACTTGCTTGTCTTTGTTCATCTTGCCTTGCTTGGCAACGTTTCATGAACCTGATTTTGCTCAACTTGGGTACCCCTTACCTGACTTAGGGGGAGTTGGATACGCCTTTTTCCTTTCACCTTACCGGTTTTTCAGGCTAGCCTTTTCCTATTTTGGAAACTACTTTCATTCCCCATCGTTTAAGCTTTTCTTAAAGTTTTGAAGAATTCTGTTTGTCGTTCCACACTTGGTTTAGGCTTCCTGTTTTTGATGCTTCCCTTGCATCTGGTTGAACTTGGCCTTTCCGTATGTTCCGGAATTTCCTTTTGTTTCGCTTCGCCTTGCGCACCGACGAACCGAAGCCATCGGAAATTTGCTAGGCCAAATACCAACTAGAACATGGGACTCACCCCTTTCCTTGGTGTGGCTTAAGTATAGCATCGCAATCCCAATCTGTCAATATCTTTTTACAAAATAAAATTCTTAAAAATTTTTCTGTATATTGCTTTTGTTCTATGCATGCCCTTGAAAGCCTCCCTCTCCTGTGCTATGCTATTTTTGTTGGGCCTTTCTTCCCAAACAAGGCGGAATGGCCGCAAGGGGGGTATTTCATGAACGAGATTGCCAAAAAGGTCATGGGCGCCATGCTGGCCATCCAGCGCTATCCCTGGGAGCAGGGCGTCTGCGCCCAAGCCCTCTACGAGGCCGGCGAAACGCAGCTTTACGTGGCCATGGCCCACGACGCCGTCCTTCGCCAAACCCCGGACGGCCGCCTGGCCGTCACGGGCCGCAACATCGCCTGTACGGACCCCGCCGCCAACGGCGAGGCCGTGCTCCGCGCCTACGAGCTGACGGGCGATCCTTTCTACAAAAACGGCGCGGACCGCATGCTGGCCTACCTAAAGCAAAAGGCCCCGCGCACGCCGGACGGCGTCCTCTACCACAACGAGGTTTCCTTC
Organism: uncultured Clostridia bacterium; assembly: GCA_944383925.1. GTDB lineage: Bacteria > Bacillota > Clostridia > Christensenellales > UBA1750 > CALWRM01. The sequence goes on from CALWRM010000001.1 coordinate 1,953, forward strand.
AACGAGGGCTACTCGCCCAACCAGCTTTGGGTGGACGCCTGCTACATGGCCCCGCCCTTCCTGGCCGCCATGGGCGAGCTGGACGACGCCTTCTTGCAGCTGGAGGGCCATTTCCGCTACCTGCAGGATCCCCAGACCGGCCTGCTCTTTCACAACTACGACGTGGGCACCGGCCGCTTCGTGCGCCGCCTGCTCTGGGCCACGGGCAACGGCTGGGCCTTGATGGGCCTGGCCCGGGTGGCCGCCCTGGCCGATCAAGCCGGTCGTGGCGAGATGGCTTCCGCCCTGCGGGAGCGCGCCCGCCAGCTGTTGCTATCCCTCCGCCCCTACCGCCGGGAGGACGGCCTTTTCCACGACATCCTGAACGACCCTTCCAGCTTCGTGGACGGCACCTCCGCCATGATGGCCGCCACCGTGCTCTACCGCGGCCTGCTGGAGGGATGGCTGGACGAGGAGAACGGCTTGCCCCTGTCCCAGGCGGAGGCCGCCTATCGGACCATGTGCGCCAAGGCGGACGACTTCGGCATCCTCCACGATGTCTGCGGTTGCCCGGATTTCGTCTCTTCCGGCACCTCCGCCGAGGCCCAGGCCAGCTTCCTGATGATGGATGCCTGGCGCGCAAAGCTGCTCGGCCTTTGAGCCCTGTTCGGCGCCCCGCGCTTTTCGCGCGCGGGGCGCTTTTCCTTCCCTTTCCACCCTTTTTCCGGACGGAAAGGGCGCTTGACGCAAAACGCGAGGAGGTCTGTTGCATGCAATTGGACGTGTTGGAACGCATTCGGGGAGGCTTGATCGTCTCCTGCCAGGCCCTGCCGGAGGAACCGCTCCATTCCTCCTTCATCATGGGCCGCATGGCCGTGGCCGCCCAGCGGGGCGGCGCCGCCGGTATCCGGGCCAATTCGGCGGAGGACATCGCCGTGATCAAGTCCCTGGTGGACCTGCCGCTGATCGGCATCGTGAAGCGGGAATACGCCGGCTGCCCGGTCTACATCACCCCCACCCTTCAGGAGGTCGACGCCTTGGCGCAGGCCGGCTGCGAGATCATCGCCCTGGACGCCACCCAGCGTCCCCGGCCCGACGGCCAGTCGCTGGAGTCCTTTTTCGCCCGCGTCCGGGCCAACTATCCCCGCCAGCTCTTCATGGCCGACTGCTCCTCCTACGAGGAAGGCATGGCCGCGGCGGCCCTGGGCTTCGATCTGATCGGCACCACCTTGAGCGGCTACACCCCCTACACCCAGGGCGCGCCCTCGCCCAACCTCCCCCTGATGGCCACGCTGGTAAAAAACTGCGGCAAGCCCGTGATCGCCGAGGGCGGCATCTGGACGCCGGAACAGCTGCGCCTTTGCCTGGATTGCGGCGTGCACGCGGCCGTTGTGGGCACGGCCATCACCCGCCCCATGGAGATCACCCGGCGCTTTGCCGCCGCGCTCTTGCCGTGAGGCCGGGCCGCCGCATCGGCGTCGTGGACATCGGCGCCACCTCCATCAAGTCGGCGCTGCTGGAGGAAGGGCGCCTGCTCCGCGAGGGGGAAACGCCCACCCCGGCCCAGGCGGGAGGCCGCCGCGTGCTGGAGCGGGCGGGCGAGCTGTTGGCAGCGCTCGGCCCGCTGGACGCCATCGGCGTTTCCACAGCCGGGCAAACGGATCCCGTTCGGGGTCGCATCCTCTACGCCAACGAAAACCTGCCCCTCTACACGGGGCTTTGTCCCAAGGCCCTTTTCCAGGACCTCTTCGGCGTGCCCGTCGCCGTGGAAAACGACGCCAACGCGGCCGCCCTGGGGGAAGCGGTCCACGGGGCCGGCCGGGGCTTTTCGGACTTTCTGATGCTCACCTTCGGCACGGGCATCGGAGGGGGCATCGTGCTTTCCGGAAAGGTGTATGGGGGCGCGGGCTTTTGCGCCGGGGAATTCGGCAGCATGGTGACCCACGCGGAGGACCGGCGGCCCGGCGATCCCTTGAGCGGCGCCTACGAGCGCTACGCCAGCACCTCGGCCTTGGTCCGGCGCGCCCAGGGCCTGGATCCGGCGCTGACCGACGGCCGGAAGCTCTTCGCCCGTCTGGAAGAGCCGCCCGTGCGCGCCTTGGTGGACGCCTGGCTGGAGGAGGTCCTGCTCGGCCTGCTGAACCTGACCTACATCTTCCACCCGGCCCTGCTGGTGCTGGGCGGCGGCGTGCTCGCCCAGCCCTATGTGCTCGCCGCCCTGCAGGAGCGGCTGCCCGAACGGCTCATGCCCAGCTATCGAAACGTGGAACTGCGCGCCGCCGCCCTGGGAAACCGTGCCGGCCTGCTGGGCGCGGGGGAAGCCGCGCGCCGCCTGCTGGAATCCTCCCCTCCCCTCCGCTAGGCGCAACCCCTCCCGCTCCTCTGCGCCCCGCCGTCCGCTGATGGCCCCGAAGGCCCCCCCTCCCCCGCAACCAGTCAAAAAGGGCGTTCCCTCGCCTCCATGCGAAGGGAACGCCCTTTCCTCGTTTCCATCCTTGCGCCCCATCGAACCGCGCGCGCAGCTCCCCGACAACCAGGCCTTCCGGCCCTCCCTCCGCCTCCCGCCAAACCGCCCTCCCGTGACCTTCCCTTCCTATCTCCTCACGCCCCGCCATCCGCAGGGGGGATGCCGAAGGGGGCCCTCCCCCTTCGGCTTCGCCTCCCACGCTACCTTCCGTCCTTCCTTCCTCCCCCGTCAAAACACCTCCCCGCAACCTCCCTTTCACGCCTCGCCGTCCGTCCTTCCTCCCCCGCCAACCCGCCCTCCCGCCCCGCTTCCCTCTGCCTCCCCTTCCTCCCCCCCTCACGCCCCGCCGTCCACAGGGGGGAT
>CALWRM010000002.1 GCA_944383925.1 uncultured Clostridia bacterium
TGTACTCCACGGGCGAGCTGGTGATCCACCACAAAAGGGGAACGCGCAAGTACTACGATCTGGCGCAGCGGCACATTCCCGCCCAGATCCTGCAGGCGCCCGAGCCGCTGCCCGACGACTTCGACCACCAGAAGTGGCGGGTGCAAAACAGGATCGGCGCGGCGGGTCTGGTGTGGGACCGGGCTTCGGGCTATTGGAACAACGTCTGGGGCCTGACCACGGACCTTCGCCACAAGGTCATCCAAACCCTGTTGCAGGAGGGGGCCATCGCCAGCTTGCGCATCCAAGGCCTTAAGCCGGATTTCTATTATCGGGTGCAGGACGCGCCCCTGCTGGAGCTGGCCTGTTCCGGGCAAAGCCATCGCAGGCGCTGCGAGCTGATCGCGCCCCTGGACCCCTTTCTCTGGGATAAACCACTCACCCGAGCCCTCTTTGGCTTTGCCTATACCTGGGAGATCTACACGCCGCAGGAGAAGCGGCGGTACGGCGCCTACACGCTGCCCATCCTCTATGGGGAGCGTTTTGCCGGCCGGCTGGAAGCCGTCTGCGACCGGGAGACAAAGACCCTGCGCGTTCGAAACATCTGGTATGAGGACGGCGTCCGGCAGACCAAGGCGCTGGCCGAGGCGCTGGAGGCCTGCCTGAAGCGCTTCGCCGCCTTCAACGGCTGCACGGATCTTTCCATGGACCGGACCGCATAGGCAAGCGCGCCAACCACAAGGCCCCCGGCATCGCCGGGGGCCTTGTGGTGTCAGGCTTCCTTGACCAGCAGGCGCTCCACCTGCGCCACGTAGAAGATGTGGTAATCCTTGTCCGGATACCAGCGCGCATCCTCGGCGCTTTCCAGGAAAAACTGGCCCGCCATGGGCTGGCGGTAGAGGCTCTTGCACAAAAAGACGGTGTGGGCTTCGGGGAGGAAGGGGAAGCCGTCCTCGTGGGCCAGGGCCAGGCCCGTATGGGCCAACTTATCCCCATCCCTGCCGGAGGCGGTGCCCAGATAGTTGTAGTCGCTTCTGCGGCTGCCGTCCAGCACGCAGACGGAGAAGCGGCCGTTTTCGTCCAGCAGCTCCCGGGTGAAGCGCTGGGGGCGGATGACCAGGTAGAGCACGGGCTTGTTCCACATCACGCCCATGCCGCCCCAGGAGGCGGTCATGGCGTTGGACCTGCCGAGGGCTTCGGTGGTGATGAGCAGCCAGTCCTTGCCGATGAGGCGAAAGGCGCTGACGTCAAATTCCTCGGGAGATAAACGGCGAAATCCTTCCATAAAAACACAACCTTTCCAAGCGATATCTAGGACGGTTTAGGCCTCCTTGCGCGTGAGCAGATACAGCCCCGCCGCGCAGGCCAGGCTGAGCACGCCCACGATGGCGTATCCGGCCACAAAGCCGATGCGGTCCGCCATGGCCCCCATCCACACCGGACCGAGCATGATGCCAAGGGCATAGACGGATTGAAAGAAACCCATGCCCGTGGACCTGGCGACGCCGGGGATGTTGCGGACGGCGTTGCTCATCAACAGGGAGATCAGGGAAGAGCCGCCGAGACCTCCGAGAAACTGCACGACCATGATCAGGGGCAGGCTATCTAGCCGAGGCAACACCAGGGCGTATAGGCCCAGCAGGCAAAAGCAGACGCACATCATCGGCCGCTCGCCTAAGGCCTGGGCTGGCTTGGTGCCAACGAACCAGGCGGCGATCATGGAAGCGGCCATGAACAGCGCGGAGCAGGCGGATATTTCCACCCCGCTGGCGCCCAGCTCCTTGACGATGTTGGAGGTGAAGGAGTTGGCCGTGGCAAAGAGGATCATGTGGTAGAGCAAGGCGGCGATGGAAAAGAGCCATAGCCGCTTGTCGCGCAGGGTGGAACGCACGAGGGCGCGGGGCTGCGGCCGGTCGCCCTGGGGCGGTTCGTCCTTGACAAACAGGGCGATGACCAGGCCAAGGCCGCCGGAAAGGGCGCTGCCCAGGAAGAGGCTCTTCATGCCGAAGGGCTCGTAGAGCACCCCGCCCAGCAGGTAGGCGGCCAGCGTGCCCGCGTTGTTCATGGCCGTCAAAAGCCCGATGGATTTGGACAGCTCTTCGGGCGGGTAATACCTGGAGAAGAGGATGGTGAAGGAGATCCACATCGAGGAGGCGATGCCCGAGAGCAGGTTGGCCAGCAGCATGGGCACCGGTTGGGGGAAGAAGAAGCGGATCACCGAGGCAAGGCCCGAGAAGAGCATGCCGAGGAGAATGAAGATCCTGTGCTTTTGCAGGCAATCCGCGCTGATGCCAAGGGGAAAGCGGGCCACCAGCTGGGTGAAGCCATAGGCCCCGATGATGGTGCCTGCAAAGGTGGCGCTGATGCCAAGGCCCAACAGATAGGGCGACAAAAAGGGGTTGTAGATGTACTGCGAAAACCAGAACAAAAAGGACGCGGCGCACATGAGGGCGCGCTTGCCCAGCAGGCTTTTGTTCACGAAAGACCCAAGCCTCCCAATAGAAGGACCGCCTCGCTGAGGGAGGCGGCCCTTATGTATCTTGCTGTATGTTGGCTTACAGGGTAACGGCGGCCACATCCTGGGGATGCTCCGCGATCCACTTCTTGAGCTCTTCCAGATCCTCGGTCCAATCCAGGTAGGAATAGGCCTGGGCCTTCTCATCGGTCTTGAACCAGTTGAGGAAGTCGTCGAACATCTCCAAGGTCCAGCGGCCGTCGATCTGGGCGGTGGTGTAGACCTTCTCCTCCAGGCGCTGGAAGCCGAAGATATCGCGCACGTGGGACTTCTCCGCATGCACAACAACCTCTTCCGCCAGGTGGGAGGGGATGAAGATGACGCCGGAAATGGTGCCGAGCACCACGTCGCCGGGCAGACAGGTGGCCTTGCCGATGCGGGTGGGGCCGTTGAAGGAGGTCATGGTAACATCGCCAATGCCGGTGGGATCCACGCCGCGATAGTAGACCTGGATGCCGGGGATCTGCACAACCTGCTCGTTGTCGCGGATGCCGCCCCAGATCACGGCGCCGCCCCTCTTGGTGCGGGTGGCGATGGCGGTGGAGAGGTTGCCGCCCACGTAGGTGCCCTGGAAGATCTTGTCAAACAGGTCAACCACGACGACGTCGTCCTCGACCAGGGAGTCGATAACCCACTGATTGAAGAAGCCCTTGCGGCCCTCCTCCTTGTGGCCGTAGTCCAGCAAGGTCTGGTGCAGGTCGGGGCGCATGGGAACCATGGAAGTGGTCACAGCGCGGCCGATGAGCTTGTTGCCGGGGTGGGTGGTGCGGAACTCGCCCTCAAACTGATACTTGTAGCCTTTGCGCCACAGGGGACCCCAGGCCTCTTCCAAGGTGATGTTGCGCATACGGCGAAGGATGTCGTCCGGCACCTTGGGACGGCCGTCCTCAAAGCGCTCGCCCTTCCACAACGGGGTGATCTGAATGATGTCTTCCCTTGCGCTGAATTTCATGTCTTTTGCTCCTTTACCTCTGTATTGCGGTCGTTCTGTAGCCACCGCATGTTCTACTTTATCATATCAAAAGCGTTTTACAATTGCAACATCTTTAGTCCAAAGCGGTGACAAAAAAAGGGGATTGTTGCATGGTGCAAAAAAGCGTATCGCGATGCGGAATGTCAGAGGGCTTGGCAAGGAATGCAACATATACAATAACATATATAATATAGAGGAAATGGCGTGGTCTTGGCGCGGACAGCGCGGAAGAGTCGTCGAAGAAGGGCAGGGCTATCTGGACGCGGCCGTGGAAAAGATGAACGAGGTGCTAAAATGAGGAAGAAAGTTCGGCTTCGAGCCCGAACGAACGAAGGGCCGCCCGCAGAGCGTTCGCGTTATGCGGGTGGCCCAAAAATATGTGGGAAAAAGAGAAAAAAGTGCTTGACAATAGAAAGCGGGAGTGGTAATATATAGAAGCTGTCCCGCGAGAGCGGGGGGCGAGGAACCTTGAAAACGATACAGGAAGAGAAGAGAACGAGGCAAAAAGCAAAAGGAAACGGGAACGGACGTTCGAACCCGAAAGGGGGAGGGCGGACGGA
>CALWRM010000003.1 GCA_944383925.1 uncultured Clostridia bacterium
GCTTTAAGCGATAAGGAGGATTGAACTAGATGGAAGATTGTATCTTTTGCAAGATCATCGAGGGCGCCGTGCCTTCCAAGGTGGTCTATGAGGACGAGATCTGCAAGGCCTTCCGCGACGTGGCGCCACAGGCGCCTGTGCACGTGTTGGTGGTGCCCAAGCGCCACGTGGAGTCCCTGGCCAAGGCCGCGGACGACGAGGCGCTGCTGGGCCACCTGATGCGGGCCTGCGCCCTGGTGGCGGAGAGCCTGGGGCTTGCGGACGGCTACCGCGTGGTCACCAACGTGGGGGAAAACGGCTGCCAAAGCGTCCGTCACCTGCACCTGCACGTGTTGGGCGGCCAGCGCCTGAGCGAAAAAATGTCATAAAGAAAAAGGGAGGGCAAACGCCATGCTTCGTCAAGCGGCCTTTACGGGGGAGGGCAAGCTGCTCAAGGGCGGCCTGCACTGCCACACCACCAGATCGGACGGTAAGCTCAGCCCGGAGGAGACCATCCGCTACCATGGCCAGATGGGCTACGACTTTCTGGCCCTGACGGACCACAGAAATTACAACTTTAACAACTATGCGCCGGAGTCGGGCGTGCTGTTGATCCCCGGCATGGAGGTGGACGGCAGCTTCCAGGATGGAGGCATCCACTGCCTGCACACGGTCTGCATCGGTCCCGAACAGGGTAAGGGCAACGGCTTTGCACAGGACGAGAGCCCGGCCTCCGTGCGCCTGACCGAGGGGTACAAGAGCTTCCAGCCCCTGATCGATGAGATCCGCCAGAAGGGCAACCTGGCCTTCTACTGCCACCCGGAGTGGAGCGCCACCCCCACCCGCGAGTTTGAGAGCATCCAGGGCTATTTCGGCATGGAGATTTGGAACAGCGGCTGCGCCATCGAGAACGGCTTGGACACCAACGCCGCCTATTGGGACGAGATCCTCATGCAGGGCAAGCGCTGGTGGGGCGTGGCCGTGGACGACGGCCATGCCAAGGAACACCACGGCAAGGGCTATGTGATGGTCAAGGCGGAAAAGAACGTCCCCTCCATCCTGTCGGCCCTGGAAAGCGGCGCCTTCTATTCCAGCTGCGGGCCGGAGATCTACGATTTTTACGTCGAGGATGGCGTGGCCCACGTCCGCTGCTCCCCCGTGCAGGAGATCGCCTTCCGCTACGGCCGCTGGCCCTGCCCGCGGGTGGTGGCCGAGGACCAGCCCCTGACCCATTTGGAGTACAAGCTGCCCCAGCCCTTCGACTATGTGCGCGTCACCCTGGTGGACGGGCAGGGCAGGCGGGCCTGGAGCAACCCCATCTTCCTCAAGGACGAGGCCTAGCAAGCCCCCGGCCCTGCCCAAGGGGCGGGGCCGCAAGGCGCAGCAAAGGCGTTGACCGCACAGGTCAACGCCTTTGCCGCATCTTAGGCCTGGTCTTCCTCCTGCCAGCCCTTGCACACGTCCACCCAGCCGGCCGCGCGGCTGGCCGTCTGCAGCTCCTCGGGCGTCAGGTCCACGGCGGAGTTGGCGCTTCCTGCGGCCGGATAGACCCGGTCGAAGCGCCGCAAGGACAGGTCCAGATACACCCGCACCGCGCCGTTGTCCGGCAGGGCGAAGGGACAGACGCCGCCCACCGCATGGCCGGTGAGGCGCAGCGCCTCCTCCGCGGAGAGCATCCGGGCCTTGAAGCCGAAAGCGTGGCGAAATTTCGCGTTGTCCACCTTGGCGTCGCCGGCGGCGACCAGCAACAGACAGCCCTCCGGACCGTCCTGGAAGGAAAGGGTTTTGGCGATGCGCTTGGGCTCCACGCCCACGGCCTTGGCCGCAAGCTCCACCGTGGCGCTGGAAAGGGCAAATTCCCGCACCCGGTCCCCCAAGGAATAGGCCTCAAGATACTGCCGGACCGCTTCCACGGACATGTTGACTTCCTCCTTTGGATTTTTTTGAGCGTATAAAGAAAGGGGGCGGGCCTTGCGCGCCGCCTCCCTCAAACATCAAGACCATGAGACATGCCTGTAAGCCGAGTTCTGTCTTGGACGATCATCTATCTAGGCCGCCTGTTACCAGACGGCTCGAGCGATTACCCGGAACGTGACGGGCCGCCACCTATGTTCCACTATCAATCTTGCACCGGATGGGGTTTACATGGCCGGCCTGTCGCCAGACCGCCGGTGAGCTCTTACCTCGCCTTTCCAGCCTTGCCGCCCCGCGGCCCCGAGGGGACGCGGGGGTGGGCGGTATCTTTCTGTTGCACTTTCCCTGAAGTCGCCTTCGCCGGGTGTTACCCGGCACCCTGCCCTGCGGTGCTCGGACTTTCCTCACGCCTTGCGGCGCGCGACCGCCCGGCATACTCATGGTGCTTTAGTTTTCCACGTAGAGGATGCGGCCGCAATTCTCGCACTCGATGATGCGGTCCTTGCTGCGCAGGTTCTGCATCACGACGGCCGGAAGGGACATGTTGCAGCCGCCGCATTGGTCCCCGTTGACCAGCTTGGCCATGGGCGGCATGGCCTGGCCGCGAATGGCGGTGTAGCGGTCCATGTAGGCGGCCTCGATGTCCTTGGCGGCCTCCTCCCGGGCGGCCTTGAGGGCGTTGAGCTTTTCGGATTGCTTGGCGAACTCAACGTCGTACACCGCCTTGAGCTTGGTGTATTCGTCGCGGGCCTTGATGGCCTTTTGGCGGATCTCCTTATAGCGCGCGCCCATGTGCTGGGAGTCGCGCACCATGTGGCTGAGGTCCTTTTCGCAGGCGCGGAGCTTGGTGTCGGACTCCTGCAACTGCGTCAGGGCCTTGCGGGCCTGCTGGGCGCTTTCAAAGCCGCCCTCCTGGGCAAGCTTTTCGCTGACCTCCGCGCACTGGGCCTGCAACTTCTCGTGCAGGGCGCGCATGGCCTCCAGCCTTTCCAGGGCGGCGGCGGCGTCGTTTTCCATGCCCTTGACCAGGGTCTGCTGGTCCGCAACCAGGTTGCGAAGCTTGAGCAGCTTTTGCCGCATGGGGAACTGGCGCATCTCCGTTTCGTAGCGAACCACGTCCATGTCCGCCTTCTGGTAGTTCCATAGCCTGTCGAGTTGCTGCATGAAAAAACCTGCCTCCTGTGTGCTGGAAAGTCAAATAGAAGCCCCGGGATTGCTCCCGGGGCGGCCAAGTTGGTGCGCCCGGCGGGATTCGAACCCACGGCCTTTCGAGTCGGAGTCGAACACTCTATCCACTGAGCTACGAGCGCAAACGAAACCCAATGCTTACTATAGCACCTTTTCAAGAAAAAAGGAAGGGCTTTTTTGCGTTTTTACCTGGGTTTAGCCCTTGGCAGGGTCTGCGTCCTCGTCCAGGTGCAGCTGCAGGCGGTTGTCGCCGTTGTCCCAAAGCCGCTCCAGGTGGTAGAACTCGCGTTCCTGCTCCAGGAAGATGTGCACGATGACGCTGCCAAAGTCCATGACGGCCCAGCGCCCCTCGGAATAGCCCTCCGAGCGCAGCATCGGGTGCCCCGCCTGGGCCATCTTGTCCTCCACCTCGTCGTAAAGGGCCTTCACCTGGGCGGGGTTGCGGCCGGAACAAATGACGAAATAATCGGCGATGACGGTGAGGTTCTGAATGTCCAGGCAGACGATGTTCTTGCCCAGCTTTTTGTCCAGCAGCGTGCAGATGGTCCTTGCCATTTCCTCGTAGTTGGTCATACAAGCGCCTCTTTTCTGTTTAGCATTTGGGTAAGGGCGTTATAGGTATCCAGGCTGTTGGGCTGAACCACGCGGCCCTCTTGCAGAAGCAGGATGATGGTGGTGGCCAGGGCCTGCCGCAAGGCCAGCTCCAGCGAGCGCTCGGCCAGCTTGCGCAGCTCGGGAACGTCCGGAAAGTCCCTGCCCGGCTCGATCCAATCCGCCAGGCAAACGCAGGCGTCCAGCTTGCGCATGTTCGGCGCGCCGCCCATGTGCAGGCGGATGGCCTGAAGCACGTCCTCGTCCTGCTCGCCAAAGAGCGTTTGCAGCAGGTGCGCGCTGACCTGGGCGTGCAACAGCCCGGGGTTTGCCAGCTGGTAGGCGTCCGGCTGGATGCCTGCCTCCTGGGCGTAGCGCAAATACTCCTTGCCCTTCATCCATTTGGACATGTCGTGGGCCATGCCCGCCAGGTAAGCCTTGTCCGCGTCCGCGCCAAAGCGCAGGGCCAGTTCCCTGGCGCATTGCGCCGTGCCCAAACAATGGGCGTAGCGGTGGGGGCTGAGGTGGGCTTGCAGATAGGCGTCCAGGGCGTGCAGATCGGTCATGGCCGGCTTATTCCTCCCCATATAGCTGGTGTTGGTCGATGTACTCCCGCACGGAGGCGGGCAACAACCCCTCCGTGGAAAGCCCCTGCCGAAGGCGGCTGCGGACTTGCGTGGAGGAGAGGGGCGCGGGGGAGAGGGGGAGCAGGCGGATGCGCGCTCCAAATTCCTCGGCCAGGCGCTTGGCCTCCTGCCGGACGGGGCCGTCCTGCACGCCGCCGCGCATGGCCGCCAAGAAGCTGCACAGCCCGGCCACCTCCGGAAAACGGCGCCAATTGCGCAGGTCCAGCAGGGTGTCCCCGCCGATGATATAGGCAAAGGAGCGGCCCGGCAGGCGCTCTTGCAGCAGGCGCAGGGTGTCCACCGTGTACACGGTGCCCGGCCGAAGCTCCACGTCCGAGGCCTCGGCCCAGGGCTCGTTCTCCAGCGCCAGGCGGGCCATTGCCAAGCGGTCCTGGGCGCTGGCCCCCAGGCTTTGCTTGTGGGGAGGCCGGCCGCTGACCAAAAAGAGGACCTTGTGCAGGGAGGCCTGTTCCATCGCTTCCCTTGCCAGGGCGATGTGGCTGCAATGGATGGGGTCGAAACTGCCGCCCATCAGGCCGATGAGCCCCTCCTCCATGTCGGTGCCTCCCTTGCGTCGGATGATGGATTTATTATAACCCATTTTCCCCCAATTGTAAAACCCGGCGCATAACTTTGGGCAAAAGCTGGAAAGCTGAGGGAAAGGGGGATGGGAAGGATGCCGTTTCGAGGACGCCTTGCGGCTTGGGCCAACGTGCTCCTGCCGTCGGCCGGCGCCGGGCTGGCGCTGCTGTGGGTCTTTGCCTTTCGCTTTTCAAGCCTTTGGCGGGCGCTGCTCTTTGCCCTGTCGATGGCCGGCCTGTTGGGCTATGGCTTGTATCTGTTGCAGTTTCGGGCAAGGCCCCAGGGAAAGCAAGCCCTTCGGGAGGAGCGCCGCCGGGCGGTGCAGGCGCTGGCCCGCTGGGAGACGGAACGCGCCCTGCGCGCGGGCTTTGCCGCCCTGGCGCAGAGGCACCAGCTCCGCTGCATCGGCGAGGGGCCGGGCCTGTTGCTGGCCCAATACCGCGGGGAGACCGTGGCGGTGGCCCTGCTGCAGGCCCTCGACCAGACGGGTCTGCGGGACGTGCAGGCCTTCGACCGCCGCCGGGGTGGGTTTCGGGGCGTGCTGCTTTGCTGCGGTCCCATTCGCCCCGAAGCCCGCGCCTATGCGGCGGCGCTGCAGCCGGCCCTAGCCCTGCTGCCCCTGGAGGAGCTGCCCCTGCAATCGGCGGGCATCTTGCCGGAAGCGGAAGCGGGGCGCCGCGCCGGCGTCCTGCGCAGCGCCCTGGAAAGGGCCCTTCGCAGGGAGCGGGCGCCGCTGTACATCCAGGCCGCCCTGCTGCTTCTGTCCCTGTTCATCCTCACCGACCGCCTGCTCTACCTTTGGCCGGGATTGCTGTTGCTGGCCTGCATGTCCCTGTGCGCGGTGAAGCACGCGGCCAGCCCGGGCCTGTTTTCCTGAGCGCATCCCGGCTTTTCCGGGCAATTTGTGCAAAAACCTTCCGCAGCGTTTGAAGCGGAAGTTTTTTTTCGCCCCCTTGACGGGGAGGGGAAAGGGAGGTATACTTTTGCCATACTATTTAGTAAAGCTAAATAGCGTGGCAGAGGAGGCGAGGGCGTGGAGGGTTCCTATGTGCAGCAGTTTAAAAAGGGCGCGCTGGAGATGATGCTCCTATGCCTCATCAACCGGGGGGAAACCTACGGCTATGAGGTGATCCGGCAGCTGAACGACAGCGGCGCGGCGGTGCTTGGCTATGCCAAGGAGGGAACGGTGTATCCCATCCTCTACCGGCTGCAGGAGGGCGGGCTGGTGCAAGCCCGCATGGCCCCGTCCGCGGCCAACGGCGGGTCCAAGTAGTACTACGCCATGACGGATAAGGGCCGGCAGGTGTTGCGGGACATGGTGGTGTTTTGGCGAGCGTATTCCACGCTTGTGGAGGATTTCATCGACAAAAGCGGAGCTTTGGAGGGATAAGACGGATGGAAGAAAGATATCTTCGCCAGGTGAAAAGGGCCCTTTGCCTGCCCGGAAAGCGGAAGAAGGAGGTTGTGCGGGACCTGCGGGAAGCCTTTGCCTCCGCCAAGGAGAACGGCGAGCCGGCGGAGGCGGTGATCGAGCGCCTCGGCAGCCCCGAGGACTTTGCAGGCGGCATCCACGAGCAGCTGGGTATCGACGCCGCGGCCAAGCGCCGGCGCAGGGACGTGTTCGTGGGGGCGATGCTGCTGTTGTTGGCGGCGGCGGCCTGGCTGGTGCTGTGGCTGTCCAGGGCGCTGCGGCCGGCGGAAAACGTGATCGGCCAGGCGGACGCCATGACCTCCATCCAGGTAAGCGGTTCGTCTGCCGTGCCGCCGCTGCTGGGCTTGGCCGCGGCGGTCCTGGTTGTGGGCGGGGCGCTGCTGTTGGCGCGCGGCCTGCGGGCCAGGCGCCGGTGAGGCCGCGGAAGCGCTCCGGGCTGCGCGCAACAAGAGGGGAGGCGATCCGATGGATCGCCTCCCCTCTTTGGCGGCGTCAGGCGTTGGTCAAGTCGATCTTTGGGTCCTTGCGGGCGGGCCGGTAGATCACAAAGCGGGAGCCGATGCATTGCACCGGCAGGGCGTGCACCTTTTCGCAAAGCAGGGTGCAGGCCTCCCGGGTGTCATAGGGGGCGTTTTTCATCACCTGGATCTTGATGAGCTCCCGGGCTTCCAGGGCGTCCCAGGTCTGCTTGATGAGGTTGGGGCCGATGCCTTCCTTGCCGATGTGCACGATGGGCGGCTGGTCGTTGGCAAGGGAGCGCAGATAGGCGCGCTGTTTCGAGCTAAGTTCCATCTCCATGCGGGGATCCTCCTCCATACGGCGCCGCATTGGCGCTAGTCGATAAAGTCAAACTCGATCTCGCCCAGGCGCACGCTGGAGCCATCCTGCGCGCCGGCCTTGCGCAGGGCGTCGATCACGCCGCCGCGCCGGAGCACGCGCTCGAAATAGGCCATGGACGCGTCGTCGTTGAGATCCACGCGCTCCAGCAGGGAGTCCACCAGCGGGCCCTCCACCACGAAGAACTCGTTTTCCCTGCGCACGGTGAAGGCGTTTTGCGCCGGCAGCTCCATCTCCGGCAGCTCCTCCTCGAAGCTCTCCACCGGGGGCAGGCGGCGCAGCATCTGGGCGCAGGCGTCCACCAGCGGCTGCAGGCCCTGGGCGCTGGCGGCGCTGATGGGGAAGATGGCGGCGTCGGGCAGCAGCTCGCGCAGGCGGCGCAGGTTTTCCTCCGCCCCATCCAGATCCATCTTGTTGGCCGCGATGATCTGCGGCTTTTCGGAAAGCCTGCCGTAGGCGGCAAGCTCGACGTTGATGGTGCGGTAGTCCTCCAAGGGATCGCGGCCCTCGCTGCCGGAGATGTCCAGCACGTGCACCAAGAGCCTCGTCCTTTCCACATGCCGCAAGAAGGCGTGACCCAAGCCGGCGCCGGCGCTGGCGCCCTCGATGAGGCCGGGGATGTCCGCCAGAACGAAGCCGTCCTCCCGGGCGGACACCACGCCCAGGTTGGGCGTCAGGGTGGTGAAGTGATAGTTGGCGATGCGCGGCTTGGCGGCCGTCAGCACGGACAAGAGGGTGCTCTTTCCCACGTTGGGAAAGCCCACGAGCCCCACGTCGGCGATGGACTTCAGCTCCAGCTGCACCTGCATGGAGCGCCCCTTCTGGCCGGGCTTGGCGAAGTTGGGCGCCTGGCGCACGGCGTTGGCGAAGTGGGAGTTGCCCCAGCCGCCCCTGCCGCCCTGCAACAGCACCTTGGGCTGGGCGGGATCGCTCACGTCCGCCACCACATGGCCGCTTTCCAGGTCCCGCACGATGGTTCCCGGCGGCACCTTGATCACCAGGTCCGGCGCGGACTTGCCCGCCTTGCGGTTGGAGGAACCGTTTTCGCCGTTTTCGGCGATGAATTTGCGGTGGTAGCGAAAGTCCAGCAGCGTGTGCATGTTGGCGTCCGCCTGAAACACGATGCTGCCGCCGCGGCCGCCGTCGCCCCCGTCCGGGCCGCCGTTGGCCACGTATTTCTCCCGGTGAAAGGAGACCTTGCCGTCCCCGCCGTTACCGGCCCGGATGTCGATCTTTACAATATCCACAAACACTGTCTTCTCATAATCTCCTTTGGGTCTTTTCCTGAAAGGCCTTGCGATGCAGGCGCTGGATGCAAGCCCCATCATACCCCAAGGGGAAAGAGGGCTGCAAGCGAATTTACGTTATTTTCGGCAAAAAAAGGGCCCGCCTATACCAAAGCGGCTGCAAAGCCGCCGGCAAAGGGGCAGGCCCTTGGTGCCAAAGCGGGTTTGAGCGAAGGTTAGCCGGCTTACGTCAACTGGGCCTGGACCCAGGCGCCGTCCTCCAACTGCTCGGCGGCGCCATCGGCAAGGCGCAGGCGGAGCAGAGGCAGATCCCGGCGGCGCAGATAGGCCCAGCCCTCCACCAGGTTCATTTCGGAGCTGACAAAGCCGTTCCACTGCTCGGACAGGGGGAGTAGCAGGCGCGCCTGCCCGTCCTCCAGCAGATACAGGCCGTGCTCGAGCACCCGGTCCTCTTCCCAATCCCTTTCGCCGCCCGCGTAGAGCAAGCCGGCGGGGGTGGCGAGGCTGGGGAGGTAGTACATCTCATACACCAGCAGGCTTTCTCCGCTCTCGTCCAAGCGCATCAGGCGGCTGTCGCGGAAGTCGCCCTCGCTGTCTTTTAGGGAGGCGTAGAGCTGGCCGTCCATCACCTGGAGGTGGTTGACGATGTCCATCCACTGGTAGCCCTCCCCATCGACATGGTAGCCAAGCAGGCTATCCTGCGGAGGCGGACAGACCGTCTCCTGCTGGCTGCCGTCCAGGCTGCAGGAAAGGTAGTCGGTAAAGTCATAGGGATACAGGGGGTTGTGGAGGCTGCGCGTGTAGTACAGCCGGCCGCCCTCCAAGGTAAAGACGGGCTCCGCGTTGCCAAGCCCTTCCACCAAAGTTTCCACCCGCCCATCCGTAAGGCTTAGGCGCTTGAGCGCGGCCTGGTTCTGATGGCGCACCAGGACAGGCTCGGGCTCGGCCATCTCCTCGTCGTCGAACACGATGCTGTAGCTGCCCTCCCCGGGCTCCGTGGCCAGGTAGTAGGCCCAGCCCTCGTGCACGGTGAAGCCGCGGTAGCCGAGCTGGCTGTCGTAGCTGCTGGAGCCGTCCTCACTCTCAAAGGCGTATACCTCCTGGCTGCCCACGGGAAGGGCCTCGCCCAGGGGCTGCAGGTCGCTGCCGTCCAGGTTCATGGAAAAGGGCTGCTGGGAGCTGAGCGCCAGGTAGCCCCACTCCGTTTCGGCATAGCCGAGCGCAAGGAAGTACAGCTTGTCCTGATAGAGGTTGAGGCTGCCAAAGTCCCCTTCCAGCAGCAGGGTTGGGTTTTGCCCGTCCAGGTCCATGCGCCAGAGCCCGTCGGCGGCCACGAAGAGGGAGCTTCCGTCGGAAACGGCGAAGCCGCCCGTGCTGAGATTGGCGGAAGCGTAGGCGCTGAGGCGCTCCAGGGAGGTGGCGGGACTCTCCTTAGGAGAGGGGCTTGGGGCGGCGCTTGCCGTCGCCTCTTCGGGAGCAGGCTCCGCCGCCGGCGTGGCCGAGGCGGCGGGGGAAACGCCCGGAGCAGCGGCGGGGGAGGCGCAGCCGCCCAGGCAAAGGAGCAGCAGGGAAAGGAGCAGCAGCAGGCTTAGCGGTCGATTAGTCCGCATGGAGTTGTACCTCCTCTTTTTGGGATGTAGCGGAAGCGTCCAGGGGATGGGCGCACAGAGGGCGCAGCGTACAGGCGGCGCATTTGGGATTGCGCGCGTGGCAGACGCGACGGCCATGGTAGATGATCCAATGGTGGGCCTTGGACCAGTCGGATTTGGGGATGGCCTCCTGCAATTGCAGCTCGGTCTTGAGCACGTTCTTGGCGTTGGCCAAGCCCAGGCGGTTGGAGACGCGGAACACATGGGTGTCCACGGCGATGCAATCGCCCCCGAAGGCGTTGGCATAGACCACGTTGGCGGTTTTGCGGCCGACGCCCGGCAGGGTTTGCAGCGCTTCCCAGTCGGCGGGAACCTCGCCGCCGTAGCGCTCGCAGAGGATGCGGCAGCAGTTGACGATGTTCTTGGCCTTGTTGTGATAGACGCCGCAGCCCTTGATCCAGGGCTCCAGCTCCTCCGGGGTGAGGGCGGCCAGCTGGGCGGGGGTTTGGAAGCGGGCGAAGAGCTTCTCCGTCACCTTGTTGACCTGCTTGTCCGTGCATTGGGCGGACAGCATGGTGGCGATGAGGGTTTCAAAGGGATTGGTAAAGTGCAGCTCGGGGCCCGCGTTGGGGTACAGGCGCTCCAGCTCCGCCAAGATCTGTTGGTTCCGGGTCATGGGCGTACAACCTCCTTTGAGGGGCTTTGGGGACCAGACCGCCCCCCGCCATTAGGATACCGCATGCGCGCTGGGAACGCAAGGCGGGGGAAACCCAAAGCCGCCGGCCCAGGCAAGGGCCTATCTTCAGCTATATAACAACGGATCTACCAAAGAAGTTCCTGCAAGCTCGATAAAGAGGCCCTTGAATGCGCGATAAGTGGGTGGGCAGCCTTTGAGCCGTTTCGCGGGGGCCGCTTCGCCCCCTCGCCCGCCGGCGAAGGGACGGAAGCGGCATGCCCGTCAGGGCCTTCGGGCGGGGGTGACCTGTAGGCCGCCCTGTCCGCTTTCAACGCGGTAGAAGCCGATGAGGTTGGGGATGGGATCCTTGTCGTAGGCGGCCAGCACCTTGGGCAGCTGCGCCAGGTCGAAGCGCAGGGAAAGGCCGCAGCCCAAGGACACGGCCCGGGGTGTGGAGATGATGCGGTTTTCGATGGCGAGGGCATTGAGCATGGCTTCAAAGCGAAACACCGCCTGCCTGGAGCGGAAAGCGGCTATGGCATAGGTTTCCATAGGGCATGACGCCTCCCTACTTTTTGTGTATGGCTGGTTCTTGCGGCAACGGCAAGCCATATACTATTGTATGGGCGGCGTGCCGGCGGGGTGCCAAGGGATTTGCGCGGGCGCGCCCAGGTGAAGGGCGCAAGGAAAAAGGAGGGGGAACATGGTCTATTTGGACAACGCGGCCACCAGCTTTCCCAAGCCCGCGGGCGTTGTGGAGGCCGTGCGGGATTTCATGCTGTACGCCGGCGCTAACCCCGGACGCTCGGGGCACAGGTTGGCCCTGGCGGCCGGCCGCACGGTGGACAAGGCCCGCCGCTCCCTTGCGCAGCTCCTACAGGTGGAGGACGAGGCGGATCTATTTTTCGGCCTAAACTGCACGGACATGCTCAACACGGCCATCCAGGGCATCGTGGAGCCGGGCTGGGAGGTGGCCACCACCATCTGGGAGCACAATTCGGTCCTGCGGCCGCTCAACGAGCTGCAAAGCCGCGGCCTCATCACCCTGCGCACGGCGGCCACCATCGAAAAGGCCATGACGAAGCAGACCAAGCTGGTGGTCACCACCCATGCCTCCAACGTCACCGGCGCCATCCAACCCATCGAGTCCATCGCCGCCCTTTGCCAGATGCGGGGGGCGCTGCTGCTGGTGGACGCGGCCCAGACGGCCGGCGTGCTGCCCCTGTATCCGGAGCTGTGGGGCATCGACATGGTGGCCATGCCAGGGCATAAGGGCCTCCTGGGCCCCATGGGCACCGGCGCGCTCTATGCCCGCAAGGGCCTGGCCCTTCGGCCTTTGCGCCAGGGCGGAACGGGTACCTCCTCCGCCTCTGTGTTGCAGCCACAGGAAAGGCCCGAGCGCTTTGAGGCGGGCACGGTAAACGCCCCGGGCCTGGCGGGCCTGGCCGCAGGGCTGGACTATGTGCTGAAAAACCGGGCCTCCATCTACGCCCACGAACAGCTCCTGGCCAAACTCCTGCTCCAAGGCCTTCGCCGCCTGCCCGGCGTCAAGGTCTATGCGCCGGAAGGGGCCTTGGGCCGCGTGGGCACGGTGAGCTTCAACCTGGGCGCCCTACCCTCGGGGCTTGTGGCGGACAAATTGGCCCAAAGGCAGATCTGTGTGCGCGCGGGCCTGCACTGCGCGCCCCTGGCCCACGTGGCCCTCGGCACGCCGGACCAAGGAGCCGTGCGGGCCAGCATCGGCCCCTTCAACACGGCCGAGGACATCGCCGCGCTGCTGCGCGCCCTGGAGGAAATCGGCCGCGAGGAAGGCCTGCGCTAGGAAACAGGGCGAAAAAAAGGGGCCCCTGTGGGGGTCCCTTTTGGCTGTCTTCGCCTAAAGCGGTTTGATGACGCGGCGTACGCCGGCCACCACGGGGATGGCCACCACGATGCCCACAAGGCCCGTGATCAGCTGCACCAACTGCTTGGTGAAGGCGGTGGGCAGGGCAGCGGAGTAGGGCAGCCCCTGCAGGCCCACCAGCATGAAGGCGGCCATGCCAAGGGCGATCAGGGCGTATTTCACCGGCGCGGACACAAAGGCGATCCAGAGCCTGCTGGGGCTCTTAAAGCCCAAGGCGGAACCGATCACGATGGCCGCGTTGCCCACGATGATGGGAAAGACCAAGGGCAGCTGGGCGTGGCCCTGGAAGAAGGCCACGATGGGGGCGAGCAGGGCGATGATCAGGCCGGACCAAACGTTGACGCAGGCGGCGGCCACGATCAGGCTCAGGTTGACCAGCGTGCCGATGATGTAGGTGACATACTCGGCGTTGGGCGCGGGGAACAGCATGCGGGCCATCTGAAAGAGCAGGGTGAAGGCAAGCATCACCGCGGTGTAGGTTAGGAAGCGGATGTTCTTGGATTTCATAGCCGAATTCCTCCTCCCCAAGCATGGGGTTTCTCTTTTCCATGTATTAGGATACCACAAAATGCCGGTTTGAAACCACCAAAGGCATGGGTTTTATGGGCGCGCGGGGCGCAGCAGCGCTTGGATGGCCGCAGCCGTTTCCTCCACGTCCAGCAGGCTGTTGTCCAGCTTGATGGAGGAAAGCTCCTGGTATAGGGGCAGGTAGGAGAGGCTGCGGGCGACGGCATCCTCCTGGCGTAAGCCCGCGTCTACATCCGCCTGCACCCGCCTGGCCAGGACTTCGGGTTGGGGCGTCAGGCTGATATGCGTAAAGGCGAAGGGTGGGGCGTCGAGGCCGGCAAGCAGCTCCTCCACGATGGACTGCCGGTGCATCACCCAACAAAAAATCACCGTGTCGAAGGCGCTGCACCGAAGGAACTGGTTCAGCTGGAAGCAGATGTTGCGCTGCACCAAGGCGCGCGTTTCCTCCGTAACGGTGAAGGGCTCCATCATCCAGCACCAATCGCCGTCCAGATAGACCGCCGGGGCCAAGCGGTGGAGCAGCCGACGGCAGACGCTGGTCTTGCCGCAGCCCATGGGACCGGATACGAACAACAAGCGCTTCATAATAACAAGCCTCCCTCCTTGGCGGGGCAAAGGCAAGGGCCCGCGCGAAACGCCGCGCAGGCCCTTGCAAGAGCGAAAAGAACTATTTCTCCTGCGGCCGCAGCTCGATGCCCAGCAGCTCCAGCTGGTCCGCCTGCACGGCCGAGGGGGTGTCCATCATCAGGCAGCTTCCGTTGCTGGCCTTGGGGAAGGCCAGCACGTCGCGCAGGGACTGGGCGCCGGTGAGAATCATCATCAGCCGGTCCACGCCGAAGGCGAAGCCGCCATGGGGCGGCACGCCGAACTTGAAGGCCTCCAACATGAAGCCGAAGCGCTTCCAGGCCTCCTCGTGGGTGAAGCCGATCATGTTGAACATCTTTTCCTGCACGTTCGGGTCGTGGATGCGGATGGAGCCGGAGCCCATCTCCACGCCGTTGAGCACCAGGTCGTAGGCCTTGGCGCGCACCGCGCCGGGGTCGGATTCCATCAAGGGAACATCCTCGTCCATGGGGGAGGTGAAGGGGTGGTGCATGGCCACAAAGCGCTGCTCCTCCTCGTCCCACTCCAGCAGGGGGAACTCGGTGACCCAGAATAGGTCGTAACGATTCTTGTCGATCAGGTCCAAGCGCTTGGCCAGCTCCAGGCGCAGCTGTCCCAGGGCCTGGAACACGACCGCGTTCTTGTCGGCGACGAAGAACAGGGCGTCGCCGGTCTCCGCCTGCATGCGGGCCTTAAGGTCTGCCAACTTTTCCTCGGAGAGGAACTTGAGGAAGGGAGACTTGACGCCCTGTTCGCCAAGGGTCATCCAGGCCAAGCCCTTGGCCTTAAAGGTCTTGACAAACTCGCCCAGGGCGTCCAGCTCCTTGCGGGAGAAACGACTTGCGCCGCCGGGCACGCGGATGCCGCGCACGCTGCCGCCGGCAGAAACGGCGTTTTCAAACACGGAGAAGCCGCAATCCTTACCCCAATCGGACAGGTTCTTCAGCGTAAGGCCAAAGCGACGGTCGGGCTTGTCGGAACCATAGTCCTCCATGGCCTGTTTCCAGGTGATGCGCTCCAGGGGCAGGGAAACCTCGACGCCCAATACGGAATGGAACACGGAGTGGAAGGCGCCCTCCACCACGGTCTGGATATCCTCTTCCCTGGCGAAGGACATCTCTAGGTCGCATTGGGTGAACTCCGGCTGCCGGTCGGCGCGGGAGTCCTCGTCGCGGAAGCAGCGGGCCAACTGGAAGTAGCGGTCCGTACCGCCCAGCATCAGCAGCTGCTTATAGATCTGGGGACTTTGGGGCAGGGCATAGAACTGGCCGGGATGCACTCGAGAGGGAACCAGGTAGTCCCGGGCGCCCTCGGGGGTGGATTTTGTGAGAATGGGGGTTTCTACCTCGGTGAAGCGCTGGGTGAACATGTAGGTGCGCAGGCACTGCATCACCTGGCTACGGGTGGCGAGCATGGCCTGCATCGAGGGCTTGCGCAGTTCCAAATAGCGGTATTTCAGGCGAACGCTTTCGCTCTCGTCGGGATGCTCGTCGTCGATGTAGATGGGCGGCGTTGCCGCCTGGTTGAGCAGCAGGCAGCTGTCCACAAAAATCTCGATGCGGCCGGTTTTGAGCTTCTCGTTTACCGCCGCCTGATCGCGCAGGCGCACCTGGCCGCCGGCGCAGACCACATATTCGCCGCGCAGGCTCTCGCCAACGGCGAAGACCTCCGCGCCGCAGACCGTCTGGTCGAAGACCAGCTGCACAAGGCCGGTCTTGTCGCGCAGCCAGACGAAGATCAGGCCGCCCAGGTTGCGGGTGCGCTGCACCCAGCCGCAGAGGGAGACGGAGCGTCCCTCGTCCCTTTCCGTCAGCTCGCCGCAGTAATCCGTGCGGGAAAAGCCCTGTTTCAGCATAGGAAAAGACCTCTTTCTTGTTTGGTAAATGTCGCTTATTTGATAGGAGACAGCCAAGACCTAGGCAAGGCGCTCCAACAGCTGCTCCAGGCTGAGCAATTCCTCCTGGCGGCTGGCCATGTCGCGCAGCCGATAGAGTTGTTGGGCCAGCTCTTCCTCGCCCAACACCACCACGTAGGCGGGGTTGAGCTTGCCGGCGAACTTGAATTGGGCTTTGAGGCTGCGTCCGGCGTGGTCGCAGTCGCAGGGAATGCCCTTTTCGCGCAGCAAACGGGTCAGGCGGAAGGCTTCCAGTCCGGCCTGCTGGCCCATGGAGGCCACAAAGACGCGGAAGGGAGCCTCGGCCTGGGCCAAACGGCCTTGGGCCTGCAAGGCCAGCAACATGCGTTCCATGCCCATACCAAAGCCGATGCCGGGCACGCTGGGCCCGCCCACGGTTTCCACAAGCCCGTCATAGCGGCCACCCGCGCAGGCGGTGAGCATTTGACCGCCCTCGCCCAAGGGAGCCATGATTTCAAAGACGGTCTTGGTGTAGTAGTCCAGGCCGCGAACAAGCCCGGGATCCACCTGGAATTGGACGCCGATGGAGGAGAGGATGGACTTTACCTGTTCGAAGTGCTCCGAGCATTCCTCGCACAGGTACTCCAAAATGGTGGGCGCCCCCTGGGTCAGCGCCTTGCAGGAGGGATCCTTACAATCCAGGATGCGCAAGGGGTTCTTCTCATAGCGGGTCTGGCAGGTGGGGCAGAGGGAGGAAAGCTTGGGCTGGAGGAAGTCCCGCAGGGCCTGCTGGTATTTGGGCCGGCAGTGGGGACAACCGATGGAGTTGATGACCAGCGACAGGTTTTGTACGCCAAGCCGCTCGATCACGTCCATGGCCAGGCGAATCACCTCCGCGTCCATGGTGGGCGCTTTGGCGCCGAAAACCTCGATGCCAAACTGATGATGTTCGCGCAGGCGGCCGGACTGGGGCGCCTCGTAGCGAAACACCGGGCAATATAAATAGTACATCTTCAGCGGCAGGGGGTCGTTGAACAGGCCGTGCTCGATGAACAGCCTGGCCGCGCCCGCGGTGCCTTCCGGCTTAAGGGTGATGGAGCGGCCGCCCTTGTCCTCAAAGGTATACATTTCCTTTTGCACCACGTCCGTAGTGTCGCCCACGCCGCGAAGGAAGAGCTCCGTGTGCTCGATCACCGGCGTGCGGATCTCCCGATAACCGGCCAAGCGGCAGGTCTCGCGCATGACGCGTTCCATGGCCTGCCAAGCGGCGCTTTCCTGTGGAAGCACGTCCTTGGTGCCCCTGGGTGCTTGGATCATTTGGAAAACCTCCCAATAAAAAGCTCAAATTTAAGTATAAATCCAGGCGCAGGGCTTGTCAAACAAAATCAGCGGATCGGGCATGTTGGCTCAGACCGCCAGCTCCGTGCGCTGGAGCAGCTCCAACTGCAGCTCCTCCGGCAGGCGGAGATAGACCTCCGAATAGCCCACGATGCGCACGCAAAGATTGCGATATTGCTCCGGATGGGCGCGGGCCTCCAGCAGGGTCTGGCGGCTGAGCACGCTGGGCGCCAGGTTGATGCCGCCCAGCTCAAAAAAGGTTTGCACCAGAGCAGCCAGCAGGGCGTCGTCTACGGCTTTTGCCAGCCGCAGGTTTAGCCCGCCCGCGCCACAAAGGCAGAGGGGCAGTTTGGACACCGAGAGCAGCAGGGCCGTGGGGCCCTCCCGGTCGCAGCCGTATACGGGGGACTGGATTTCGCTGATGGCTTCCCCGGCCAGGCGGCCGTCGGGGGTAGCCCCCAGCGCGTGTCCCTGCTGTTGGTGGAAGTACAGGGAGTAAAAGCTGGGGATGTGGATGCGTCCGCCGCCCTGGTCGCGCACGGCGCGGGCGAGGATTTCGCCGGCGGCCCGGGCCCAGCGGTCCGCCCGGTCGTCGTCGTTGCCAAACTTGGGGCAGCGGTTCTTCAGGTAGGCCAGCAACGCCTGCCTGCCCTGAAAATTCTCCCGCACCGCCTGGCGGAAGGCGGGAAGATCCAGGCGCTTTTCCTCAAACACCAGGGTTTGAATGGCCGAAAGGCTGTCGGCGACGGTGGCGATGCCGCACAGGTTATGGACGAAGGTCTCCACGGCCAGGCCGCCGTTTTCGATGTCCGTGGCCTTTTCCACGCAGCCGGTCAGCAGCAGGGACTCCAGGTTGACCCGCAGCTCCTGCGCCTGGGGGACGCGGGGGTTGCCCGCATGGCGGGCCAGCTCGCGGCGCGCCACGGAATCGAAGGCGGCCAGCAACCCATCCATGTCCTGCACCCTCGGATCGTAGAAGGCCTCCAGCAGCCAAGCGGGGCAGTTGTGGAAGGCGTCGGAGCTTTGATGGCCGGCATATTCGGCCCGGTTGCAGCCGGACATGGTATAGTGCAGAGCCTGTTCCTGCGTCAGCCCTAGGGAGCGTAGG
>CALWRM010000004.1 GCA_944383925.1 uncultured Clostridia bacterium
GCGCGGCGGACTCGGCAAGACCCCGCTCCATGGTCCGGATCTGGGCCAGCCAATCCACCTGGCCCAGCGCCATTTGGGCCAGGTGCGGAAACAGCGCCAGCTCCGGCGCCAGCAGCTGCTCCATTTCGGAGGGCATTTGCCCGGGGAAGGCCTCCATCAGCCCGCTGAGCAGGGTTTGGAATTGCTGAATCTCCTGGGTGCTGTCAAAGGCGGGCGCGTTATTGCGTTCCTCGAAGAAGCTCTTGAAGTTGCGCACGCTTTCCGTGGCCTGGGAAAGCTGTAGCTCCGCCGCCTCCAGGGACTCCTTGCTCTGGCGCAGCTGCGCTTCCGTCTGGGGCTTGGTTTCCTCGTAGAAGACCTTCTCCTGGGCCGAGAGCTCCTCGTCGGCCTGGTTCCATTGCAGCTGGGCCTCGTCCAGCTGCTGTTGGGCGCTTTGCATTTGCTGGCGGAACTGCATCTCCTGCTCCAGCAGCTCCTGCTCCCCGTCCACCAGCTCCTCCAGGGAATCCTGCAGCTCGCTCTTGGCCTCCTCGATCTGCTCGTTGGTATCGGTCTTGGTGCTGTTGAGCTGCTCCTCGTTGAGGAGCACGGCGTTGTCCGCCCGGTATTTGATGTCCTCCAGACGCGAAGCCTCGCGCTCGGCCGCCATCTCCTCCAGCTCGTCCACGGCCTGGTCCACCAGCTCCTCGTAGGCGTCCGAGTAACAGCTCAGCTCCGCCGCGCCGCGCAGCCGGAGGTTAACCTCCGTGTAGACGCTGTGGTCGAAGGCATCCGCGGGCAGGTAGCAGAAGGCGTCCGCACTGCCCGTGCCCAGGCTGCTGGTACCGCGCTCGGCGGAGATATATAGCGGGCTTTGCACCACGCCCACGATGCGCGCGTTGGTCTCCACCAGCATCTCGCCGTCGCCCTCGTCGAATTGCAGGCTATCGCCCAGGGCAAGACCCAGGCTGTCCAGCACGCTCTGCTCCACCGCGCATTCCCCCGCCTTCTCCGGCAACCTGCCGGAGACGAGCACGGGCTCGTCCATCTCCACGGTGGACCCAGCGCTCTTAAGGGCGTGGAGCTTGAGCACCATGGAGGAGGTGCCCACAAACACCTGCGCGTCGGCGGAGTAGCTTGGAAACACACTTTCCACAAAGGGCAGCTTCGCCAGCTCCACCACGTCCTCGCTGGATAGGCCCATGGTGGACAGGATCTGAATATCGTGCATCTTCTGCTGGTCGAAATACTCGTCCGCCGTTACCTCCATGTCCGGCCCGGCGCTCTTAATGCCCACGAAAATAGCCACCCCAAGCCCCACGATGCAAAGGATGGACAAAAAGCGCGCGATGGATTTGCGTATCTCGCGCAGGGTGTCGGTCAAGAGCGCATTTCTGGACAAATCCGCACCCTCCTTGTTGGGCCGCTCATTTCTCCGGCATTTGGCGCCTCATCACCATTCGATCTGTTCCACGGGCATCGGGTGCTCGTTGGTCTCGATGCGGTCCACGCCGCCGTTCTTAAAAAAGATCACCCGGTCGCCCATGGGCGTCAGGGCGGAGTTGTGGGTGATAACCACCACGGTCATCTGCAGCTTGCGGCTGGTGTCCTGCAAGAGCTTGAGGATCGATTTGCCCGTCACGTAGTCCAGGGCGCCGGTGGGCTCGTCGCAGAGCAGGAGCTTTGGGTTTTTCGCCAGCGCCCTGGCGATGGCCACGCGCTGCTGTTCGCCGCCGGAAAGCTGGGCGGGGAAGTTGTTCATGCGTTCCTTCAGGCCCACCTCTTCCAGAACGGTCCTTGGGTCCAAGGGGTTTGTGCAAATCTGGGTGGCCAGCTCCACGTTTTCCAGGGCGGTGAGGTTCTGCACCAGGTTATAGAACTGAAACACAAAGCCGATATCCAAGCGCCGGTAGGTGATCACGGCCTTGGGCGAGAGGGCGGAAATGTCCGTTCCGTCCACGTAGATCTTTCCGGAGGTCACCGAGTCCATGCCGCCCAAGAGGTTGAGCACCGTGGTCTTGCCGGCGCCCGAGGGGCCCACCACGATGCAAAACTCCCCCTTGTTGATGACGAAGTTCACGTCCTGCACGGCGATGGTCTCCATCTCTCCCGTCCGGTATACTTTTTTTACATCCTGCAGCTCGATGAAGCCTGGCATCTTGTCCCTCCTTGTCCGCCCTGGCTCAGCCCTTGTCCACCACCAAGCGCGCCAGCACGTAGACCTTCTCCTCCAGGGGCTGTGCCTGGCCGTCGCCGGCCGGGTCCAGCGCGAGGAAGGCGTCCTCCTGGGTGCCGGTGATGACCAGCCAATGCACGTTGCCATCGCGCAGCACGCGGCACAGACAGGCCTCGCCCCGGCCGAGGATCTCCCGCACCCGGTCCTCCGCAAAGCTGGTGTAGGACTCGAACACGGCGTTTTCCAGCCCGGGAACCTCGTCGATGCGTTCCACCTGGTACACGTTGTCCTCATACAATTCCGGCAGGTTCAGCTGCGCGGGATCTACCTGCACGCCCTGGGCGCCCGCCGCCATGGCCAGGGCGCAGAGCAGGCTGCCCTGCTGGCCGATGGTGTAGCCGGTCTGACCCATTTCCAGCTGCGCATAGGCGGGGTCCTCCATGGAAAAGAAGGGCGTTTGCACGCTCTCCACCTGTTTTTTCGGGGTCAGATCCGCGCCGTAGCGCCGTATGGTGATGGTGCGATAGGCCCAAATGAACACCCAGCAAACCACCAGCATCAGCAGCACGCCGCCATACAGGCCGATGCGCTGCCTCCAGATCTTTTTGTTGGTATCGTCCAAGTCTATCCCCGCCTTTTCTATCAAATCAAATAAAGTATACCATAGCCCTAAATTGTTTGCATTAAAGTTAAGTGAATTGTTGCCCGCGAATAAGCCCGGCAAAAAAGCGCCATGCTAAGCTGGAAACCCGCCTTGTTTCTGAAGATAAGGAGGCGCCCGCGTTGAAGCATCCCTTTCGACCCTTCACCAAGCTTTTCCGCTACAACAGGCCAGGCAGGCCCTTGCAGGTTCCTCCCGCCGACGGTCCGGAAGCCTCTGCGCCGGAGGACAGCCTCTCCCCCCGCATCCAGGATTCCCTGCGCGCGATGAACGCCGTGTTTCACTACCCGAAGAACGCGGACTATGTCGTTCGCGAGCTGCTGCTGGGCGAGCGGCGCTGCGCCGTGCTGCACATCGACGGCATGACCAGCCGGACGGACCTGGAGGATTTCGTGCTCCGGCCCATGCAACAGGCCGCGCCCCTGACGGCCAAGGGCGAGGCGTTGGCCCAGGAGCTGCTGGATCGGGTCCTGCCCACGGGAACGGGCAAGACGGAAACGGACCCGCGAAAGATCGCCCAGTTCATCCTCGGCGGCAACTTCGCCGTGCTGCTGGACGGCTGTCCCGAGGCCGTGCTGTGCGAGATGCAGGGCTTTTCCAGGCGCGGCGTGGAGCAGCCGGTGACCGAAACGGTCATTATGGGGCCCCACCAGGCCTTTAACGAGAACATGCGCACCAACCTCTCCCTGCTGCGCCGCATCCTCAAGACCCCCGATCTGGTGGACGAGCTCTTTTACGTGGGCAAGAAGGCCCAAAATCCCTTGGCCATCTGTTACATGGAGTCCATCGCCAATCCGGCCCTGGTGGAGGAGGTTAAGCGCCGCGTCCAGGGCATCGAGTCGGACGTGGTGTATACCTCCGGCGAGTTGGCGCAGCTCATCGAGGACAAGACCTTCGCCCTGCTGCCCCAGCTGTTGCTCACCGAGCGGCCGGACAGGGCCGCCTCCTTCCTGATGGACGGCATGGTGCTGCTGGTCTATGACAACTCGCCCTACGCCGTTGCCGCGCCCGCCACGCTGGCCGCCTTTCTCCATTCCGGCGAGGATACCTCCCTGCGCTGGCAATACGGCCTGTTTATCCGCCTCATCCGCACGCTCGGCATGCTGGTGGCGCTGTTTCTGCCCGCGGTGTACAACGCCCTTTTGCTCTATCACCAGGAGCTGCTGCCGGCCGAGCTGCTGACCTCCCTCCTGGAGGGCCACGCCATGGTCCCCTTTTCGGTGACGGCGGAGCTGCTGCTGATGGAGTTCACCTTCAACCTCATCAACGAGGCTTCCCTGCGCATGCCCGGGCACATGGGCTCCACCCTTGGCATCATCGGCGCCCTGGTGTTGGGCCAAGCGGCCGTATCCGCCAACCTGATCAGCCCGGCGCTGATCATCATCGTCTCCATCGCCGGGCTTGGCACCTTCGCCCTGCCCAACTACCCGATGTCCATCGCCCTGCGAATCCGCCGCATCTGCTACATCCTGGCCTCGGCCTTTTTCGGCTTTACGGGCATCGCCGCCCTCGTCACCCTGTTCCTGTTCTGCGACTGTGCCCTCGAGAGCTTCGGCGTGCCCTATTTTGCCCCCTTTGCTCCCAAGATGCCCCACAATCCGGACCTGTTTTTGCGCCTGCCGCTGTATATGCAGCGCATGACGCCGCCCATGTTCCGCCCCAAGCAGCGCGTCCGCTCCACAGCGCCCAGGGGCTGGGACCCTCAGGAGGGGAAGCTGCCATGAACAACCGCATCGGCGAACACGAGCTGCTGGTGTTGCTCACCGGGCTCTTCATCTCCCAGCTGCTCATCCCCGGCTCCCTGGCTCCGGTGGACTATGCGGCCAACGCGGCCTGGGTATCCGTGCTGCTCTCCATGGTCCTGGGCCTCGGCTTCGCCCTTATCTCCGCGTGGCTGCTTCGAGGCGGAGACTATTTTTCCGCCTGCGACCTGCTTGGCCGGGCGTCCGGCCTGTTCAGCGGCCTGCTTGGCCTGCTGTTCCTTGTCCTGACGGCCGTCTGTTTCCGCGGCCTGTTGGACACCCTGGAGGCCTACATCCTCTCCCTCACCCCAAGAGCCCTGCTGGCGGGGCTGCTGCTGCTTTGCCTGCTGCCCGGCTGCTTCTTCGGCTCCGCGCCCATTTCCAGAATGCTCAGCTTTTACGCTCCCTTTGCGTCCCTGCTCTTTCTTGCGGTGCTGCTCCTGGCCCTTCCCCACAACGCCAAGCTCACCAACCTGTTTCCCCTCTTTGGCGACGGCGCGCGCAGGCTGGCCATCGACGGGAGCATCGGCGCGGTGTCCTATCTGTGGCTGTTCGTGCTGCTGATCGAGCGGCGGCGCTGCAAGCGTCCCCTGCGCACGGGGCTGCTTTCCGTGGCGCTGAGCGCCCTGTTCCTTTTCGTTGGGTATCTATCCTATTCGCTGCTCAACGCGCCCGGCTCCCCCTCGGAAACCAGCGCCCCCTTGCAGCAAATCACCACCTTCAGCGGTTACTGGCGCTTCTTCCAGCGCACCCAATCCGTCTTCGTGTTCGCCTGGGCGCCCCTGCTGCTTTGCGCAAGCGCGGCCGGCCTATGCTATTGCGGGCGCTGCCTTGGGCACGCCTTCGGCATGGAGGATCCAAGGCCCCTGTTCCTGCCCCTGGGCGTCGTGCTGCTATGCTTGGCGGCCCCTTCCACGGAGAGAGCCCCAGTCTGGCTGCGCTTTGTCATCGAGCAAAAGGCCTGGCGCGCCCTTTCTCTTCCTCCCCTGCTGGCGCCTCTGATCGCCTGGTCCCTTCGCCAACGGAAAGCGAGGCGGCAAACCCATGCTTAAGCGCCTGCTGTGTTTCTTGTTGCCATCCCTGCTCGCGCTGTGCCTTTGCGGCGGCTGCCAGGACGCGCGCGCGGCCAGTTCGCAGATCCTGGCCCTGAACGTGGGCCTGGACGTGGGCGAAAGCCGGGCCATCCGCCTGACCGTTCAGCTTCCCGAGGTGGGCAGTTCCGGTTCGGGAGGCGGGGGCGGCTCCGACAACCCCAGCGGCTCCGACACGCCCTCGCGGGTGGATCAAAGCCTGGTGCAAAACGGCTATGTGCTCACCCAGGTGGAGGGCGACACCGTGGCCGACTGCCTGACCATGCTCACCACCGCCCTGCCCCGCGAGGTCACCTTTCTGCACATTCGCGGGCTCTACTTCTCCGAGAGCTTTGCGCGCAGCGGCCTGCTGTTTCAGTCCCTGACCGCCCTGCTACAGCCAAGGCTCACCAGGCCCGGGGCCACGGTGTACCTTTGCCTGGGCAAGGCCGAGGACGTGCTCAAGGCCCAAACCCCCTTCCTGGGCACGCGGCTATCCAAATCCCAGGATTCCCGTCAACAGGAGCTGCAATCCATCTCCGTCGTGCCCGACGCCCTGCTGGTGGAGGTGTACAACCGCCTTCTGGGCCAAGGCGCGGACGCGGTGGCCGTGTTGGCGGCGGTCAACAACGGCAACGCCATGGAAGCCTCCCTTGGCGGCGGCGAGCAGCCCGCCGATTACCTGGCGGGGGAGCTGCCCTACAACAGCATCAGCCCGGTGAGCTATTTCGGCTCGGCGGTGTTTCGGGGGGCGCAGCCCGCGCTGTTCCTGACCGGATATGAAACCCAGCTGATGAACCTATGCCTTGGCAACTTCCAGCAAGGCACCATCGAGGTGCGGGACGAGAGCGCGGGCCGGTCCCTGTCGCTGCACCAGAACAAGGCGCCCAGCATTTCCGTGGACCTGGACGGCGAGACGCCGCTGGTGCGCATCCGTCTGGAGTTGGAGGCCAGCGCCTATGTCAACACCCAGCTGGAGGATCCCCAGCTGTTGCGGCAACGGGCCGAGGCCCTGCTGACGGAGGACCTCACCCAACTGCTGTTGCGGCTTCAACAGGCCGGCTGCGACCCCTTGGACCTGGAAGGCCACGCCCGCATGCACGCCCTGACCAACCGCCAATGGCAGCAGATGGAATGGGATCTGGCCTATCCTTCCGCCTGCTTCTCCGTGCAGGTCCAGCTCACCCTGCGCGCAAACGCCGCGACCATCCCTTAAGCCCAGGAGGCGAAACCATGGCCCTCTTTCTCTGCCTGCTTTGGCTCTGCTCCCTGCCCTATCTGTTCGGCTACCTGGCCAGGCGGCCCCAGGGCCTGGGCGCCCGCCTAGGCCCGCTCGCCGTGCAGGCCCTGGCCTTGGGCGCCCTGCTCTATCTTTGGCCCTACCTGCCCTAGGCCCGCGCGGCTCTTTCCCCCCTTTCCGTTGCCGCCAACTCGGCCTGGAGGTTACCTGGACGGCTCCCTGCTTCGCTCGATCACATAGGCCGGCAAGCCCCTGGAGCAGCCGTTTTTTTCGTAAAAGCCCTCCGCCCCCGGTTGCGCTCCGAAGTAGAGCAGGGTGGGCGTGTGCTCCTTCGCCAGCCGAAGGAGCCCGCTGCCGATGCCGCGGCCCTGGTACTGCGGAAGCACCAGCAGCTCCGTGATGGTTCCAAAGTAATAGCCGTCCGTCAGGATCCGCAAACAGCCCACCAGCCTGCCGCCGTCGCGGGCCGTTAGGTTCAAGGTCCTGGATAGCGCCTGTTCCGTGCGCCCAAGGTCGTAATCGCCCTCCCAAACCTGGTTGACAAGCTCCAGAAACGAGCGGGCGTCCAGCTGGCCATCGCCAACCGTATACTGAATCATCCATCGCACCTCTTTTCTCGCTTTTACCTTTTCCTGCGACAAGACGCAGGCTTCCGCCTGCAAAAGCGGGCCGCCCCCAAGGCCATGGGGGCGGCCCGCCGCATCTTTTCTAGGCTTCTTCTTCCAAGCAGCGCAGGGCGTGGCCCAGGCGCTGGTTTTCCAGCTTGCCGTAGGCCAGGGCCACCTGGCCGTCCAGCAGCACGTGTTCCACGCCCTCGGGCGGCGCGTCCGGCCGTCCCTTGTCCACATAGCTTGCCCTGTCCTGGATGCGCTCGAAGTCAAAGGCGCAGATGTCCGCGTCCGCGCCCACGGACAGGCGGCCCTTCTGGCCAAAGCCGAAGGTCTTGGCCGGCAGCAGGGTGGCGCGGTACACGGCTTCCTCCAAGGACAGCCTGCCGGTTTCTCGGGCCATGCGGAAAAAGCCCGCGAAGCTTCCGGCGATCTGGGGATGTCCTTCCCCCTTGTCATAGGGGGCCGTATCCGAGGAGGGCATCACAAAGCCGCAATCAAAGGGTGGATAGATGGATTCATCCCAGCCCGTGCGGCAGATCACCGTTTCCTTCGGATATAGGGTGCGCATCTCCCGGTATAGGTCGATGTCCAGGCTACGCCCGGCGTACTTTCCCGTGGCCACCAGCAGCATGGGCAGCTGGCAGCAGTGGGAAAAGACGAAGCTCTCCCGAAAGCACTCCGAGCCGATGGTGGTGGCCCAGTCTACGTACATACCGCTGTCCGCCCAGATGTCCACGCCCTCGGCCCGGGCGCGCTGCACCATTTCCAGCGCCTCCTCGATCACGCCCTGACCATACTGGTAGACGAAATGGCTGATGAGCATGCGCGCGCCGGTGCTCCGGCCCACGTCGATGGCGTCCTGCAAGGAATGCAGGTCGTAGTTGTCCTCCATCTGGGTGTCCACCGAGACCACGCGGCCATATTGCGCCACCAGCCGGGCGGCGGAGAGCACCTCCTCCATGCTGGTGCCCGGCACATAGCCAAGGCCGAAGCTCACGCCGGCCGCGCCCTTGTCCAGGGCGGCCTTGAGCAGCGCGTCCATGCGCTGAATCTGCTCCGGGGTGGCGGGTTGAAAGATATCCTGCAGGCCGACGGCCTTGCGCAGGGCGGAATGGCCCATCAGCTCCGCCTGGTGCACGGGAAAGCCCTGGTCCATGCGCCTAAAGAAGGCGCCCACATCCTGCACCGAGGCCCCGCAATTGCCGCTGACCAGGGCGGTCACGCCCTGCAACAGCGAGAGCCGCGCGCAGCCCTCCACGTCCTTGTAGGCGCTGATGCCGTCCACATGGGCATGCACGTCGATCAGGCCGGGGCAAACGACCAGCCCGGAGGCGTCCAGGGTTCTTGCGGCCTGAGGCATTTCCCCGCCCACCTGAACGATCTTGCCGTCCAGCACGCCAAGGTCCCCATAAAAGGACGTCTTGGTTTCCGGATCGACCAGCAGGCCGCCGGAGATGAGCAAATCCAGCATGAAGAAACACCTTCTTTGTCGAAATATCGCGGAAAAAATAGGGGCGGATCAGGCCGCCCCTATTGTGCGCGGTTTGCCTGTGCGCCCGGCGCTATGCGCGGGCCGCAGGCGCCTTAGGCTTGCTTGAAGCGGTTCCAGATCTCGGCGTACATCTCGGAAGCCTCGGCGCCGATGTCCTCGATGAATTCCTTCTCGCCCAGCATCTCGGTGGGGATGAACAGGGCGGGGTTGGAGAGATACTCCTCGCTCAGATAGGGCTCGGACTCCAGATTGCAGTTGATGGCCATGACGTTTTCGTTCATGGAGATGCGGGCGCTGATCTCCGGATCGCAGATGAAGTTGAGGAACTCATGGGCCACGTCCGGATGGGGAGCGTTCTTGGGGATGAAGGCGCAGTCGATGCCAAAGCCCATGCCCTCTTCGGGATAGACAACCTTAAAGTCGGGCCGCTCGCCATACACCCAGGCCACCTGGGAGCCGAACATCAGGCCGACGGTGGCCTCGCCGGAGAGCATGGTCTCATAGGGGGTATCCATATTCAGGGCGCGGACGTTGGGCTTGAGCGCCAGCAGCTTCTCCTCCGCCTGGGCCAGGATGTCGGGATCGGTTTCGTTGAGGGAATAACCCATGGACTTGAGCACAAGGCCGATCATCACGCGGTCATAGTCCAGCAGAACGATGGAATCCTTCAGGCTCTCGTCCCACAGGGAGTTGTAGCCGGTGATCTCGATGTCCACCTTGGAGGGGTCGTAGATGATCAACGGCGTGCCGGGCACGTAGGGCACGGTGTAGAGGTTGTCGGGATCGTAGAATTGGGACAGATAGGCGGGGTTGAGCTTCTCATAGTTGGGGATCTTGCTCTTATCCAGCTCCATCAACAGACCCTCCTTGCGGGCGATGTCGATGGTGTAGTCGGAGTTGATCACGATGTCGTACTCGCCGCCATCCACGGAGGCCAGCTTTTGCAGCGCCTCATCGGGGTTGGTGAAGTAGTTATAGGTCACCGTTACGCCGTACTGCTCCTCGAACTCGTCGATGATGTCGCTGGGAACATAGTCCGCCCAGCTGAAGATCACCAGCTCCTTTTTCTCCTCCGCCTGCTGGCATCCCGTGAACAGGGTCATGACCAGTACCAGGGCCAAGGCCACCAGGCCAAGCTTAGAGACGAGCTTTTTCATTTCTTTGTTTTTCCTCCTTCAAAGAAAAGCATTGATATGTTCCTCCCGGCGGCGGCTTTGCCCCCGTCTGGAAAAAACCAGGATTAGCCGGCCTATCCGCGGCTGGCGCGCTTGAACAGCGCGCGGCCCAGGCCGAACAGGCCGATGGCCAGGAACACCGCCACCAGCATCAGCGTGCACAGGGCGTTGATCTCCGGCGTCACGCCGCTTTTGAGCATGGAATACACCTGCACGGGCAGGGTTTGCGAGTTGGTGCCCGCCACGAAAAAGGAGATGACCACATCGTCCATGCTCATGGCGAAGGCCAGCAGCGCGCCGTTGAGCACGGCCGGCGCGATCAGCGGCAAGGTGATGTCGTAAAAGGCCCGGGTCTGGCTGGCGCCCAGGTCCCTAGCGGCTTCCACATAGGCGGGATCCAGGCCGACCAACCGGCTTTGCACGCTCACAAAGACATACGGAATGCAGAACGTCGTGTGGGCGATGATCAGCGTGATCATGGAAAAGGGCACGCGGCACAGGGAAAACAGGGCCAAATAGGCCATGCCCAGGATGATCTCCGGCAGCATCATGGGGATCAGGGACACGTTTTCCAACAAGCCCTGCGTGCGGAAGCGGGACTTGGCCATGCCCACCGCGCCCATGGTGCCCAGCAGGATCGCCAGGGCGCAGCTGAAGAAGGCCAGCATAAGCGAATTGTTCAGCGTGTCCACGATGGCGCTGTTGTTGAACAGCTCCTCGTACCATTGCAGCGAAAAGCCTTCCCAGTTGGAGTAGCGGGAGGAGTTGAAGGAGTAGGCCACCACCACCAGCATGGGCAGGTACATCACCGCCAGCACCACCCAGATGTAGAGCTGGCTCAACCAACCGGCCTTTCTTTTCACATCAGATCACCCAGGCTTTTCGAGCCCGAAACCCTCTTGTACACCCAGATGATGCCCACCGTCGCCAGCAGCATCACCATCGACAGGGCCGCCCCGAAGGGCCAGTTGCGGGCGGCCGTCAGCTCGGTGCGGATCAGGTTGCCGATGAGCACCGTCTTGGCGCCCCCCATCAGGTCGGAGATGAAGAACAGGCCCATGGACGGCACGAACACCAGCACGCAGCCGGCCACGACGCCCGGCATGGTCAAGGGCAGCGTCACGGTTACAAACGCCTTCCAGGCGCTGGCGCCCAGGTCCCTGGCGGCCTCCACCACGGACCAATCCATCTTTTCGATGGAGTTGTAGCAGCTTAGGATCATGAAGGGCGCCAGGGCATAGACCATGCCCACCACCACGGCGCCGAAGTTGTAGAGCAGCTTGAGCGGCTCGTCGATGATTCCAAGGTTGAGCAGCAGGCTGTTGATGACGCCGTTGGATTTAAGCAGGATCATCCAACCGTTGAGGCGGCAGAGGGAGTTGATCCAGAAGGGGGCCATCAGCAGCAGGATCATCACGCCGCGCAGGCGGGCGGGCAGCTTGCAAACGTAGTAGGCGAAGGGATAGCCGAACAGGAAGGTCAGCGCCGTGGTCAACACGGCCATGGCCAAGGTCTCCAGGAAGATGGAGCCGTACATGGGATCGACCATCTTGACGTAGTTGTCGATGGTGACCTGGTCCGTCACGCCCCAGGTATCCCCCCTTTGCAGGAAGGAGATGACCACCACGTACACCAGGGGCAGGGCCACGAACAGCACGGTCCAGATGTACAGGGGCCAGACGCTCAGGGAGATGTGTCTCTTCTTTTCCATCGCGTTCTTAGCTCCTTTCCACCACGGCGGCGGTGTCCGGATCCCAGAAAACCTGGATGGCGCAGCCGTCCGGGTAATGGGAACTGGGATTGGCCCCGGTGATGAGCAGCTCCTGGCCGCCGGATAGCTTGATGGTGGTGCGCAGCACCCCGCCGATGTAGGAGTGGCGCTCGATGACGCCGGGCACCTGGAAGCCGTAGCCCGCCTCCTTGGCGTAGTCGATGCGCTCGGCCCGCACGGAAACGGCGATCTTGGTTCCCGGCTCCAGCGCCTCGTTGACGAAGATGGTGCCGCCCTGCTCCAGCTGGACGCGGCTCCTGCCCTCCGCCTTCTCCTCCACGACGCCCTGCAAAATGTTGGCCTGGCCGATGAAGGAGGCGGCAAAGCGGGTCACCGGCCGCTCGTAAATGTCCTCCGGCGTGCCCACCTGCTCGAAGTGGCCCTCGTTCATCACGGCGATGCGGGTGGACATGTTCAGGGCCTCTTCCTGGTCATGGGTGATGTAGATGAAGGTGATGCCCAGCCTCTCCTGCAGGTTCTTCAGCTCCACCTGCATCTGGCGGCGCAGCTGCAGGTCCAGCGCCCCGAGGGGTTCGTCCAGCAGCAGGATCTTGGGCTCCAGCACCAGGGCCCTGGCGATGGCCACCCTCTGCCTTTGGCCGCCGGACAGCTGGGAGGGCATGCGCCTGTCAAAGCCGGACAGCTGCACCAGCTCCAGCATGCGCTGCACCCTTTGGCGGATCTCGTCCTTCTTTACGCGGCGGATGGTCAGGGCGTAGGCCACGTTCTTAAACACGTTCATATGGGGAAAGAGCGCGTAGTTTTGAAAGACCGTGTTCACGGGCCGCTTTTCCGGCGGCAAGGCGCTGACGTCCTTGCCCTCCACCAGCACCCGGCCGCTGGTGGCCGTCTCCAGGCCGGCGATGATGCGCAGCGTGGTGGTCTTGCCGCAGCCGGAAGGACCCAGCAACGTAACAAACTCTCCGGCCTGTACGTCCAGAGAGATTCCCTTTAAAACCTCGGTTTGCCCGAAGCTTTTGTGTATGTTGTCAAGCCGCAGCAAAGCTTGGTTCTCCATGGCCCCTTCCCCCCAGGTCTTGTTTATAAATACTAATATTTGATCTTAGTATAATGCGCCTTTCCCCAAGGTCAAGTTAAAATTTAACTATGGGGGAAGGGTCCCGCATGGCGAAACCCATCGAAACTTGACAGCCGCTCCGGCTGGCTTTATACTGAACCGGCCAAGCCTTTCCGGCCCTTGGGCCGGGAGGGAGCGCGAAACGCAAAGGAGGCTTCGTCTATGCTGACCGGTCTTACGGGCATCATCTGCGCCATGGAGTCCGAGCTTCGCCTTTACCGGCAGGCCTTGCAGTTCCAAAGGGAGGAGAAGGGCCTGCTCTTTGGGTCCATCGGGCCTTCCCGGGTGGTCTTGGGGCTTTGCGGTCCAGGCAAGGTCAACGCGGCCATCTGCGCCCAAAGCCTGCTGCTGCTCGCCCAGCCGGACCGGGTGATCAATACGGGCGTCGCCGGCGCTCTGGCCCCCGATTTGCACACCTTGGACACCGTGATCGCCTCGGCCGTCTGCCAGCACGACATCGACAGCACCGCCCTGGGCGACGAGCCCGGCCTAATCTCGGGCATTGAACAGGTCTTTTTGCCCTGCGACCCGACCTTACAGAAACAGCTGCTGCAGGCCGCCCAGGAACTTGGCTTTCCCGCCCGCGCCGGCGTCATCGCCTCCGGCGATCAGTTCTTGGCCGACGAGGCCCGCAAGCGCGCCATCCGCCAGCTCTTTGGCGCCGACTGCGGCGAGATGGAGACCGGCCCCATCGGTCAGGCCTGCTTCCTGGCCGGCGTGCCCTTTGCCGCCCTGCGCGTCCTCTCCGATTCGGGCGACGGCTCCGCGCCCATGGTGTACCGCGCCCTGGTGGAACGGGCTTCGGATCTGTCCAGCCGCATCCTGCTCCAGCTGCTCTCCTAGATGCTCCTGTACATCGCTGAAAAGCAAAAGGGCGTTCGCCATGGCGAACGCCCTCGTTTTGCCTTTCCAAGCCTTGGACCTAGTCGGCTAGGGGCTTGGGGTTGTTGATGTCGTAGACGTTGTAGGACTCCAGCCTGCCGTCGGGATGGATCACGATGCGCAGGTCCGTCATCTCCTCGATGAACAGCAAGCGCAGCACCAGGGCGCCATCCCGAACGCCATAGCCGGTATAGGCGTTGGTCTTCCAGCCGGAGACCACGTTGAGCAAGCCGCCGGTGGCCAGGCACTGCGTCTCCTGCAGGGGGCCGCGCTCCACGCGCAGCTCGCGGCCGTCCAAGGTGGCCAGCAACGCCTGCCCGTCCGCGCGCAGGCGCAGGCTGTGCGCGCCCTGATGGTACTCCTTGTCCAGCAGGCCGAGGGGCAGCGCCCCGCCGTCGTCGAAGGGCTGTTCCACAGGGGCTTTAAGGGCGGCCAGCTTGGCCAACAGGCACTGGTCGGCCGCCTCGTCCTTGGGCAGGGGCGCCGGCTGCATGCGGGAAAGCACGTTGTCGAAATACACGTCCAGCTCGGCCTGGATGTCGTCCACAAAGGCGGTCACGGCGGCCACGGCCTTCTTCTGGCGGTTGACCACGCAAAGCTGGCCGTACATGCCATCCCCGCGGAAGCTGCCATTCTGGCACATCCAGAACTGGTAGCCGTAGCCGGCCTTCCAATCCTTGTTGTCGGAGCTGGCCGCGTTGTCGATCTGCTTGGTGGTGGCCAGGTCCAAGTACTCCTTGGGGATCAGCTGCTTGCCCTCCCACTGGCCGTCCTGGAGCAGCAGGGTGCCGAACTTGGCGATGACCTCGGGCAATAGGGAAAGACCATAGCCGCCGGTGCAGATGCCTCTGGAGCAGCGCAGCCAATGCAGGCCATGGATGCCCATGGGGTCAAAGAGCTTCTCCTGCAGGTATTTTTCCAAGTCCACGCCCTTTTTCCACAGCGCCGCCGAGCACATGTAGGTGGCCATGGTGTTGTAGCGGAACACCTCGCCGGGCATTTCCTTTTGCTCGTTGCAGAGGAAGGTGGTGATGAAATCCACGCCGCGCTTCTCCTCCGCCTGGCCTGTGGACATGCGCAGGCAGTTGCGCAATGTCAGGGCGCGCATCTTTTCGCTGGGCTCAATCCCGGCCGCCTTCACCTCGTCGGCAAAGATATCCACCAGCTTTTCGTCCAGGTTCAGGATTCCCTCGCCCTGGGCGATGCCCATGGCGGCGGAGGTGAAGGACTTGGACAGGGAATAGACGGTCTGGAACTGCTTGGGTCCATAGGGGGCGTAATAGCCCTCGGCATAGACCTTGCCCTCCTTGACCAGCAGGAAGCTGTGGATGCGCAGGCCCTTGGCGGCGAAGCCGTCCACCATCTCCTCGATCCATTTGGCCTCCACGCCCGCCTCTTCCGGGCGGATGCGGGGCAGGGGGGTGCCGAAATCCGGGACGAAGCTCCTAATTGCTTGCATGTGCGCTTTCCTCCTTCTCCTCCGGGCGATAGTCCGGAATGTCCTTTCGGTTCTTCAACAACAGCCAGGCCAAGCAGACGCCACAGATGCCCGCCACCAGCTTGGCCACCACGAAGGCGGGGATCAGCTCCGGCGCCAGCTCGCTGGCCAAGCCCAGCTGGCCGCCCAACACGTAGGCGCCGCCGGCCGCATAGGCGCAGACCAACACCTGGCCGCGCTTGTCCAGGTTATCCATGTCGGAAAAAGGGATCACCACCGACACCGTGGAGGCCAGCATGCCGGCCACCGCCGCGTCGCCGATGCGCAGCCTTCTGCCGAAGGCGCGCATGAAGCCCTTAAAGCAGCGGCGCAGCACGGCCATCAGGCACATGCCCCCGCACATGGTGAAGATGATGCGGCAGACGATGGTGAGGGCCTCGCCCAAGGGCGCCATGCCGGGAATGGGCTCCCAGCCGAAGATCATCTTCACGCCCTGCAACAGCAAGCCCACGCAGGAAATGCCCGAGAGGATCCGGCCGAACACCACGAACACCTTGACCATCATGCCGGGCTTTTTCCAAAGCCCCAGCACCAGCAACAGGGCCAAGAGGGTCATGGGCAGCAGGTTCCACAGGGTGTTGAGGAAGGGCAACCCCGCCAGGAAGGAGCCCACCAGACAGCCGATGGGGATGCAGGCCACGCCCGAGAGCAGGCCGAGGGACAGCTGTGGAAAGTGACGCTTGTCGATCATCGTCACCGACACGGGGATGGTGTAGCCGATGCCCGCGCCGCAGATGGCGGAAATCACGATGGCCGCATACAGGCCAAGGTTTTCGTCCTGCATGATGCCAACGCCCAGGTTGTAGCCGCCCATATCGATGGGGAAGAGCATGCAGGGGAAGATGCTCGGCTCCATGTGCAGGGCCTGGGCCAAGGGGCCGACGCCCCTTTCCACGATCCCGGCGGCGGCGGGCGCCAGGGAATAGATGCCAAGCACCCCCAGGCACACGACGCCCATCTTCTTCAGGGTTTCCAGAAACACCTCGCCTAGCTTCAGCCGGTTGCCAATCAGATAATCCACACCGCCGAGCACAAAAAAAGCGCCCAGCACGTACACGATCCACTTGCTCAAGTCCTTATGTTCCCCCTCAAACGCCGCAAACCGGCTATCTTCCACCCAAAGCATACCACCCCTTGCGGCAATGATCAAGAAAAAACCTCTCCCCGCCCGTGCGCCCAGACGGGGAAATTCCAAGGCGCGCGGGCCAAAAAAGAGGCCGAGCCTCCGGTCGGTTTTGCCTTGACTTTTCGATTTACATTTGTATAATTTGAAGTGTTTTATGGTCGTCCTCTGCGGGGCCTGCAGCGCGTGCAGGCCATCTAGGTACGGCTTTCCACCGGGCGCCCGCTGGCATCGCCAAGGCGCCCTGGCCGTATACACAAGGAGGAAACAACGATGCTGCATTTTCGCTTTCAAAGACCCCGTCAGCCTTTGCCCCCCTTTCCCCAGATGGTCAAAAACCTTTGCCGCCGCACCAAGGAAGGGTTCCTTAGCGGATGGTATTTCCAAGGCGACGAAAATAGCCGCAACCGAGTTTGGCACCTGACCTACAACTACACGGCCAACATCATTGCCAACCTGGTCGGCGGCAATTTTTATACGGGTCTGATGCTGCTGTTGGGCGCCAACGACGGGTTCGTGGGCTTGATGAGCATGATCACCTACGCCGCCAACCTCATGCAATGCCTCTCCCCCCTGTTGCTGGAGCGCTTCAGCAGCCGCAAGCGCCTGCTGATCGGCATTCGCCTGATCACCCTGTTCTTCAACGTCGTCTTCATCGGCCTGGTGCCCTTCTTCGATGTGGGTCAACAGTTCCGCCTAACCTTGTTCGGCTTTGGCGTGCTGATGGTGCAGTTTACCAATGCGTTGACCGCGCCGGGCTACAACATTTGGCACATTCAGTTCCTGCCCCAGCGCGTGCGGGTGCGCTATTTCTCCCTGCTCTCCATGACCAACG
Organism: uncultured Clostridia bacterium; assembly: GCA_944383925.1. Taxonomy (GTDB): domain Bacteria; phylum Bacillota; class Clostridia; order Christensenellales; family UBA1750; genus CALWRM01. The sequence goes on from CALWRM010000004.1 coordinate 17,334, forward strand.
GCATTCTGGTGGCCTGTTTCAACCTCCTGGGCAGCGCCGTGGTGGACCACTTCAAGGCCCAGGGCAGCGAGCTCATCGGCCTGACGGTGCTGCGCGTGTTCGCCCTTCTGGTGACGGCGCTGGATATCTACGCCCTGAGCCAAATGAAGGAATATCCCTATTCCCAAAACGCCAAGCGCTTCACCCTCAAGGACCTGCTCATCAGCCCCTTTAAGGAAGTCAAGTACCTGCGCACCATCGGCATCACCTTCATCTGGAACCTGGCCGCCAACATCCCCGGCTCCTACTACACGGTGTACCTGCTGAAGAACCTGGATGTCAGCTACTCCTTTATCACCCTGGCCAACTTCCTCAACGTGCCCATCCTTCTGCTGCTCATGCCGGTGTGGAGCCGCTTTTTGCGCAAGTTCTCGTGGCTGAAGACCCTGAACATCGCCCTTGCCCTCTACGCGCCCCACTACATATTGCTGGGGCTAATCACCAAGGGCTCGGTGTATTACCTCTATCCCCTCACCTTGGCCTATGCCTTTACCCTGTCCGTCGGCATCAACCTGGCCTTTACCAACGTGCCCTATATCAACATGCCCGAGAAGAACCAAACCGTCTTCATCGGCTTTTACTCCACCATGGCCAACCTGGGCGCCCTCATCGGCGTGACCATTGGCCGCCAGCTGGTGGAGGGCCTGCACGCCGTCAACTTCCAGTTTCTGGGCCTCACCTTCGTGGACAAACAGGTGCTGGTGCTCATCGTCGGCGTGGTGATGGCCTTGACGGCGGTGATCGTCTACTTCCTGCGCCGCGGCGTCAAGGAAGAAGCCTAAGCCCTGCGCCAAGGGCCCGGCCAAGCGCCGGGTCCTTTTCTTTTTGCCCTTGACAGCTTCCGTCCGCCCTGCTATACTCTAACCGTACTAGTTGACATAGTACAGTTAATACATTAGGAAAGGAGGCGTCCTCTTGCTCCTCACCATCGACAAGCTTTCGCGCACGCCCATCTACGAGCAGGTGGTCGCCCAGCTGGAGATGCATATTCAGTTGGGCAGCTTTTCCCAGGACCAAGCCCTGCCGTCGGTGCGCAGCCTTTCCTTGGAGCTGGGCGTCAACCCCAACACGCTGCAAAAGGCCTATGCGGAGCTGGAGCGGCGGGGCCTGTGCGTCAGCGTGCCGGGAAGCGGCCGCTATGTCACGGCCGATGCCAGGGAGCGCCTGGCCGCTCGGTCCCGCCTGGCTCTGGGCGATCTGACCGACCTGGTGGTCAAGCTGCGCGGCGCCGGCGTCACCCGCGAAGAGATCCTATCCTGCGTCCAATCGGCTTTGGATGCCGCAATTTCCACGAAAGGAGAGACATCAAGCTCATGATCGAAGCCAAGGGCGTTTCCAAGCGTTTTGCCTCCGTGGAGGCGCTGCGGGAGCTGAGCCTCCAGCTGCCAAAGGGCGGCGTGTTTGGCCTTGTCGGCTCCAACGGGGCGGGCAAGTCCACCCTGCTGCGCCTGCTCAGCGGCGTCTACCGGCCCAGCAGCGGCCTCGTGTTGCTCGATGGCGTCCCGCTCTACGACAATCCGCAGGCCAAGGGATGCGTCGTCTATCTGTCGGACGACCCCTACCTTCCCGTTTCCTCCACCCTGCGTTCCATGGCCAAATGCTATGCCGCCGCCTATCCGCGCTTTTCCCACGACTACCTACAGGGGCTGGTTCGAATGCTCCAGCTAAACGACCGAGCCCCCCTCGGCCGCTTTTCCAAGGGCATGCGGCGCCAGGCCGCCCTGGCTCTGGCCCTGGCCTGCCAAACGGACTATCTGTTGCTGGACGAGACCTTCGACGGCCTGGACCCGGTGATGCGCGCCTTGGCCAAGCAGCTGCTCTACGCCGAGGTGGAGCGCAGGCAGCTGGGCGTGGCGCTGACCAGCCACTCCCTGCGGGAGCTGGAGGACACCTGCGACCAGCTGGCCCTCCTGCACCAGGGCGGCCTCGTGTTTCAGAGCGAGATACAGAACCTAAAGACTTCCCTGTTCAAGGTGCAGCTGGCCTTTTCCGCGCCCTTTGGCCGCGAGGTGTTTCAGGGCCTCTCCGTCTTGGAGTTCAACCAACAGGGCTCCGTCGCCACGGCCATCGTGCGCGGTGACCGGGCCGAGGCGACCGCCAGACTGCGCGCCCTGTCGCCCTTGCTGCTGGAGCTGCTTCCCCTCTCCCTGGAGGAGGTCTTCGTGCACGAGATGGGCGCCTTGGGATACCACTTCGACCCTGCCTCCCTGTTTAGCAAGGAGGAAACACAACAAGACGGAGGTGAACCTCGCTCATGAAGGGTCGTGTTTTGAATGGGCGGCTGTATCTGGACTGCCTGCGCAGGCTGTCGCTTCCGGGCCTTTCCCAGATTGCGGTTTTTGCCTTTTTAACCCTGCTTTACCATCTTTTCGATTCCAGTCGTCTTCAAACCCTCGAGGAGCTTTCGCCCTTCCTGTATTTGTATCAATACGTCTCCCCCGCCTTCCTGGGTCTTTGCGCCTTCTCCTTTTTGTTCCGGCGCAACGCCTCCGACTTTTTCCATTCCCTGCCCTATTCCAGGCATTGCCTCTTCCTGGGCTGCAGCCTGGCCGCCGCCAGCTATGTTCTGGCGGGCATCTTGGTCTGCCTGGGGCTTTCCGGCCTGCTCCTGCTCCTAAAGGGCGTCGCCTTTATGCCCAGCCAGCTGCCTGTGTTGGCCTTCCAGTGCGGCGCCGGCGCGCTGCTGGTGCTCGGCTGCACGCTGGTGGGCATCAGCCTCACGGGCCTGCGTTCGACAACTCTCTTGCTAGGCTTCGTGCTGCTCCTGGCGCCAAGGGCCCTCGCCGCCCTGTACGCCTGGCTGTTGGAGGACGCCTTTCCCCTGCTGGAGCCGGCCTCCCTCTCCTTTTTCCTGAGCGCAGCGCCCAACCTGCCCGCCGCCCTGTTGCTGGATATCCTGCGTTGGTTCCTGGGGTATGGCGGTTCCAGTCCCGCCCAGCTCCTGTCCCAGCCGCTCTACGGCCTGTACACCCTCTTCCTTGCCCTGATAGCTTATGCCGGCGCGCTGTTCGCCTTCCGCTGGCGGCCTTCGGAAACGGCCGGCGTCGCCGCGCCCAACCGCCCGCTGCGGGGCCTGCTGCGCTGTCTCCCCTCCCTGCCCTTTTTCGTGCTGGCCGGCGTCTTCACGGCCCAACTGGCGCTCAACTCCCTTTCCTCGATCGGCTTTGCCTCCGCCGGCGGCCTTTTCCTCCTGCTGTCCCTGGGTCTGGTCGCCTATGTCTGCACCGGCCTGATGTTGGACCGCTCCCTGCGCGGCCTGCCCCGCACGCTGGCCGTGCTTCCCTTGGCGTTTCTTCTGTCCTTCGGGCTGGGCGCCGGCGCCCTGCTCCAGGGCAACGCCTGGAAGCAAGCGGACTTTTCGTCGCAACGGCTGCAAAGCGTGCGCTTTCTCTCCAGCGAAGGGGTCAGCAAGACCTATGCGGACCTGTTCCGAAACGAGCTTTGGTATCAGGAGCCGGAGCTGCTATCCCTGGTGAGCGGGGCCATCGACCGCCAGCGCCAATCCCCGAACCAGGGCGCTTATTCCCAAGAGGTGGAGCTCACCCTGCAGGGGGGCCGAAGCCTTCGGCTCCATCTGCTCCTATCCGAAGAGGAGCGGCAAAGCCTAGATGCCTTGCTGGCGAAAAACGAGGCCTACCTATCGGCCGGTCAACAACTGCCCCTCCAGGAAGAGGTCCTATCCCTTCGCTGCGACCAGCTGGGGCAAGGGCACGCGGCGGAGCTATGGCAGACGCTGCGCCAAGAGCTGTTGGACCTGCCCGTGGCCGATCCAACGCAGGTCCAGAGCCTCTCCCTCTATGACACCGCTCAAGCCGGAAGCGAGCGCGCCTTGGGCCCGTTCCTGCTCTACCGGCAGTCCTCCCTGCGTCCGCTGGGCCGTCTCTCCCTGGAAGGCTACCGCGGCCTGGATTTCTTCAGCTCCAGCTATGCCCTCAGCGTCCAAACCCCCCGCAGCTCCCAGCAATACCTGGAGTTTTGCCTTGCGGAAAACCAGATGGCTCTCCAATCGCTCCGCCAAGCCCTGTCCGAGGGCCTGACGCCCAGCGTCTGCTTCCTGAACCTATCTCTCACAAACATCCCCCTGGAGGACGGGCTCTACGCCAGCGAAACCTATAGTTCCGTTTCCATCTACCAAAGGCCGGAGGAAGTGGATCTGGCGTTGCCCCAGCTGAACGAACTATGCGAAATGATCCTGCAGCAGGCCGAAGCGCCCATCTCCCTGGACGGCTGCCTTGCCACCGTGCAGCTTTCCCTGGAATATGAAGACCGGAGCGTCCAGCTGCTCAGCCTGCCCCTCGCCATGGATCCAGAAGCCCTGGACCGCTTGGTCGCCCTGCTGCCTTCCGCCTAAGCGGCAAACGCCCGTTGTCCTTTTTCCGGGAAAAAACGTCCCTCCCCTCGTGCTATGCTTGGAACCGTAAGGGTTCCATCACACGAAGGGAGGGCTTTTTTGATGCTTCACTACGACATCCAGCTCTGCGCAGGGGAAAAGCATCCCCTGGCGCGCGCCCTGGTCTTCGCCAAGGGCGACAAGGACTCCACGACGCTGCACATCCGTTTTTTTAACGGGCAGACCGCCTTGTGGGAGGAAGACGGGTGCAGCGCCACGCTGCAGGTGCTCTTCGAGGGGGAGGAGGAGGCCTCCACCTTTCTGTTGACCAAGGAAGAGGAGGGAGGCTATTCCATCGCGATGGAAGCGCCCCTGCTGGCCGTGGCGGGCGTGGCAAGGTGCACGGCCAGCCTCTATGACGCCACGGGCGCCAGGCTGACGGTGGGCCGCTTTACCTATACCGTGGCGGAGGATCCCTCCCTGCCCGCGGACAGCAGCCTCACCCAGGCCCAGGTTTCCCTGGTGCAGCAGGCCCTTTCCTCCATCGCCCTGGCCTATGACCAGATCGAGGAGCTACAGCTGGCCTTGGGCGAGGACTCCAGCTATGCCCAGCAGATGGGCGACTACGCCAAGGAATGGGGCGACGCGGCCAAGGACGCCGTGGAGGGCGTGGCGCTCACCTGGTACACCCTGCCCGGCAAGCCCAGCACCTTCCCGCCCTCCACCCACACCCACCGGGAGTTCACCCTCATCCAAGCCCAGATCCCCGATCCCCAGCGCCTGATGATCCTCCAGGAGCTGCCGGAGGGCTGCGAAACCGCCCTGGAGGGGCTGCAAAGCCTGTGCGACGCGGGGCAGCAGGCCGGCTTTCTTTGGGTGGAAGGCCTGGAGGACCTGCCGGAGGTGACGGGCCTGCTCTGGTTCTACGGCCAAAGCGACGGCAGCTTTACGGCCCTTTTCAGCGACGGCCTCCATCTCTGGGTCCGGCGCGGCACCCAGGAGGCCTGGGTGGGCCAATGGTCCCAGCCCCTGTTTGCCTCGGCCCTGTGCCAGCAACAGCACACCCTGCTGGCCAACAGCTGGACCAACACCCTCAACGGCTACACCCAGTCCCTGACGGTTTCCGGGCTTTCCGCCGCCTATCGGGGCAGCGTGTCCCTGCCCGCCGGCCTCAGCGCCGAACAGCGGGCCGCGGCGCGCAGGGCCCAGCTCAGCGTGCAATCGGTGGTGGAAGGCGGCGTCGTCATCCTGGCCGACGGCACCCAACCCCAGGTGGACATCCCCATCCTCGTCCAGTTTGACGCCGTCTAACCCCGCACATCTTGCAAAAAGGAGGCAAACCCCATGGCCATTGCGGACAACCTGGCCTTGCACGGCGGCGTTGGCGAGCCCAAGCAGCTTTCCTTCGCCTATTCCGGCAGCTACGAGCAGTACTTCGAAACCTACAACGGCAAGCTGTACATGGAGCTGATGCTGCTCAGCTCCGGCATCCTGCTCATTCCCTCCGGCCAAACCTATACCTGCGACATTTGGGGGCTTGGCGGGGGCGGGGGGACGGACGGAACCGCGGGCGGCGGCAGCGGGCATAGCGCCATGCTGTCCAGCGTCGCCCTGTCCGGAAACGTGGACGTGGTCATCGGCGCCGGCTCCGAAACGGGCGTGGGCGGCGCCACCACCATCTCGGCGGCGAATTTTTCCGCCGCCGGCGGCTCTCCCGCCCTGGGGGGCAACGGCGGCGCGGGCGGATCGGGCGGCGGCGCCGCCGGCATGGCGGGGGGCGTCAACGGCGCGGACGGCGGCGGCGACCAGGGCGGGTCTGGCGACGGCAACATCATGTCCCGCTTTTACGACGCCAACAAAAACCACAACTACGCCACCACCACCCAGGCCGCCGGCCAGAGCGGCAGCCTCCTGGCCACCGGCGGGGGCGGCTACGGCTGCCTGCCCGTCCTGGTGCGCAACGCGCAAAACGGGCAAAAGCTGGCCGGAGGCGGCTATGGATCCGGCGCCTCCCAGGCCTTGACCGCGGGGAGCCTCTCCTCCGTCAGCCTTTGCGGCCAGCCCGGCATCTGCTTCCTTCGCTTCGAGCTGTAGGGAGCGAGTTGGCCTTTTTCCCAAACGAGGGGGCGGCTCCCAGGTCCTTCCTGGGCGCCGCCCCCTCGCCTATTCTTCGGCAAAGCGGGCCTTTCCCCTGTTGGCATAGCAGTAGGCGCAGCCGCCGGGACAGCTGTCGTACCAGCCGATGTCCACGGAGCGGGCGCAGCCGCAGCCCGGCCTTTGGTTGGGATCCCTGCCTTCCTGCAAAGCTCTGCCCGCGATGCGGGAGAGACGGCGCTGGTCGATGCAGGCGGCCGGCTCGATGCCGACCTGCCGCAGCTTGGGCGTCTCGCAGCAGGCGTGCAGGCCGATGCCGTGCTCCGCCGCCAGCCGCGCCAACCCGGCCGCCAGCTCCAGGAGCACCTGCTCCGTCGGTTCTCGCACCCCAAGGGCCCGCAAGGCCGCCTGGTTGCACCGGTATCGGTCCACAAAGGAGAGGGTGCAGCCGTCCACCGCCCCCTCCAAGGCCGCGGCCATGCGGGCAAAGTCCGCCCAATGCCGCTTCGCGTCGTAAACGGGATTGAGCAGGATGGGATCATAGCGCCAGAGCAGCCGCTCCTTCCCCAAGGCCTGGGACAGGCCTCGCACGGCGGCGGCCACCGCTTCCCAAGGCGGGATATTGGGCTCCACGTCCCGCCCATAGGGGGTGATGGTGCACTGCACATAGAAGGGCAGACCCTCCAAGGCCCCCAGGTTCTCCAGCAGAGGCCGGGGGTTCTTCGTCCAAAACACCAGGCCGGAAAGCTCCGGTTCCCGCAGGGACACCAGCTTCCTTTGGCGCGGGTTGTAGGGGTTTTGGCTATAGGCGTAGCCTTCCCGAAGGCGCTGCAAGAGGTACTCCATGCCAAAGGCCGGCAAGTCGCAGCGCCTGGAAGCGCTCACGATCACGCCCCATCCCCCCTTTTTGTCTCCTTTCGCGGCCATGCGCGCAGGCGGTGAAGGCAAAGGCGCGGCGAAACGCCGCGCCTTTGCCGCTTGCCGCCGTCCCCTATTTCTTCAGAAGGCGGAAGAACTTGTAGCCGCCCGTAAATACCGGCAGCTCGTACACCGTTTCGGTGGGTTCGGGCCTAAAGGTGGCGCTATCGCCCTTGCGGAAGGGCTTGGGATTGACGCGCACCGGCTTGGTGAAGCGCTGGCCCGTCTCGATGTCCTCAAAGCCTAGGTACTCGTCGCCCAACAGGGTGATTTCCGCAGGCTGCTTGAACTCGTTGAAGTTGTACACGCCGAAGACATCGTTGTCGTACATGTAGAGGTTGAACTTGGGGTTGACGGAGAGGAACATCTTTCCCTTGCGGGCAAAGTTCTTGGCGATGGCCCCGATCACGTCCTTGGGCAGCTTATACAAATCTCCGAAGTTGTCGGGGATGTTGAGGATGTACAGGAAGCCCTTGCCGTAATAGTCCTCGGTCATGATGGCGGTGCTAAAGTCGTTGACATGCAGCAGCACGTCGTACCAGGTGGCGTTGTTCTTGTGGTTCATCACCGTAAACTCCACCGGCTCGTCGGACACGTGCACGTTGTAGGTGCTCACGTTCAGGTTGGTCAGCTGGTATCTGGTTCCGCGCACCTTGCGGTCGGTGGGACGCACGGAGGTCATGTCCTTGATGCCCCTGTCCAGCGTGGCGCGCACGAAGCCGCTGGTGACGATGGCGATGCCGCCCTCGCGCACGTACTTCTCCAGCTTGGGCATGACGTCCTTGTCGTAGGCGGAGTTCTGGGTCAGGAAGAGCACCGGCGCCCTGTCGTCAAAGACGGGGGTGGGCTCCAGGGGGATGCCGCACATGCCCACGTAGTTGATCAGCTGGTCCTCGCCGTCGGAGTCGTAGGGCTCGTAGGTGGAAACGCCGACGGGGTTGCCCAGCTGGCCCACGATTTTATCCACGCGCTCGAACTCCACGCCCAGGGCAGCCAGGGCGGGGGAGTCGATGAGGGTGCCGAAGTTGAACATCATCAGCTCGCGGCCCTTGCTGAACATGGTCAGGTTGGCCTGCTCCAACCAATAGCTCAGGTTGTTGGAGGAACCGCCCAGGTCGATCCAGCCGCCGCCGTTGCGGCCCGGCGCGGTGTTCTCCATCAGTCGCATGATGGAATAGCTCATGTACCTTTGCAGGTGCTGGCCGTTGTAGTTGCTGTTGCGGGACTCGGTGCCTGTGTAGATCATGTCGAAGATGTCCTTCTGCTTTCCGGGGTTGTAGCCCAGTTCCTGGAAGGATTCATACCAGTTGGGGTACTTGATGATGACGTTGCACTTGGGGTTGACCTCCTTGGCGGTCTTGACCAGCAGCTTGGAGAATTCCTCCATCTGGTCCAGCTTGAACTGGGCCCAGCTCCTGTTCCCCTTCTCCTGGATGCACAGCTCGCAGCGGCAGGAGCTGAAATAGTAGTCGTCCAGGATGAACTCATCAAACAGGCTCGCGGTATAGCGGACGATTCTGAGGAACTCCTCCCGATGGGCGGGATCCGAATAGCAGAAGCAGTCGAAGATGGCGGGCTTGGCCTCCCCCACCTTCACGGTGGTGGTGATGCCGCCGGACACCTCGAAGCCGTTGTCCTCGAAGATCTTCTTGGCCATGCGCATTTGGTCCTCGGGGATGTCCACCAGGGCGCGGTGGGTCTCCAGATAGACCTTGTTGAGCTTGACATGCTTTTTGTAAAAGTCGATGTCGGACTGGATCTGTTCGGCGCTTTTGCCGTCCAAATAGTACGCATAGACATACGAAGCTAGCTTAAAATTCTGATAGTGTTCCAAGCAGAATCCCTCCCACTCAATTGTTTTACCAAGGTTAAGAATAGCAAGCTTTCCATGGGCTGTCAATGCCTGGAAGCTAGGACTTTTCCGTCGCCTGCGTCAAAGGCCCTCCCCACCGCGCGCTTCCCTGGCCAACCCTTCGGCCGCCTCCAGCGACGCCGCCTCGCCCTCCAGGCCCAGGAGCATGCCGCCCTCATAGCCGTCCACGCCGCCGCCCGCCAGCAGGCAGGCGCGCACGCCGCAGCTTTCCAGGGCGTCCAGCTCGCAATAGGCCCGGCCCGGCGCCTGGCAAAGCCGCAGGCCCTGGGCTTCCTCCCCGCCTGCGAAGGCCGATAGTTCCGCGATGGGCCGATCCACCCGCTTCTCCAGCCCGATGGGCAGCAGCAGGCCGGCGTGCCTGCCCATCACGGCCCGGTAGATGGCTCCAAGCGTGCCGAAGGTCGGGTTTCCGATCAGCACGCCCACCTGCCTGTCGCTCACATGCAGGGCGTTTCCCCCCTTGAGGATCAGGTCGCCCTGACCCAGCTCCGCCTCCACATCGAAGATGGTCAACCCCTTTTCCCAGCGGCCCTTGCGCAGGACCACGTCCCTTTCCGGGTTCATCTTGGCCGGACCTGCGCCCGCGGGCCGGAAGATGCCCCGGAAAAAGTCGCTGCGGTCCGGAACGCCAAGGCCCAGAGCGCCCAGCAGCGCCTCGGCCACATAGCCGTTGGTCGTGCCCGCCACGATGACCAGGGTATGCTCCGCGGCTGCCCTAAGCAGCCGTCCGTCCTTGCAAAGCGCCTTGGCGATGAGCCTCTTCCCCTGTTCCGGGGTGATATACAGTTGTCTTGTCTGCATGGTTTTTCCTCCCCTGTTTCGGATGCTCTTGGATGTGAAGGGGGCGGCAGAGCCTTTCGGCCTTGCCGCCCTGGCGGCGCTACAGCGCCATGCCGGTCTTGAACTGGCTGTTGTATAGGTTCGCGTAGAAGCCGCCCTTTTGCAGCAGCTCGTCGTGGGTGCCGGTCTCCACCACCTGACCCTTATCGATGACCACGATTTTATCCGCGCCGCGGATGGTGGAAAGTCGGTGGGCGATGATGAAGGAGGTGCGGCCCTCCATGAGCTTGAGCATGGCCTCCTGGATCTTCAGCTCGGTCCTTGTATCGATGGAAGAGGTGGCCTCGTCCAAGATCAGCACCCTGGGGTCCGCCAGGATGGCCCGGGAGATGGCCAGCAGCTGCCTCTGACCCTGGGAGATGTTGCCGCCGTTGTCCTGCAGCACGGTGTCATAGCCCTCGGGCAGGTGCTTGATGAAGGAATGCGACCCGCCCATGCGCGCGGCCCGCTCCACCTCCTCGTCGGTGGCCTCGGGCTTGGCGTAGCGGATGTTGTCCCGCACGGTTTCGGAGAACAGGTAGGTGTCCTGCAAGACCATGCCCACGTTTCTGCGCACGCAGTCGCGGGTCAAGTCGTCGATGGGCCTGCCGTCCACGCGGATCATGCCGGAATCCCGGTCGTAAAAGCGGGTCAGCAGGGAGATGATGGTGGTCTTGCCCGCGCCCGTCGGGCCGACAATGGCGATCTGCTGGCCCTTCTTGGCCTGGATGGAGGCGTGCTTGAGCACGGGGGTTCCGGGCTCGTAGGAGAAGGTCACGTCCTCAAAGTCGATGTCGCCCTCGATCTGGCTCTGGGCCAAGGCGCCCTCCTTGTCCTTTTCGGGGGGCACGTCCATGATCTCGAACACGCGCTCCGCGGCCGCCAGGGCGGACTGGATGGTGTTGAACATGTTGGCGATCTCGCTCAAAGGCCTGCCAAAGTTTTTCATGTACAGCAGGAAGGAGAACACGATGCCGACGCTGATGACGCCCTGTTCCAGGATCAGATAGCCGCCCGCCACGGCCACGATCAGGTAGGAGAGGTTGTTGATCAGGTTCATGGTCGGGCCCATGGCGCCGCCGACGATTTCGGCCTTCATGCCGCTCTTCTTCAGGCTTTCGTTCAGCTGGCCAAACCTTTGCTTCACCTGCTCCTCGTGGGAGAAGAGCTTGACCACCTTTTGTCCGGAGACCATTTCCTCGATGTAGCCGTTCAGCGCGCCCAAGTCGACCTGTTGCTTCTTGTATAGCTTGCGCATTATGCCCGACAGAATCCTGGTCAGCACCAACATCAAGGGGATGGTCACCATGGAAATCAGGGTCAGCATGGGGCTGAGCAGCACCATGGCCACAAAGGTGCCCACCACGTTCACAATGCCGCCAAAGAGCTGGGTCACATTCATGGACAGGGTATTGGAGATGGTGTCCACGTCGTTGGTCAGGCGGGACATCAAATCGCCGCTGGAATGGGTGTCGAAGAACTTCAGGGGCAGGCCCTGCATGCTCTCAAACAGCGCCTTCCTCAGCCGCAGGGAGGTGAACTGGGCCACATCCACCATCTTTGTGTTCTGAATATACACCACAAACACATTGACCAGGTACAGCACCAGCAGCGCCCCGCCGATGCGCATCAGGCCCGCCAGGTCGCCCACGCCGATGTAGTCGTCGATCACCACGCCGTAGATGCGGGTCGAGGCGATGGAGATGCCCGCGGTGATCACGCTCATGACCATCACAAGCACCATCAGGCCCAGATTTCCCCGCAAAAAGCCCAACAGGCGCGTCAAGGTGCCCTTGGCGTTTTTGGGCTTTTCAAAAACCATACCGCGTCCGGGACCGCCGGGGCCGCGTCCAGGACCGCCGGGGCCGGGCTGATTATTGTTTCGCCGTTCAGACATTCTCAAGCGCCTCCTCTCCCAACTGAGATACCGCAATGGCCCGGTAGATTTCGTTGCTTTGGATCAGTTCCCCATGGGTTCCCACGCCGGAAATTTCGCCGCCTTCCATGACGATGATCTGGTCCGCGTCGCGGATGGCGGAAATGCGTTGGGCGATGACAAAGACGATGCCCTGGTGTTCCCGCTTGCGCAGCGCCTGCTGAATCCTGGCCTCGGTGGCCATATCCACGGCGGAGGTGGAGTCGTCCAGAATCAGGATGTCCGGCTCCTTGACGAAGGTTCTGGCGATGGAAAGCCTCTGCTTTTGCCCGCCGGAGAAGTTCTTGCCGCGCTGCTCCACATAGGCCTCGTAGCGCTCGGGCAGCTTGTCGATGAACTCGCTGGCCTGGGCGTCGGCGGCGGCGCGATCCAGCTGGGCCTCGGTGGCGTTTTCGTCGCCCCACTTAAGATTTTCCTCGATGGTTCCTGAGAAGAGCACGCTATCCTGCAACACCACGCCGATGTGCTGGCGCAGGTCGTCCAGGGAAAGCTCGCGCACGTCTACGCCGCCGATGCGCACGCTGCCCTCGCTGACATCGTAAAGCCGCGGAATCAGGTTGATGAAGCTGGACTTACCCGAACCCGTGCCGCCGATGATGCCGACGGTCTGGCCGGGATGGGCCTTAAAGTTGATGTCCTTGAGCACATATTCGGGATCGGCCTCGTCATAGCGGAAGGACACATGGTCGAACTCCACGTCCAGGCCGCTGATGCGCTTGCCGGTGGCCTCGTCGCAGATCTCGTCGCGCTGCATCTCCTTGGGGTCCCTGGGGCTTTCGATGGAGGTCCTGGTCTCCAGCACCTCCAGGATACGGTCGCCGGACACCTTGGCGCGGGAAACGTTCATCAGCATCAGCACCACCATCATCAGGGAGGAAAGCACCTGCATCATGTAGGTCATGAAGGCCATGATCTTGCCCACTTCCAGGGAGCCTTGCACGGTGAGCAGGCCGCCGTAGAGCAGCAGGGCCAGCACGCTGAGGTTCATCACGAGGGTGACGATGGGCATGGAGATCATGATGATCTTCATGGCCTTCATGGTCCACCGCATCAAGTCCTCGTTGGCGACGTTGAAGCGCTTTTTCTCCCGCTCCTGGCCCACGAAGGCCTTGACCACGCGCACGCCCAGCAGGTTTTCGCGCATGACGGTGTTGACCCGGTCGATCTTTTCCTGCATCTTGGCGAACATGGGGAAGGTCTTGGGGATCACCACCAGCATGCCGCCCAGCAGCAGGGGAATGGCCACCACGAAGATGATGGAGAGCTGCCGGCTCATGGCAAAGGCCATCACCAAGCCTCCGATGCAGGAGAGGGGCGCGCGCACCAGCATGCACAGCACCGAGCGCAGCATGTTCTGCATCTGGGTGACGTCGTTGGTCAAACGGGTGATGAGGGATGATGTCTTGAAGCGGTCGATCTCCCGGAAGGAGAAGGTCTGGATGTTGTCAAACATCCCCTTGCGCAGCGCCGCTCCAAAGCGCATAGCCGCCACCGAGGAGGTGGCCGTGCAACCTACGCCGCCCAAAATGCCGATGAAGGCCACGGAAATCATGATGCCGCCCGTGCGCCAAACTTCCGCCATGTCGCCGCTGGCCACGCCCACGTCGATGATTTGGGACATCAGCGTGGGTTGCATCAGGTCGCAGAGCACCTCCACGACCATCAGCAGGGGGGCGGCGACGACGAAAATCCAGGTGGTGCCTTGGATATACCTAGACAGTTTGCTGATCATCGTCTCTCTCCTTCTTTTCCGTCTTTAGGTTTTGCTCGATGCGGTCCAGCATCTGCTCGAACAGCTCCCGTTCCTCCTTGGTAAAACCCTGAAAGCTCAGCCTTTCATACTCGTCGTGGATGCTGTAGACCAAGGCTGCCTTTTCTTCGCCCTTGGCGGTTAAAAAGACCTGCAACGCCCGCTTGTCGCCCGGCACGGCCTTCCGCTCCACCAAGCCCTCGGACTCCATGGTGGACAGCACGCTGGTGATGGTGGCAGGGTCCAGGTTCCATCGCCTGGCGATGTCCCTCTGGATGCAGCCGGCATGGTCCTTGAGGTAATCGAGCATGAAGGGCATGGCTGGGGTGATGCCCGCGGCCGATAGGCGCGAGTTACAGGCACGCCAATGCATGTGGGAGACATGCCCCAGATGCAACATCTCAAAGTTCCCCTTTTTTCGCATACTTCTCCTTTCCCGGCGCGGTGAGATTCGTTTGCAATTCCCAAAGTTGGCATTCCAACGGTTCCAAGTATAGGGCGGATGATTGGAATTGTCAACTATTGGAATACCAATTAATTCTCCATTTCGGAAATCTTAACCCGCCCTTTCCTTTTCCGGCGCCTCAAGGCGAAAACTCCCCGTCCTCCGCCGCTTCTTTTGCTTTTCCTTTTTGTATTTTTCTGGTAAAATGAAGACAAAGAGCAGCGGTCCCGCGCGGGCGGGGCTAAGGACCGGGGTCTCTCGCCGGGGACTCCATCCAGAAAGAAAGGAGAACGCATATGAAGAAGGGCTTTGTGTGGGGCGTGGCTTCCGCCTCGTATCAGGTCGAGGGAGCCGCCTTCGAGGACGGCCGCGGCCGCAGCGTTTGGGACGATTTTGCCGAGAGGCCGGGCAAGGTGTATTCCGGCCACACCGGCGAGGTGGCCTGCGACCAGTACCACCGCTACGAGGAGGATGTGGCCATCCTCAAGCGCCTGGGCATTCCGGCCTACCGCATGTCCATCTCCTGGTCCCGCCTCTTGCCCGACGGGGAGGGCGCCGTCAACCAAAGGGGGATCGACTTTTACAACCGGCTCTTTGACAGCCTGTTGGCCAACGGCATCACGCCCTACATCACTTTGTACCACTGGGATCTGCCATCGGCTCTGTTCCATCAAGGCGGCTGGATGAACGAAAAGTGCGTGGATTGGTTCCGCAACTATGCCCGCCTGGTGGTGGAATCCTTCTCCGACCGCGTCACCCATTACATGACCTTTAACGAGCCCCAGTGCTTCATCGGCATGGGCATGGGCAGCGGCGAACACGCCCCCGGCCTGACCCATGGCGCCCGCGACACCCTGCTCATGGCCCACAACGTCATGAAGGCCCATGGCGCGGCGGTGCTTGCCATGCGCGAGGCGGCCAAGCAGCCCATCCAAATCGGCTACGCGCCCACCGGCACCATGGCCTATCCCCACGATCCCAACAGCCAGGCGGACATCCAGGCCGCCAAGGACTACCTCTTCCGCAATCCCGATCCCGAGGCATGGTATTGGAACGTGCCCTGGTGGTCCGACCCGGTGTTCCTCGGCCATTATCCGGAGGAAGGCCTGCGGCTTTACCACCCGTACCTGCCCAAGATCACCCAGGCCGACCTGGACCTGATCCACCAACCCCTGGACTTCATGGGCGAAAACATCTACAACGGCCACGAGGTCCGCATGGGCGACCAAGGCCCCGAGTATGTGGAGCGCTACCCCGGCTTCCCCCGCACGGCCAACTACTGGCCCATCACCCCCGAATGCCTGTATTGGGGCCCCAAGTTCCTCTGCGAGCGGTATCAGCTGCCCCTGTACATCACCGAGAACGGCCTCTGCTGCGCCGACGCCATCGCCCTGGACGGCCAGGTGCACGACCCGGAGCGCATCGACTTCCTGGCCAGGTATCTGGGCGCCCTCAAGCGCGCCGTCAACGACGGCGTGCAGGTAGCGGGCTATTTCCAGTGGTCCCTGTCCGATAACTTCGAGTGGGCCAAGGGCTACAACGACCGCTTCGGCCTGGTCTTCGTGGACTACCGCGACCAAAGGCGGATCATCAAGGACTCCGGCTACTGGTATTCCAAGATCATCGCGGAAAACGGCGCCTCCCTGTAAGCGCCGCCCCTTTTCAAATCCAAGCGAGGCCCTTCCCCAAAGCCTTTGGGGAAGGGCCTCTCCTTCGTTTTTTCGTCGATTCTCTAGAGCGCGCCCAGGGATTGCAGGCACTCGCACACCGCCTGCAGGGAGCTGTGCGCGGGCGCAAAGCCCAGCTGCTCCTTCGCCTTCTCCATGGAATAGCTGGGCGAATGGCGAATGTGGTCCAGGCACTGTTGGTAGGCGTGCTCGGAGACGCCCTTGCCCCACTCCTCCACCGGAAGGAAATCCAGCCTGGGTTCATAGCCGTACCAGGCATACACCTGGCTTGCGTAGCCGCGCAGGGTCAGCGCCCGGTCGGACACCGCGTGGTAGCCCTGGCCGAAGCTGCGCCCGCCCGCGCGGATGGCTGCCAGAAACACGCCCGCCACGTCGGCGGCGTGCACGTGGTGCAGCGTCTCCATGCCAAGGTTCGGCAGCGTCAGCCGCTTTCCCTGGCGCATATGCGCAAAGACCCAGGGCTCGTTGTGCCCCTGGGGATTGATGGGCCAGGTGTTGGGGCAAACGATGTGCCCCGGGTGCACGGCCGTGCCCGGAAAGGCTTCCCGGCCATACAGCTCCCCCAAGGCCCGGTCCATGGCGCTCTTCTGCCTGCCGTATTCGCACAAGGGCTCCCGGTCCTCCTCCTCCCGCACGGGCACCTGGCTGCTGTGGCCGTGCATCCAGGCGCTGCCACAGACCAGGTAGTGGCCTACCCTGCCCCTTAACGCCCGCACCAAGCGCTCCATGTCCTCCAACTGGAAGCAGATCATGTCCACCACCACGTCCTGGTCGCCCAGGGCGGCGATCTGCGCCTCAAATCCCTCCTGGCCGCGGTCCAGCCGGATCGCTTCCACCTGCTCATAGCCGTCTTGGGGGGCGGGGGGCAGCTTGCCGCTCCTGGATACGCTCTTGACCTGGTAGCCGGCCTGCAACAGCAGGGGACAAAGATAGCCGCCGACCTTTCCGTTTCCGCCGATGACCAAGGCCTTCTTCATGTGCGTCCACTCCCTTTCCACATGGATGTTTGTTTTTTTCATGGTAACAGGGGCCGCGCCGTTGCGCAAGCCCCTGTTGTGCAGCCGCCCGGGGATTGTCCGAGCTATACGTAAAAGCGGCTTTGCATGCCGAACAGCTCCGCATAGGGTCCCCCTAGGCGCATCAGCTCCGCATGGCTGCCCAATTGGGCCAGCCTGCCCCGTTCCAGCACCAGCACGCGGTCGCAAAACCTGGCAGAGGACAGACGGTGGGAAATGTACACCGCCGTCTTGCCCTGCGTCAGGCGGTCAAAGCCCTGGTAAATCTCGTATTCCGCCCGGGGATCCAGGGCGGCGGTCGGTTCGTCGAGCACCACGATGGGCGCGTCCTTGTAGAGCGCCCGCGCCAGGGCCAGGCGCTGGGCCTGGCCGCCCGACGGCTCCACGCCGTCCTTGGACCAGAGCCGGCTCATATAGCAGTCCAAACTCCCGGGCAGGCTGCGGACATACTCGCCCAGCCCCACCTGCTCCAGGACCTCCATCGCCCGTTTCCTGTCCCCCTGCGCGCGCAGGGCGACGTTTTCCAGCAGGGTGAAGGCAAAGAGCTCAAAATCCTGAAACACCGCCGCAAACAGGCGCATGTACTCGTCGTATTCCATCGTCTGTATGTCCCGGCCGCCCAGCAAAATCCTTCCCTCGGTCGGGGCGTAGATGCGCAACAGCAGCTTGACCAGCGTGGTCTTGCCCGCCCCGTTTTCTCCCACCACGGCCAGGCTCTCCCCTTCCCGAAGGGTGAAGCTCAGGTCCTTGAGGGCGTACGCCTCCTGACCCTGGTAGCGAAAGCCCACCTTCTCGAAGCGTATGTCCAGCTTTTGCCGCGGCGGGGCCTGGTCGCCCCGTTCCCGCAAGCTGGCGGGCACCTGCAAGAACGCTTCCAGCGCGTCGTAATACAGGCCATATTGCTTGATGTCGATGAAGCTTTCCAGCAGGGCGGCCAGGCTTTGGGCAAAGCCCGTTGCCGCGCCCGCATACAGGGTGAAATCGGCCACGCTCATCGCCCCGCTCAGGGTTTGGGCAATGAGGTAGGCATAGGTGCAGCCCTGGCGCAACAGCTCGGTGGCGGCGGCCAGCAGCTCGCTTCGGCTCCAATAGCGGTTCATGCGGGTGTAAAATCCCCGGCTTTCCTCCATCTGCTCCGCCTGCCTGGAAAGGAACCATCCCTTTAGGCCATAGACGCGCAGCTCCTTGCCAAACCTGGGTTCGGTAAAGAGCCGATCCATGTACATGGTATGGCCCTCCACCTGGGCGCCCTCCAGCTGCAGGGCGATGGCCTTGCGCTTGTTCCTGGCGGCAAAGCCGGCGTCCAGCCCCACCAGCAGCAGAAAGGACCCCAGCAGCAGGGGATGCAGCCGCAACAACAGCAAAAGAAAGCCCATCAGGCTCAGGCCCTTGCTCAGCAGGTCCAGGGCGTTGACCAGCACATAGCCAAAGCCATAGCCGTTGCCATACAGGATCTTTTCTGCCTTTTGCCTTAAATCCAGATACTCCTTGCTCTCCAAACGCTCATAGTCCGCGTCGGCCATATGGCCATACATCTCCTGCATGAAGCGGTCGGCCAGGCGCAGCCTGGCTTCAAAGGCCTTGTTCTTGCATAGGCGCACCAGCACGCGCAATCCGCCGATGCTTCCAAGCAGGCCGAGGCTTAGCCCCAACAGGCGGCGAAGCTCAGCCCGGCCCAAAATCTCCTCCAGGATGCATTTGGGCAGATACACCGCCAGCAGGGGCAGCGCCGCCTCCAGAAGGCAGGCCAGCGATTGGTAGGCCACGTAGCGCCATTCCATCCGCAGGGACAACTTGACAAAGAAAACCAAACCCTTCCATACGCCTCGCATGGCAATCCCTCTCCTTCGTTGGTGGTTCCCCTTTGCGCAAAAAAAGCCCGCCGCGTTTGCTTGGCGGCGAGGCATTCTGGCAAAGGGCAAAACCATCCGGCGGGCAGGCAAACGCGCCTCCCGCTCCCCGTGTCAAGAGGGGAAATGCCTCGCGCTAAGCTGCGGCGAGGCTCCCGATAAAGGGCTTATACGCCGAAAACATCCGGCGCGCAAAAAGACGGCACATCGTCTCTCCTCCTGGGCGCAGAGCGTCCCAAGTGTTTTTACCAGCATAACCTTTTCTTAATCTTTTGTCAAGCGGCCTCCACGCTTGCGCCCGCGGGCGTCCATCTCCCTTCGAGGGAAGCTCCGCCCCTTTATCCATTTCATTCTAATTTTATCGTATTTCGATAAATATGTATTGACTTTCAGTTCTCGGCGCTGTATACTCCTTTCCAGAGAGGCCAAACCGGCGCGCCCCTTTGGCCTTGGACGCATCAGGGGAGGGAACAAACCGCATGAAGAGAGAGCGTCTTGCCACCTGGCTAAAGTGCATCGTCGTGGCCGCTGGGCTGATGTTGTTGGCCCTGCTGGGCTTTTTTCTTCCGCTCATCGGCTGGGAGATGGCCCAGGCCCTTCCGCAGCTGGCCTGGCTGTACTGGCCCTGCCTGCTGTGGAGCTGGGCCCTTGGCCTGGTGATCTATTTCGCCCTTGGCCTGTTTTGGCGCATCTGCACCCGCATCGGCCGGGACAACTCCTTTTGCCGGGAGAACGCCAAGGCCCTGTACCGCATCAGCCAACTGGCCCTGTTGGATACGGTGCTTGGCTTTTTGTTGCTGGTGT
>CALWRM010000005.1 GCA_944383925.1 uncultured Clostridia bacterium
CCAGCTTTTCCAAATACATATCCGTATCTTTCCTTTCTCTCTTCTCTCTACTTCTCCGGCTTGTCCGGCCCTCCCCTGTCTCGGCAGGCGTATCTCCCCGGGGCGCGCACCTCCACCACCCGGCCGATGCCGTTTAGATCCGCGTGCACCCTCGTGGCGTAGGGCGCAAACAGGCCGCAAACCTCCTGCGCCTGGCCCCGGCCCACCTCCAGCAGCAGGCAGCCTCCCTGCTCCAAACGCTGTGGGAAGTCCTGGCGCAGCCTGCGGTAAAAGTCCAAGCCGTCCTCCCCGCCGTAGAGGGCCAGCGCGGGCTCGCGCCGCACCTCCCTTTGCAGCCGTTCCATGTCCTCCCGGCTCAAATAGGGCGGATTGCACAGGATTAGGTCGAAGCGCTCCCCCGCCGGCAGGGCGTGGAACAGGTCGCCCTGCAGCAGGCGCAGCCTCGCCCCATTGGCCAGGGCGTTTTCCCGGGCAACGTCCAGGGCGTCCTGGCTGATGTCCGTCGCGGTCATCCGGCAGCCGGAAAGCCTTTGCAGCGCCACGCTCACGGCGCCCGAGCCCGCGCACAGCTCCAGGGCGTTTTGGGGCTTTCTCGCCAGCGCAAGCTCGCAGAGCAGCTCGGTATCCTGCCGCGGAATCAACACCCGCTCGTCTACCCGGAAGCGTAGGCCCATGAAGTAGGCCTCCCCCAGGATGTACTGCAGGGGTTCGCCCGCCGCCCTGCGGCGAAGCAGGGCGGCGTAGTCTTGGGCCTGGTCCTCCTCCGCCCGGCCCTCCAGCAGGGCGGTCAGGCCCTCCCCCAGTCCTATGGCGCGCCGCAACAGGGCCAGGGCGTCATGCCTGGCGTCGGGCGAGGGGGCCAACGCCGCCGCGCCCTCGCGCAGCAGGGCCAGGGCGGGCCTCCAGCGCCCACCGCCGGGCCCTCGTCCTGGGGCTGCTCCTCCGGCGCCTGCGCCGGGGCCTCGTTCTCGGGCTGCGGTGCCTCCTGTTGCAGCGCCGCCTGCTCCTCCTGCCAGTCCTCCGCCTCGTAGGGCATGCCCGCGGCGGCCTTCATGGCCTGGATGGCCACCTCCAGCATGGAGTCGTCCGGCTCCTTGGCGGTCAGCCTTTGCAGCTGCATGCCCGGCCAGCGCAACACGCGCACAAAGGCGTTTTCATGCCTGCCAAGGGCCTGCAATATCTCAAAGGAAAGCCCCATCACCAGGGGCAGGAGCAGGAGCCTGCTCAACAGCCTGGTGTACCAGGTGGCGTCCCAGCCAAAGACGGTGAAGAAGAGGATGGAGAAGATCATGACGATCAGCAGGAAGGCGGTGCCGCAGCGGGGGTGCATGATGGAATACTTGCGGCAGTTTTCCACGGTCAGCTCCTCGGCATGCTCGTAGCAGTGCACGGTCTTATGCTCCGCACCGTGGTAACAGAACACCCGGCGGATCTCCTTCATCTTGGCGATGGAGAGGATGTAGGCCAGGAAGATGGCAAGGCGCACCACCCCCTCCAGGAGGTTGGCCAGCACGCGGTTGTCGATCACGCTCTTAAACCAGCTGCCCGCCAGGGAGGGGAGCACGAAAAACAGCCCGACGGCCAAGACGATGGCCACGAGCATGGCGATGGCCACCACCACGTCCTCCACCTTTTTGCCCAGCTTGTCCGCCAGCCACCGCTCAAAGGCCGAGGGCTGTTCCTCCTCCTCGTCGCCCAGCATCCGGGCGGACTCGTTGATGGTGTCCATGCCGTTTTTCAGCGCCGCGATGAAGGCCACCACGCCGCGCACGATGGGCCAGCTGAGGAAGCTGCCCTTCTTGGCGGGGGGATCCAGGGGTTTGACGCTGACCTGGATCTTCTTGTCCTTGGCCCTGCGCACGGCGATGGCCAGCCGGTCGGGGGAGCGCATCATCACGCCCTCCAGCACGGCCTGGCCGCCGATATAGGGACGGCTTTCCTTTCCTTGGGGTTGAACGGGTTTGCTCATGCCTTTTGCCTTTCCCGCGGCGGGGTCTTTGCCCAGCCGCGCAGCGATCTATCCGCGATGGATACAAGAAGGATACACAAAAGGGCCCCCCTTCAAACCAATACGCCAACGGCTCCCCTCGCTCGCGCGCAGAGAGCCGCAGGATCGTTTGGTTTTGACGGGGGAGCCCCTTTTTGCACCTACATGCCGTAGCGCTTCTTGAAGCGATCCACACGTCCGCCGGTGTCCACCAGCTTCTGCTTGCCCGTGAAGAAGGGATGGCACTTGGAGCAAATTTCGACCTTCAGCTCCTGCTTGACGGAGCCGGTTTCAAACGTTTCGCCGCAGGCGCAACGAACGATCGCCTTCCCGTACTTGGGATGAATCTTTTCCTTCATGTTACCTCACCTCTTTCAAACCACAGTACCATCTGTGGTTGATAACATACGATACCGCCCCTTACAATAGCATGTCCCCGGATAAAATGCAAGCCGGAAAGCCCTTGAGCGGCGAAAATTAACCTTGTGCAAAAGCCGGAAAGCCGCTATAGCTTTTTTCGTTCAAGGCCCTTTGAAAAACGTGGAAAATCATGTATACTGTTTGCTGACAGTTTGTCCCATATTCGCCGACCACCATCTATACCAAGGGAGGAAATAAGCGATGAAACTGAGTGTTTTTGCGGTGCTGCTTGCGGACAAGTCCTTGGACGAGGCCTGCAAATACCTGGCCCAATCCGGGGTGCAGGCCATCGAGATCGGCTGCGGCGGCTTCCCCGGCAAGGCCCATTGCAACCCCGAGGAGCTGCTCAAGGACGAAAAGAAGATCCAGGAGTTTAAGGCGACCATCGACAAGTACGGCTTGGAAATCGCCGCCCTGTCCACCCACGGCAACGCCGTGCACCCGGACAAGGCCGTGGCCAAGGCCTTCCACGACGACTTTGTCAACGCCGTGCTGCTGGCCGAAAAGCTGGGCGTCAAGCGCGTGATCACCTTCTCCGGCTGCCCCGGCGGAAGCCCCGAGGACAAGACCCCCAACTGGGTCACCTGCCCCTGGCCGGACGATTTCTCCGCCATCTTGGACTACCAGTGGAACGAGGTCCTCATCCCCTATTGGAAGAAGACCTCCGCCTGGGCCGCGGAGCACGGCATCGAGAAGATCGCCTTTGAGATGCACCCGGGCTTTTGCGTGTACAACCCCGAGACCATGATGCGCCTGCGCAAGGCCGTCGGCCCCATCCTGGGCGCCAACCTGGACCCCAGCCACCTGTTCTGGCAGGGCATCGACCCCGTCTACGCCATCCGCTACCTGGGCGAGGCCATCTACTTCTTCCACGCCAAGGACACCAAGATCGACGAGATCAACACCAAGACCAACGGCGTGCTGGACACCAAGCACTACGGCGACGAGATCCACCGCTCCTGGATCTTCCGCTCCGTGGGCTACGGCCACGACTACCAGGTTTGGAAGGACATCGTCTCCAACCTGCGCATGGTGGGCTACGACGACGTGATGTCCATCGAGCATGAGGATAGCCTGATGTCCCCCGGCGAGGGCCTGCAAAAGGCCATCGCCATCCTCAAGGAGACCATGGCCTTCGAGGATCGCGGCGGCATGTGGTGGGCGTAAATCCTCCCCTCCTTCAGGCAAAACGCCCCCGGCCTTGCGGCCGGGGGCGCCTTTTGTCCAACGTACGGCCGTCAGGCGCGGCGCCTGCGTCCGGCCAGCTTCCAGAGCCCGCAAAGGGCCTGGCCGCCCAGCACAGAAACCAGCCCCGCCCCCACGAAGTCCTCCATGGGGTATTGGGACAGCCAGCCTCCAAGTCCGCCCAAGGCCTGCGCGCCCAGCAGCAGCTCCAGCAGCGACAACAGGCTCCAGGCCAGGTAGAGTCCGTACAGCGTCCAGCGCAGGGCCGCAAGGCCTCTGCCGGGCGCGCCCGGCTCCGGCCAGCCCAGCAGGTAGAACCCGCCCGCCAGCAGGCCCAGGCGCTGCAGGAGGCGGATGGCGATGGTCAGCCCCGCCCACGCTTGGCCGTACCGGCTGTTCAGCGCCCAAGGCAACGCACAGGCCTGCGCGGCGAGGTACAAGCCGTATAGGATGGCGGCTAAGCCGAGCCACAGCCAAAACGCGCCCTTGCGCTGCCGCTTGGACAGGCACAAGGGGCCAAAACCCAGCCCCAGCAGCAGGGGTAGGGTTTCCACGTCCACGCGGTACCAGGCATTGGCGGCGTTGGTCAGGGCCGCCAGGAGCAAAACGGCGGCCAGGGGCAAGGCATACCAAAGCAGCTGTTTGGGCTGCGGAGGAGCGAAGCCCTCCGCCAGCGGCGCCAGCAGCCCAAGGCCAAGGCCGCCCAGCAGGCACCAAAGCAGCTTGCCCCAGAAGGAAAGCCCTTCCCGGGCCCCTTCCGCCAGCAGGGGATAGAACAGGCATTGGGCAAAGAGCCAGCTGAGCAGCAGCAGGGCCGGCGGAAGCAGCAGGCACAGCCACGCCTTCTCCCTCGTCTTCAAGCGAACATCTCCTTTCCTAATTCATTATCCAGTGGCAAAGGCCCAAGCGCACAGCTTGACTTCGCGCATTTAGACATTGTATCTTGCTTTAAGAATAGCATAGCTGTCTACAGCTGTCTACCCCCCCCCCGCCCACTTTTTTTACTTTTCTTTCACTCCCGCCTTCTTTCCCTCCGCCTCCCCTTCTTCTACGCTGGAACTGCTCCCCCCTTCGCCCGCCCTGCCCAACATCGGCCAGAAAGGAGCGCCGCCTATGCCTCGCCTTTCCTTAACGGGCAACCAGCTCAAGCTCATCGCCGTGCTGGCCATGCTCTTTGACCACCTGGTGGTGGCCCTGCTTCCCTACAAGGCCTGGCCCTTGTGGCTGCTGCGCGTGCCGGGCAGGATCGCCGCGCCCATCCTATGCTTCCTGATCGCGGAAGGCTATCATCACACCTCCAACCTCAAGGCCTACGCCCTGCGCCTGCTGGTCTGCGCGGCCATTTCCCATCTTCCCTATGTGCTGTGCTTTGGCTATGGCTTTTTTGAGTCCACCAGCGTGCTGTGGAGCCTGCTGCTTGGCCTTGTGGCCCTGCATGCCATGCGGGCGCCGCAGCTTTCGCCTTGGCTGCGGGGGCTTTGCCTTCTGTTGTGCTGCGCCTTGGCCTTCAACGCCAATTGGAACTTCGTCGGCGTGCTCTGGATTGTGGGCTTTGGCTGCTTCCATGGCAATTGGAAAAAGCAGGTGCTGGCCTTTTCGCTGGTGGCAGTCTTCGGCCACCTGTTGCCGGGCTGTCTGCTCTTTGGCTATCTGTCCGGCGGCACGCTGCGGCTCTACCAGGTGGGCGTGTTCCTGGCCCTGCCGCTGCTGGCCCTGTACAACGGCAAGCGCGGAAACCGCTCTGCCTTTCTGCGCTGGTTCTTTTACGCCTTTTATCCGGCCCACCTGCTGCTTTTTTACCTGCTGTCCCTGGTTCTGTAGTCGCGCGATTACAGGGGAAATCCGCACTTGCGCGATCTTGGGCCGTGAGATACAATAAAGCCACTACTTTCCCACGCAAGCGCCGCGTTTGGGGCTTGCCCCCAGCGGATAAGGAGGAAACAGCAACATGGATGTAGCCAAATTTCTGGAGGAGGTCTGCGCGCTGCCCGGCCAATCCGGCTTCGAGACCCCGGTGGCCAGCCGCATCGCGCAGGAATTCGCCAAGTACAGCGACCGGGTGCAGATCGACGCCCTGGGCAACGTGCGGGCGGAGATGGGCTCCGTCGGCCCCACGGTGCTGGTCTGCGCCCACATGGACGAGGTGGGCATGATCGTCACCGGCATCGAGGACAACGGCTTTGTGCGCTTCTGGCAGATCGGCGGCATCGATCCGCGCATCCTGCCCGGCAGCGAGGTGACGGTCCACGGCCGCGAGGACCTCTTCGGCGTCATCGGCGTCAAGCCTCCGCACCTGACCGAGGGCGCCCACAAGGCCGCCCGGTTGGACGAGCTGGCCATCGACCTGGGCTATCCCAAGGAGAAGGTGGAGTCCTTGGTGCGCATCGGAGATCCCGTCTCCTTCCGCGTACCCTTCACCCGCCTGATGAACAAGCGCATCTCCTTTAAGACCTTTGACGACCGGGCCTGCGTGGCCTGCATGCTGGTGGCCATGGAGGAGCTGCAAAACGTCTCCCTCGGCTGCCGCGTGGTGTTCACCGCCACCGTGCAGGAGGAGGTCGGTGCCCGCGGCGCCATGAACGCCGCCAACGACGTGCGCCCCGACATGGCCGTGGCCTTCGACGTATGCCACGCCGATATGCCCGGCGCGGATCCCTGGGACACCATGTCCATCGATAAGGTGAGCGTGGGCCAGGGTCCCACCCTGCATCCGGCCATGCAAAGGCGGCTGATGGACGCCGCCTCGGCCCTGAACGTGGACGTGCAGACGGACATCTCCAGCCGCCGCACCTACACCGACGCAGACTCAGTGTTCACCGCCAATTGTGGCGTGCCCACGGCGCTGATCTCCCTGCCGCTGGCCTACATGCACACGATGGTGGAAACCATCAGCGAGAGAAGCGCCCAGGAGGCGGGCCGCCTGCTGGCGGGCTTCCTCAAGGGCATCGACGAGAAATGGGGGGAATGGCTATGCTTCTAAGGGAATTGCTGGCCCTGCACGGCGTTTCCGGAAACGAGGGCGAGGTGCGCTCCTTCATTCTGGAGCAGGCCAAGGACCTGGCCGACCGGGTGGAGGTGGACGCCCTTGGCAGCGTGCTGGCCTGGAAGGACGCCAAAGTTCCCAATGCCAAGACCGTGATGCTGGCCGCCCACATGGACGAGGTGGGCTTCATCGTGCAATATGTGCGGGAGGACGGCCTGCTGCGCTACCTGCCCGTTGGCGGCATCGACCCGGCCGTCTGCGTATCCAAGCGGGTGCTCGTGGGCAAGGACAAGGTGCCGGGCGTTCTGGGCTCCAAGGCCGTACACCTGCAGGAACCCGAGGAGCGCACCCATCCCTTTACCCACGACAAGCTCTTCATCGATATCGGCGCCAGGGACAAAAAGGACGCCTTGACCAAGGTGAAGGTGGGCGATTTCGTCAGCTTTGACGGTCCCATCGTGGACTTTGGCGAGGGCCTGCTCAAGGCCCGCGCCCTGGACGACCGCGTGGGCTGCGCGGTGCTGCTGGAGCTGCTCCAGGGCCGCTACGACGTCAACCTCTGCTGCGCCTTCACGGTGCAGGAGGAAATCGGCCTCAACGGTTCCCTGGTCAGCGCCAGGCGCGTGCAGCCGGATATCGGCATCGCCTTTGAGGGCACCACCGCCAACGACACCGCCGGCGCGCGGGTGCACGAGGAGGTTTGCACCCTGGGCAAGGGTCCCACCATCTCCTTCATGGATAGGGCCTCCATCGCCACCCCCTGGCTCTTTGCCCACCTGTGCAAGCTGGCGGAGGACAAGGGACTTTCCTGGCAGCTCAAGCGCGGCGTGGCCGGCGGCAACGATGCCGGCTCCATGCAGCGGGCCGGTCAAGGCGTGGCCACGGCGGTGATCTCCGTGCCCTGCCGCTACATCCACTCCCCCTCCCCCGTGTGCTGCCTCAAGGACGTGGAGGGCGCCCTGCTCCTGGGCCGCGCGTTCCTGGAAAGCGCCGGCAGCCTCTAGGCCTACGGGCCCATCTCAACAACAGAAGGAGAAATCGCCATGATTAAGGATACGCTTTTGAACCTCCTGGCCATCCCCGGCCCCACCGGCTCGGAGAGCGCCTGCGCCGACTGGATCGAAAAGGAAATCGCCCCCTATGTGGACGAAACCCGCCGCGACACCATGGGCAACCTGATCTGCGTCAAGCACGGCAACGGCAAGGGCAAGAAGATCATGCTCTCGGCCCACATGGACGAGATCGGCTTCATCGTCACCGGCATCGAGGACGAGGGCTTCCTGCGCGTGATGCCCCTGGGCGGCGTGCGCTTTGACCAGGTGATCGCCTGCCACGTGGTGCTCAAGTCCGGCGCCCAGGGCGTCGTGTTCTTCGAGGGCGGCCACGCTCCCGGCACGCCGCTGAACGCCGCCCGCCTGTTCATCGACATCGGCGCCTCCAGCAAGGAGGAGGCCCAGCAAAAGGCCGCCATCGGCGACTGGGCCGTGGTTCGTCCCCAGGTGTCCGACATGGGCAAGCGCGTCGCCTCCCCCTACATGGACGACCGCTCCGGCTGCGCGGTGCTGTTGGAGACCATGAAGCAGGTGAAAAACAGCGACAACGAGATCTACGCCGTCTTCTCCACCCAGGAGGAGGTGGGCCTGCGCGGCGCGCGCACGGCCGCCTACGCCATCCAGCCGGACATGGGCATCGCCCTGGACGTGACGCTTTCCAACGATTACCCCATGAACAAAAAGGGCGTCACCCCCTCCAAGCTGGGCGGCGGCGCGGCCATCAAGGTGATGGATTCCTCCGTCATCGCCCATCCGGCGGTGAAGAGCGCCATGGAGGAGGCCGCCAAAAAGGCCGGCGTCCCCTACCAGTTTGAGGTGCTCACCGGCGGCGGCACGGATGCCGGCGCCATCCACCTCACCGGCGGCGGCGTGCCCTCCGGCACCCTGTCCGTCCCCTGCCGCTATGTGCACGCCCCCTGCGAGATGGTGGACATCTCCGACCTGGAGGCCTGCGTCGGCCTGCTGGTGGCCCTGCTGTAGCGCGCTTCAAGGCTCTTTTCTCGATTCCCTCTGCCTGCGGCCAGGCAGGGGGAATCGCTTCCTTCCCCGCGAAAAGGCCCAAATGCATGAAACGAAACGGAGGTATTCATGGCGGCTAGAAAGAAGAAGCGCCCGGCGCCCCGCGCCCCCTTCGCCTCCCCGGCGGTCACGGCCCTGCTCTTTGCGGCGCTGTTGTTCCTGGTGGTGGCCTTGGCTCTGGAGGGCGATTGGCCCCTGGCGCCCAGCGCGGGTTCCCCAACCCCCACGCCAACCCCCGCGCCAACGCTCCAAACGCAGGAGCCTTCCGCCGGGAGCGAAGCGGCGCAGACGGGCTTTGAGCTGCATGTCCTGGCCGTGGGTAAGGCGGATTGCCTGCTGCTGCGCTGCGACGGACAGACCATGTTGGTGGACGGCGGCAACACGGGCGACGAGGCCTATATCAAGGCCTATCTGCAGGCCCAGGGCGTGGACAGCTTGGATTATGTGGTCAACACCCACCCCCACGAGGATCACCTGGGCGCGCTGGACCGCATCGTCCTCGCCTACCCCGTCGGTCAGGCCTTCCTCTCCCCCAAGCCCCACACCACCAAGCACTATGAGGAGCTGCTCGACGCCCTGGAGGAAAAGCAGGTGGAGACCAGCGTGCCCGAGCCCGGGGATACCCTCGTCTTCGGCGGAGCCACCATCACCTTCCTCTCCCCGGATCCGGACGCGGACTTTGGCGACGAGATCAACGATTGGTCCTTGGTCTTCGTGCTGGAGTATGGCCAGCACCGCTTCCTATTCATGGGCGACGCCGAGTCCGCCGCCGAAAAGGTCCTGCGGGAGAGCGGCTTTGACCTCTCCGCCGACGTGCTCAAGGTCGGCCACCACGGCAGCGACTCCTCCAGCAAGAACAAGTTCCTGGGCGCCGTCTCCCCCTCGTACGCCGTCATCACATGCGACAAAAACGAGGAAAAGGGCGAGCCCAGCGAAAAGGTGCTCGAGAGGCTGGCGGAGCGCGGCGTGCAGGTGTTTCGCACCGACGAACAGGGAAACGTGGTGATCCGCTCCGACGGCCAGACCCTCCTGCTGCCCGCGGCGTAAGCACGCCCGCACCGCATGGTTATGAGCTGCGGACCGTTTCGCTTCACGGAGCGGTCCGCCTTTGTTCGATTTTTTCAAGATTTTCTCAAACGTTAACATCCGAGCAAAAAGAATCGCTCATTTGGCACGGTAGTGGCGCTATTCCTGTCTTAAAATAAAAATTTTTCGTCTTTTTGTTAAGTAACGATTGATTTTTATTGCTTCTTGAAATATAATGATATACATATTAAATAGAATGAAACTCCATTCCCTGTGCTAGTCGCCCATTTCAACGAGGAGGACTGAACATGCCGCGCAGAAAATCCGTGAACAAGGAAATGGTAGAGCAGGTGGCCAAAACCACCTTTGACGTGCTCCCCATGCTGCGAAAACGGTTGCTGCGCATGGACGTTGTGCAGGCGGAGCACAACGTGCCGATGTCCCATGTTCAGGTACTGACCATGCTGGGCGAAAACGGCGTGATGACCGTGTCCGAAATCAGCCAGCGGCTTGGCATCGCCAAGCCCAACATCACGCCCCTGGTGGACCGGCTCATCGCGGACGGCTATGTGGAGCGGCGCAGGGACGAGACCGACCGCCGGGTGGTGAAGGTGGTGCTGCTGCCCGAAGGAGAGGAGCAATTGGCTTCCATTCAGGAAACCATCGTGCGCCATGCCATGCGCTGGGTTGGCACCATCCCGGACAAGGACTTCTACGAACTGGAGCGCTCCCTCAATTCCATCGTGCGCATCTTGGAGCAGGTGGAGCAGTAGCCCCTCGCGGCGGCTGCAAGGCCCCGCCGCTGGCAGGCGGCGGGTTTTTTGCGCCCTTTGCGCCACGGCCTTGCACCCCCTTTCAGCCCCGCCGTCCCTGCGGCGCTTCGGGCTTTTTCTTTGCGTCCAAAGGCCCTAAACCACGATATTTTACCCTATTGGCCTTTTTTGAACGGGCGCAGCGTGGTATGCTTTTTGCAAATTTGACGAAACGGGGTGGCGGCAGCACCATGGAAATCATCCGCGCGGAGGGACTGCGCTTTGCCTACGAGGGACAGGAAACGCCGGTTCTCAACGACGTGAGCCTCTCCATTCAAAAGGGCGAGTGGCTCACCATCGTCGGGCACAACGGCTCGGGCAAGTCCACCTTTGTCAAGCTGCTCAACGGCCTGTTTCTCCCCCAGGAAGGCCGCGTCGTGGTGGACGGCATGGACACGGCGGACGAACAGCGCATTTGGGACATCCGCAAGCGGGTTGGCATGGTGTTTCAAAACCCGGACAACCAGCTGGTGGCCACCGTCGTGGAGGAAGACGTGGCCTTTGGCCTGGAAAACCTGGGCTATCCTCCGCTGGAGATCCAGCGCAGGGTGCGAGAGGCGCTGGAAAAGGTGCGCATGGACCGCTTTGCCCAGTCCGCCCCCCACATGCTTTCCGGCGGGCAGAAGCAGCGCGTGGCCATCGCAGGCATCCTGGCCATGGAGCCGGACGTGCTGCTGATGGACGAACCCACCGCCATGCTCGACCCTTCCGGCCGGCGCGAGGTGATCGAAACCGTGCGCCAGCTGCACGAGCAGCAGGGCATCACCGTGGTGCACGTGACCCACTTCATGCAGGAGGCGCTGCTGGCGGACCGGGTGGTCGTGATGGAGAAGGGCCGCATCGTGGAGGAGGCCCCGCCCAGAACGCTGTTCACGGACCTGCCCCGCCTCAAGGCCTTGGGGCTGGAGTCCCCGCCCATGGCCGAGCTGGCCCATAGGCTCCGGCAGCAGGGCATGCCCCTGCCGGAAACGATCATGACCGTGGAAGAGATGGTGAACGCCCTATGCCCGTTGTTGTAAAGGATTTAAGCCATGTGTATATGGCCGGGAGCCCGCTGATGTCCGTCGCCCTGCAGGACGTGAGCTTTCGGGTGCAGGACGGGGAATTCATCGGCGTCATCGGCCACACGGGCAGCGGCAAGTCCACCCTCATCCAGCACCTCAACGGGCTGATCAAGCCCAGCTCCGGCACCGTGGTGGTGGACGGCATGGACCTGAGCAGCAAGTCCACCTCCCTAAAGGAAGTGCGCCACCGGGTGGGGCTGGTGTTTCAATACCCCGAATACCAGCTTTTTGAGGAAACCGTCGCCCTGGACGTGGGCTTTGGTCCCAAGAACCTCGGCCTCTCCAAGGAAGAGGTGGCTCAGCGGGTTCGAAGGGCCGTGGAAAGCGTAGGCCTGCCGGAGGACTGCCTGGAAAAGTCGCCCTTCGACCTTTCCGGCGGGCAAAAGCGCCGCGTGGCCATCGCGGGCGTGCTGGCCATGGACCCGAACATGCTCATCCTGGACGAGCCCACCGCCGGCCTGGACCCCACCGGCCGGGAGGAGATTCTCGCCCTGGTGGAGCGCTGGCACCAGGGAGGCCGCACCATCATGATGGTCTCCCACTCCATGGATGACGTGGCCAAGTATGCCGACCGCATCCTGGTGATGAACCACAGAAGCTGCAAATGACCCTGAGAACAAAGGGAAGGCTCCTTGAACCTGAAGAATTTGAAAATATTA
>CALWRM010000006.1 GCA_944383925.1 uncultured Clostridia bacterium
GGAAAGACAGGTGATTTGCGTCACCCATCTGCCCCAGATCGCCGCGTTGGGGGACAGCCACCACCTCGTGGAGAAGTTTTCGGATGAAAACCGCACCTATACGCGGGTGCAAACGCTGGACGAGGAGGGCCGCGCTCGGGAGCTGGCCCGCATGATGGGCGGGCGGGAGCTGACCACCGCCGCGCTGCAAAACGCGAGGGAAATGCTGGCTGCCGCCAAGACGGGGGATGGCTGAACCCCGGCATGTGAAACGCAACACGAAAAATCTCGCCTTCGAGTTGCGTTTGTGTGTTCGCCGTATTATGATAGTTTCATCGCCTGTTCAATGGGCAAGGGGGAACATTTTATGACTCGCGACGAATTCATCAAGTACAAGATCAAGGAGAAGGGCTTTACCCTCAAGGACTACGCCAAGTTCATCGGAATGCCCTACTCCTCGCTGCTGTCCATGCTCTCGGGCAACCTGGGCGGCGCTTCCTTGGAAAACGTCATCAAGATCTGCAACGGCCTGGGTATCAGCCTTTCCTGCCTGCAAAAGAGGGACGGCATTTCCGAAGACTTGCCCTGGGAGCTGAACGAACAGGAGAAAACCCTGATCAACAACTACCGCGCAAGACCCATGATGCAGCCTGCGGTCAATAAGCTACTGGACTTGGAGGAATAGCCGCCCACGGTTGCCTGGAAGAAACCAACACAGGGAAAGGTGTGTTGGTCTTTTGTTTTTTATGAACACGTGACCATTCTTGCCCATCCAATCTATTGTAAAGAAATCATGAATTGCGGGCGCGCCTTCTTGCCCGGGGGCGGCCTTTGCCCTATACTTGGAATTAACATATAGAAAGGAAGGTGTACCATGGGTTTGCAAAGGACGATCATACCGGATGTCGGTCAAAAGGGTTATAGCAAGGCAACAAGGATCGGCAACCGCGACTTTTTGAACGTTGCCAGAGCCTATACCCTATTGGAGGATGGCGTGCTGCTGGAGGTGGAAACCTACAAGAAGGCCAACGCCAGGGTCTTGATCCAATTCGTGTCCGAGACGGGCTTCCGTCTGCGCATGTATCCCGGGCTCGAGGGAGAATTCCGCTCCAACGCCGTGTTTGATTTCGCCGCCAAGACCGGCTATTCGGCAAAGAACGAGGACAACTGCCTGCGCCTGTGTTACGGCAGGCTGCAGCTGCAGCTTCGCCTATGCCCCTGGGAGATGATCGTGCTGCTGGATGGCCAGGAGCTTACCCGCGAGCACATCCGCGACTTCAACGTGGACCAGAACCACAAGGCCCTGCCTCTGGGCTTCACCCTCAACGACAAGGGAGAGCCCATCCATGCCTTCGACAGCTTCTATATGCATTGCGACGAGGGCTTCTACGGCTTTGGCGAGAAGTTCACCGGCTTTAACAAGCGCGGACAGAAGATCACCATCTGGCAGAGGGACGCCCTGTCCACCAACTCCGACGTCTCCTACAAGGCCATGCCGTACTTCTTTAGCTCCGAGGGATATGCGGTGCTGCTGAACACCTATACCCGCTGCTCCTTTGACATGGGCGCCAGCTCCGGCGTCTCCTACACCATGGAGGCCGAGGATCCCTACCTGGATTACTACCTGTTGGGCAACCGGGAGTTCAAGGGCTTGGTACAGGACTATACGGCCCTGAGCGGCCGCTCGCCCATGATCCCCAAGTGGGCCTTCGGCCTGTGGATGTCCAGGATGAGCTACATGACCCGCCAGGAGCTGCAAGAGGTCGTGGAGAAGGCCGACGACTTCGGCCTGTCCCTGGACGTGGTACATATCGACGGCTGGATGGGCCGCAAGGGCGGCCTACTGGAGTTCGACGAGGAGCGCTTCCCGGACCCGCCCGGCATGGTCCGCTGGCTGAAGGAGCGGGGCGTGCACCTGTCGCTGTGGATGTTCCCCTATGTGCCGGTGATGCCCGAGACCGTGGACGGCAAGAAGACCACCTATGGCGAGCTGGCCGAAAAGGGATACCTGGTGAAGAATAAGGAAGGCGGCCCCTGCGCGTTCTTGCCCATGGAAATGGGCGCGCCCATGTGCGCCATCGACTTTACCAACCCCGACGCGGTGGAACTGGTCAAGTCCAAGATCCGCAAGCTCATGCGCATGGGCGTTGGCGTCATCAAGACCGACTTTTCCGAGGAGCTTCCGGAGGACGCCGTGTTCTACGACGGCTCAACGGGCCTGCAAAGCCACAATAAGTATACCCTGCTGTATGCCAAGACCATCTTTGAGGCCTCCAAGGAGGCCAAGGACGAGATGGGCGAGCGGGCCATGCTCTGGGGCCGCAGCGGTTATGCCGGCAGCCAGAACTATCCCGCCAACTGGGCCGGCGATTCCTCCTCCCATATGAACAACCTGGCCGCCATCCTGCGCGGCGGACTGAGCATGGGCCTGAGCGGCGTCTCCTTCTGGGGCTATGACGTGGGCGGCTTCTACAACGCCGACGACCAGGGCGAGCGCGCCAAGCCCGCGGACGATGAGTACATCCGCTCCGCCCAGATGGGCCTGCTTTCGCCCCTGAGCCGCTGCCACGGCCAGGCCACCCCCAGGGAGCCTTGGGCCTATTCCGAACAGGCCCAGAAGGCCTTCCTCAAGGTGAACAAGCTGCGTTACCGCATGCTTCCCTATGTCTATTCCATCGCCTGGGAAACCCATCTGACCGGCCTGCCCATGATGCGAGCGATGCTGCTGGAGTTCCAGGAGGACCTCAACGCCAGGGATCTGAGCCTGCAATACATGCTGGGTTCCTCTCTGCTCGTGGCGCCCGCCTTCGACCAGACCCGGCAGATAGTCTATCTGCCCAAGGGCGAGTGGGTGGACTTCCAGACCGGCAAGCCCGTAGGCGACGGCTGGCTGGCCGTTCAGCCCGCCCTGGATGAAATCCCGCTGTTCCTGCGGGAGAACAGCGCCGTTCCCATGCTGGAAACCGCGCCGATGCACACTCCGTTGGAGCCCTTTGCCGGCCTGACGGTGTACATGAACATCAAGGACGAGCTCTGCCAGGCGTATTACGACGACGGCTGCACGGCCAAGCTGTGCGCCAAGCTCGACGGCGGCGCGCTCCAGGTGGAAGCCGGGGACATGCCCGTCAACAAGCTTCGCATCTATGCCCGCACCCCCGTCCAAAGCGCCACCCTCAACGGCAAGGCCTGCAAGCTGGCCAAGCTGGAGGAGGGCGTGTACGAGGCGCAGCTGTAAGCCTGGCTGACCGCGCGCCCGTCCCCAAACGCAGCAAAGCCCCCTCCGTCCCCATTCGGGCGGAGGGGGCTTGTTTGTTTGAAGCGGGCGCGTCAGGTCGCCTTTCTCCAGAAGGAGGGGGTGCAGGCCATGATCAACGGGAAGATTTCCAGACGCCCCAGCAACATGTCCGCGCTGAGCACCAGCTTGCTGAACCAGGAAAAGTCCGCGAAGTTTTCGATGGGGCCCGCCTGGCCAAGGCCGGGACCGATGTTGTTCAGACAGGCGACCATGGCGGTGACCGTGGTCTCGAAGCTGAAGTCGTCGATGGAAATGAGCAGGACCGACACCACGGAGATGAACAGGTAGCAGATGATGAACACATTCACCCCGCGAATGGTGTCCCGGTCGATCACACCCCCATCCATGTGCACCACATGCACGGTGCGGGGATGGAGGATCTTTTGAATGGAGTTGCGGGCATACTTGAGCAGGATCAGCACGCGGACCACCTTTACACCGCCGCCCGTGGAACCGGCGGAGGCGCCCACCAACATCAGCAGCACCAAGAGCGTCTTGGATAGCTCCGGCCATAGGTCGAAGTTGGCGGTCGCAAAGCCCGTCGTGGTCATCACGGAGGACACCTGGAATGCCGCATGCCGCAGGGCCACCCAGAAATTGTCGTACAGGTGCAGGATGTTGAGCGCCACCACCAAGGAGGACACCAACAGGATGAGCCAATAGGCGCGGAACTCCTCGTTGAAGGTTTTTTTCGTAAAGGAACGCATGAGGAGGAGGTAGTAGACGTTGAAGTTGACCCCAAAGAGGGCCATGAACACCGTCACAATGATCTGCACAGCGGGGCTTAGGCTGATCAAGGAGTCGTTATGGATGCTAAAGCCGCCGGTGCCGGCCGTGCCAAAGGCGGTGGTGATGGCGTCAAAGAGGGGAAGCCCGGCCAAGAGCAGGAGCACGATCTGCAAGAAGGTGAGGGCGATGTAGATGCCATAGAGGATCATGGCGGTGCGCTTGGTGCGCGGCACCAGCTTGCTCACCTGGGGACCGGGGCTCTCGGCGCGCAGCAGGTAGAGGGAATAGCCCGCGTCCCGCCCCATGGGCACGATGGCCAACAAAAACACCAGCACGCCCATGCCGCCCAGCCAATGGGTGAAGCTGCGCCAGTAGAGCAGGCCCATGGGCAGGGCCTCCACATCCCGAAGGATGGAGGCGCCGGTGGTGGTGAAGCCGGAGACCGTTTCGAAGAAGGCGTCTATGAAGTTGGGAATATAGCCGCTGAACACAAAGGGAAGGGCGCCAAGCGCGGAAACCAAGACCCAGGTGATGGCCACGATCACAAAGCCATCCTTGGCGTTGAGATTGCGGCGCTTGGGACGCCATTTAGGTATGAGCTGGGTAATGGAAGGCAGGAACATCAGCGCCATGGCGGCCAGAAAGCCGAAGACGGAGGATTGCTCCCCCTGAAAAAGGGAGATGCCCAAGGCTGGCAGCATGAACAGGGCCACGATGCGCAGGATGTGGCAGTTGATAGCCACGATCATTCGATGGTTCATTTCGGCATGAAAGCTCCTTTTCTTGAACCGTTTAGGCAAAGATATCGTTTAGGTCGTAGATGGTGTGGCTTCCCTTGGAGACCACGATCACCGTATCGCCCTGCTCGAGGGTATCCGAACCCTTGGGGATGATGACGGTGCCGCGCCGGTTGATGCAGGCGATGAGCAGGTCCGGCTTGAGCGTGATCTGCGTCAAGGTCTGCCCCAAATACTTGGTGCCCTTGGTGACGGTGAACTCCAGCGCCTCCACCTGGCCG
Organism: uncultured Clostridia bacterium; assembly: GCA_944383925.1. Lineage (GTDB taxonomy): Bacteria > Bacillota > Clostridia > Christensenellales > UBA1750 > CALWRM01. The sequence goes on from CALWRM010000006.1 coordinate 5,022, forward strand.
TCCACCAGATAATGGATGGCCAGCACGGCGCCGCCGGTTGTGTTCTGCATGGCGCGGACGTAGCGCACGATATCCGTGGCGCAAAGCAGCTTAGGCGAGATGGCGCTGCCGATGCCCATCTCCCGATAGACGTCGATATACTCCATGCGGTTGATCTTGGTAAGCACCTTGGGCACCTGTAGGTGCCGGGCATAGGTGGAAACCAACAGGTTTTCCTCGTCCATGTCCGTTAAGGAAACCACGGCGTCCATCTGCTCGATACCCTCGGAGAGCAGCACCTGTTTATCCGTGCCGTCGCCGCAAACCACCGTTGCCTTGGGCAGAAGCTCGCAGAGCTCCTCGCAGCGGTGCTGCTGCATCTCGATGATCTTGACCGAAATGCCGCTTTCGGTAAGCATGAGGCCCAGGTAATGGGCAATGCGCGAGCCGCCCACCAGCAGAACGTTGCGCACCCTAAGGCGGATGAGGTTTAAGGAACGCACCAACTGTAGCAGGTTGCTGGAGGAAGCCGTTACATAGATCTGGTCCCCTTCCTGCAACACGAAGGAACCCGTGGGGATGTGCACCTCCTCCTGGCGCTGTACCGCGCAGACCAACACGCGGACCCCGACGACCTGTTGCAGCTGCATCAGGGACTTGCCCACCAGGGGATTGCCGGGCTTTAGGTCGATCTCCACGATCTCCACGCGGCCCTTGGCGAAGGATTCGCGCTTGAGAAAGCTGGGAAAGCGCAGCAGGCGGAAGATCTCCCTGGCTGCGGCCAGCTCCGGATTGATGGTCATGCTCAGCCCCAGCTCGTCCTTGAGGAAGTACATGTGCTCGGCATATTCGGGATTACGAACCCTGGCGATGGTGTGCTTGCAGCCGAGCTTGCGGCCCAGGATGCAGCAGAGCAGGTTGATCTCATCCGCGGAGGTGGCGGCGATGAGCACGTCGCTTTCGCCGACGCCGGCCTCCCGCTGCACCGTAAGGCTAGCCCCGTTGCCGGGAATGACCATGACGTCCAGCTGCTCGGATAGCTGGTTGAGCACGGCCTTGTTTTTGTCAATGACCACAACGTCGTGGCCTTCCTTGGCAAGCTGGTCGGCCAGGGTAAAGCCGACCTTGCCGTCGCCGACGATCACGACCTTCATCTGGAAAGACGCTCCCTTTCTATATTGCAAGCGAGTTAGCAATGGACAAGGAGGGCAAATGCCGCAACCTCACCAAATAAAGTATAGGCTAACAGGCCCCAAAACGCAAGGCGTTGCGGAGCGGGAAAGAACAAGAAACAAGCACGCAAAAATGGAAGGCCAGGAACGAAGTGGGGAGCCTGCGCGCCCGGCTTCGTTCCTGGCCTTCCATGATATGGAATGGTTATGCTCGATTTAGGTTTCCATTTGCCGGCCGATAAAGCCGGCTGCGGTCTCGGCGACTTTGATCTCGGTATCGCCCATGCGCTTCTCCGCCTCCTTGGACAGCAGCAGAACCGCGCCAACGCTTTCGCCGCTGACCAGGATTTGGGTGATCACCTGGGCGGTATAGCCGCTCTCCTCTTCACCCAGAAGGATCGGACAAGCACGACCGGCGCCCTTATTATATAGAAAGGTTTGCCGGCTGGGGTTCGCCTGCTCTGGGTCGGGCGTGATGGACTTATCCTGCATCTCCTTGCGCGAAACGCCGGAACAGGATACGATCTGGTCCTTGTCGCAGATGAGGGACATATGGCCCAGCGTGCGGTACAGGGACTCGGTATACTCCCTTGCGAAGGCGGAAAGCTCGCCGATGGGAGAGTACTTTTTCAAAATGACCTCGCCGTCCCGGTCGGTGAAGATCTCCAAAGGATCTCCCTCGCGGATGCGGAGGGTGCGGCGAATCTCCTTGGGAATGACCACGCGCCCCAGCTCGTCGATGCGGCGCACAATGCCTGTTGCTTTCAAAGCCAAGCCTCCTTCAAAACCGTGTCGTTCTAGGAGGTAGTATTTGAGAAGACGGCTGTTTTATGCAGCCTTTCCATGGCAGAAGGCGCCAGCGCGCCGCGCCATGGAGGTTGGCCTTCGTTACAAATGAAAACTTCTTGGGTTAAGCATTTACAGGCAAAGACAATTGTGCTATACTTGGTTCAATCTTTCCGAGGAAAGGAGAGGCCAGGTAGATGTTGCACAAGGCGTTTTCGGCGAACTTCTATTACTACTTTTACTTTACCAGCTTTGCGGGTAAGGTTTGTTTGGGTTTCGCTGAAAATGAGGCCGCATCCACCAAAGGCTGATCCAAGGTTCCTCGATGGGGAATGAGGAAAAAGGCTTTGAAGGGCTCCAGGCAGTGAAACTGCTTGGGGCCTTTTTCATGCCCAGCATTTTAGCGAAACGGAGGACGGAAAAATGGTAGTCTTGCTCAAGAACAACCCTGATCCAAAACAGATGGAGAACCTGACCAATTGGTTCCACTCCATGGGGCTGAACACCCACGTGTCCGTCGGCGAGCAGCAGACCATCATCGGCCTGATCGGGGATACCTCCCGCGTGGATATGGACGTCATTCGCGCCCTGGACATCGTGGAGGACGTCAAGCGCATCCAGGAGCCCTTCAAAAACGCCAACCGCAAGTTCCATCCGGACGACACCGTCATCGACGTGGCCGGCCACAAGATCGGCGGAGGCAATTTCCAGGTGATCGCCGGCCCCTGCTCGGTGGAGAGCGAGGAACAGATCATCGGCGTGGCCAAGGCGGTCAAGGCCTCCGGCGCCACCATCCTGCGCGGTGGCGCCTTCAAGCCCCGCACCAGCCCCTACGCCTTCCAGGGCCTGCACGGCAAGGGCATCAACCTGCTGCTGGAGGCCAAGCGCATCACCGGCATGCCCATCATCACCGAAATCATGGACGCCGCAACCCTGCCCCTGTTCGAGGATGTGGACATCATCCAGGTGGGCGCCCGCAACATGCAAAACTTCGAACTGCTCAAGCAGCTAGGCACCATCCGCAAGCCCGTCCTGCTCAAGCGCGGGTTGGCCAACACCCTGCAGGAGCTGCTCATGAGCGCCGAATACATCATGGCCGGCGGCAACGAGCAGGTGATCCTCTGTGAGCGGGGCATCCGCACCTTTGAGACCTACACCCGCAACACGTTGGACCTGTCCGCCATTCCCGTGCTGCGTTCGCTGACCCACCTGCCCATCGTGGTGGATCCCAGCCACGCCACCGGCGCCGCCTACCTGGTTAAGCCGCTGGCCGTGGCCGCGGCCGTGGCCGGCGCGGACGGCCTCATCGTCGAGGTCCACAACGACCCGGCCCACGCCCTTTGCGACGGTCCCCAGTCCCTGACCCCCGCCGCCTTTGACGACATGATGAAAAGGCTGCAAAAGGTGCTGCCCTATGCGGTGCGCGATTGAGGCGTAAGGAGAAGAACGACATGAACGTTGGCATCGCGGGCCTTGGCCTCATCGGGGGTTCCATGGCCAAGGCCATCCACCGATATACCGCCGCCCACAGCGTGTTCGGCCTGGAAAAAAGCGCGGAGATTCTGGAAACGGCCCGGCTGCAGGGCGTGGTGCAGGCGGAGCTTACGAGGGAAAATGCGGGCGAGCTGGACCTGCTCCTGCTGGCCCTCTACCCGGACGGCGCGATCCAGTGCCTGCGGGAACTGGCGCCCGGCCTAAAGCCCGGCGCGCTGGTGGTGGACCTGTGCGGCGTCAAGCGGGCGGTCTTTGCGCCGCTGCTGGCGCTGGCCCGGGCCCATGGCCTGCGCTATGTGGGCGGCCACCCCATGGCGGGCAGGGAACTGTCCGGCTATGCGGCCGCCACGGCGGAGCTGTTCGGCGGCGCGTCCATGATCCTGACCCCGCCCGAGGGCACGGACCGGGCTACTTTGCAAGTGTTGGAGGCGTTTTTCCTACAGCTGGGCTTTGGACGCATCCAATACAGCGATCCGGAGGGGCACGACCGCATCATCGCCTACACCTCCCAGCTGGCCCACGTGGTGTCCTGTGCCTATGTGCAAAGCCCCACGGCCGAAAGCCACATGGGCTTTTCGGCGGGCAGCTTTCGGGACATGACGCGCGTGGCCAAGCTCAATGAGCACATGTGGACCCAACTGTTCCTGGACAATCGGGAAGCGCTGGCGGAGGAGATAGAGGGCCTGAGCCGCAGGCTCAACACCTATGTCCGCCTGCTGCGCGCCGGGGACGAGGCGGAGCTCAAGCAGCTGCTCAAGAACGCCAGGGAAAAGAAGGAAGCCCTGGAGGAGGGGGAAAGAGGATGAGAACCATCGAGGTGAAGGCCTCCAAGGGCTACCGCGTGCTGGTGGGCCGGGGGTTGTTGGCGGATGTCGGCGGACGGATGCGCCAGGCTGGCAGGGCGGGCAGCGTGCTGGTGGTCTGCGATGACCGCGTTGCCCCGCTGTATCTGCAAGCCGTCCAGGAGAGCCTCTGCATGGCGGGCTTTGCGGCCGACTCCTTCGTCTTCCCGCACGGCGAGGAATCCAAAAACCTGGCCACCTACGCCCGCCTGCTTTCTCATTTGGCAAAAAAGAGCCTGACCAAGTCCGATACGCTGTTGGCCCTTGGCGGGGGCGTCGTGGGCGACCTGACCGGCTTTGCGGCCGCCACCTACCTGCGCGGTCTGGGCTTTGTGCAGGCCCCAACCACCCTGTTGGCCGCAGTGGATTCCTCCGTCGGCGGCAAAACCGCCGTGGATCTGCCGGAGGGCAAGAACCTGGTCGGCAGCTTCTACCAGCCCGAGCTGGTGGTCATGGACATGGAAACGCTCAAAACCTTGCCGGCCGAGGAATACGCCTGCGGCATGGCCGAGGTGATCAAGTACGGCGTGCTGGGAGATAGAGACCTGTTCGACCAGGTGAAGGAAGGCACGGGACGCTTCGACGAGGAGGCCGTGGTGGCCCGCTGCATCCAGATGAAGGCGGACATCGTGCAGGAAGATGAGTTCGACGAAGGCAAGCGCCAGTTGCTGAACCTGGGCCATACCCTGGGCCATGCGGTGGAAAAGGCCAGCGGCCTGACCATCCCCCACGGCCAGGCCGTGGCCATCGGCATGGCGGCCGTGGCCCGCGCGGCCTGGAAGCTGGGCCTGAGCGAGGAAAACTGCTTGCCGCAAATCCAACAGGCGTTGCAGGCCAACCGCCTGCCCGCCGATTGCCCCTATGGCGTGCAGGAGCTGTTGGGTGCGGCGTTGTCGGACAAAAAGCGCAGGGGCGAGCGCATCCACCTGATCCTGCCGCGGAAGATCGGCGAGTGTTACCGGTACAGCCTGGAGGTGGACAAGCTCAGCGACTTCCTTCAGGCGGCGCTCTCCTAGCTCGTCCGGGGCGGGGGCGCGGCAGCACGGTGACCATGGAAGGACGAGCGCCCCTCGCCGCTGAAGCCCTAGAGGAAAGCAAGGCAAAGGAGAAATCGACATGAACGTAACCATAGAACCCGGCGTGCTGCGGGGCCGGGTGCGGGCCATCGCCTCCAAGTCGGACGTACACCGGCTGCTCATTGCCGCCGCCCTGTCCCGGGAGGAGAGCTGTCTGCCCTGGGAGAACCCATCCAAGGACATGTGGGCAACGCTGCGCTGCCTGGCCGCCCTGGGGGCCGAGATCCGCGTGGAGGGCGGGGTTTGCCGCATCCGCGCAGGCAAGCCCCCCGAAAGCGCCGTGCTCTGCTGCGGGGAGAGCGGCTCCACCCTTCGCTTCTTGCTGCCGGTCGCCACGGCCCTGGGGGTCTGCAGCTGCTTCACGGGCGAGGGCCGCCTGCCGGAAAGGCCGCAGGGCCCCCTGCTGGACGCGCTGGCCGCCAACGGCTGCCGCGTAACGGGCCGGCGCCTGCCCTTAAGGCTGGAGGGCGGGCTGCGGCCGGGGGTCTTTTCCCTGCCGGGCTCCGTCAGCTCCCAGTTTGTGAGCGGCTTGCTCTTCGCCCTGCCCCTGTTGCCGGGCGATAGCCGCATCGAGCTCAGCTCCCCCCTGGAATCGGCCCCCTATGTGGAAATGAGCCTTTCCACCCTCGCGCGCTTCGGCGTGACGGTGGAAAAGACGCCCGGCGGCTATCGGGTGCCCGGCGGCCAACGCTACCGCAGCCCGGGCCAGCTTCGGCCGGAAGGGGATTGGTCCAACGCGGCCTTCTGGCTCTGCGCCGGCGCCCTCGGCGGCGAGGTGACGGTGGAAAACCTGCGCCTTTCCTCGGCCCAAGGGGACCGGGCCGTGGTCCAGGCCCTGGAGGCCATGGGCGCGCGGGTGGAGACGGGCGAGGATTGGGTCCGCGTCGGCGGCCTAGGGCTCCGGGGCGTGCGGCAGGACCTGCGCCAAACGCCGGACCTTGGGCCGGTTCTGGCCCTGACGGCGGCCTTTGCGCAGGGGGAAAGCCGCTTGAGCGGCGTGCAACGGCTGCGCATGAAGGAAAGCGACCGGTTGGAGGCCGTGGTCCAGGCCCTTCAAGCCCTCGGCATGGAGGCCAAGGCCGGCGAGGACGAGCTGGAGCTGCCGGGCGGCGGCCTGGAAGGCGGCGTTTGCGAGGGCTTTGGGGACCACCGCATGGTCATGGCCCTCGCCGTGGCCGCCACCGCCTGCCGCGGAGAGGTCACAATCCTCGGCGCGCAGGCCGTGGACAAGTCCTATCCGGGCTTTTTCCGGGATTTTGAACGCTTGGGAGGGAAAATCCAATGGCATCCATGACCGGCGTCCTGCTGCGCGTCAGCATATTCGGCCAATCCCATTCCGGCGGCATCGGGGTGGTGCTGGACGGCCTTCCCGCGGGGTTGCACGTGGATGAGGAGAGGCTGCAGGCCTTTTTGGACCGCCGCGCCCCCGGGCGTAACGCCCAGTCCACCCAGAGGAAGGAGGCGGATAGGCCTCGCTTCCTGTCCGGCCTGGTGAACGGCTACACCTGCGGCGCGCCCATCAGCGCCGTGATCGAAAACGCGGACACCCGCTCCAAGGATTACGAAGCCCTGCGGGATTGCCCAAGACCTTCCCACGCGGACTACGCGGCCTTCGTCAAATACGGGCGCTACCACGATATTCGCGGCGGCGGCCATTTTTCCGGCAGGCTGACGGCCCCGCTGTGCATCGCCGGCGGCATCTGCCTTCAACTGTTGGAACAGCGGAACATCCGGATTGCGGCCCACGTGCGGCGCATTGCCGCCGATGAGGACCGGCCCTTTGATCCGCTGGGCGAGCAGGAGGAGACGCTAGCGGCCCTTGGGGGCTTGGAGCTGCCCACGCTGGACCCTTCGGTGGGCGAGCGCATGCGCCAGGCCATCCTGCAGGCCAGGTCCCAAGGGGATTCCCTGGGCGGCGTGGTGGAGGCCATCTGCCAAGGCGTGCCGGCCGGACTCGGCCAACCCATGTTCGGGGGCGTGGAAAACCGGCTCGCCCAGCTGCTCTTCGCCATCCCGGCGGTCAAGGCCGTGGAGTTTGGCGAGGGACTCGGGTTTGCCTCGCTGCGCGGCTCCCAGGCCAACGACCCCTTCGCCATGGCCCAGGACGGGTCCGTGCGCACCAAGACCAACCGCTGCGGCGGCATCCTGGGCGGCATCAGCTCGGGCATGCCCATCCTTTGCCGCTGCGCCTTCAAGCCCACCCCGTCCATCGCCCAGGAACAGCAAAGCGTGAGCTTGGAGAAGGGCTGCGACCAGCCCCTCGTCATCCATGGAAGGCACGACCCTTGCATCGTGCCCCGCGCGGTGCCCTGCGTGGAAGCCGCCCTGGCCATCGGCCTGACGGATTTGCTGCTGGAAAGAGCTGCGGAAAAAGGCTTATAACCAAGATGAACGAACGACAAAGCCATACATACGGAGGAGATCGCCATGGACATTCAGGATTTGCGCGCCAACATCAACAAAATCGACGACCAGATGGCGGAGCTGTTTAAGGAACGCATGGACACCGCCCTTGCCATCGCCCAGTACAAGAAGGAAAACAAGCTGCCCGTGCTGGACCGCAGCCGGGAGCGGGAGATCCTCAGCCGCGTGGCGGAGCTGGTGGGCGAAAAGTACCAACCCTATGCCAAGATTTTGTATTCCACGCTGTTTGACATGAGCCGCAGCGCACAGCAGCTTGCCCTGGGGTATGAGGGCGAGCTGGCCAAGGCCATCGAGCGGGCCGTCCGGGAGACGCCGGCCCAGTTCCCCAAGAAGGCCACCGTCGCCTGCCAGGGCGTGGAAGGCGCCTATTCCCAGCAGGCCTGCGACAAGATCTTCTCCCTGGCGGATGTGATGTATTTCGGGCGCTTCGACGGCGTTTTTCAGGCCGTGAAGGCAGGGCTTTGCGAATATGGCATCCTTCCCATTGAAAACAGCGCGGCAGGCTCCGTGACGGAGGTCTACGACCTGATGAAGAAGTACGATTTTTACATCGCGCGAAGCATCAAGCTCAAGGTGGACCACGCCCTGCTGGTCAACCCAGGTGTGAAAATGGCGGACATCGCCGAGGTGGTCTCCCACCAGCAGGCCATCAGCCAGTGCAGTCAGTTCCTTAAGGAGCACCCGAACATGAAGGTGACGGTGATGGAAAACACCGCCGCGGCAGCCAAGTACGTGGCGGGCAGCGGCAGGACGGACGTGGCGGCCATCTCCTCGGTGGGCTGCGCCGAGCTGTACGGCCTGCGCGTTCTCCAGGAAACCATCCAGGACACGGACCACAACTATACCCGCTTCATCTGCATTTCCAAGAACCTGCAGATCTTCCAGGGCTCCAACCGCATCTCCCTGATGTTCACCATTCCCCACAGGCCCGGCTCCCTGTACTCCATCATCGCCAAGTTTGCCAGCCTCGGCCTGAACCTGACCAAGCTGGAAAGCCGCCCCATCCCCGGCAAGGACTTTGAGTTCATGTTCTATTTCGACCTGGAGGCGACCCCCAACGCGCCGGAAGTGCTGAACATCCTCTCCCAGCTGGAGCGGGAGCTGAGCAACTTCGCCTTCCTGGGCGGCTACCAGGAGATCTTCTAATAGGTGGCGTGTCATGGAATTTGGATTGATCGGTGAAAAGCTGGGCCATAGCTATTCCGTGCCCATCCACCAAGCCCTGGCCGAGTACGAGTACGTCCTCTGCCCCCTGGACAGGAAGGAGCTGGACCCCTTCCTGCGCAAGAAGGACTTTAGGGGCCTGAATGTGACCATTCCCTATAAGCAGGCCGTGCTGCCCTACCTGGATGGCATCTCTCCGGAGGCCAAGGACGTCGGCTCCGTCAACACCATCGTCAAGCAGAAGGACGGACGCTTGCTTGGCTACAACACGGACCTATACGGCATGGAGTACATGGCCCGCCTGCTGGGCGTGCCCCTGCGGGGAAAGAAGGTGTTGGTGCTGGGCAGCGGCGGTACCAGCCTGACGGCCCGCGCCATGCTGCGCCGCCAGGGTGCGGCTCAGGTGCTGGTGGTTTCCCGGAGCGGGCCGCTGACCTACGAGGGCCTGGAGGCGCACCGGGATGCGCAAATCCTCATCAACACAACGCCGGTGGGCATGTACCCGGGCAACGGCGCAAGCCCCGTGGATCTGGAGCGCTTTCCCCAGCTGGAGGGCGTGCTGGACGTCATCTACAACCCTAGGCACACGGCCCTGCTGTTGCAGGCGGAGCGCCTGGGCATCGCGCACGCGGGCGGACTGGAGATGCTGGTGGCCCAAGCCAAGCGGGCCTGCGAGCTGTTCACCGGCAAGCAGCTGCCGGAGGAGCTCATTCCCCAGGTCGCCGCGAAGCTGCGCGCCTCCATGCTCAACCTGGTGCTCATCGGCATGCCGGGCAGCGGCAAGACGCAGATCGGCCTGCGCGCCGCCGCGTTGCTCGGCCGCAGGGCGCTGGACGCGGACGAGGAGATCGTACGGCGGGCGGGGATGTCCATCCCGGATTTCTTTGCAAGGCATGGAGAGGAGGCCTTCCGCCGCCTGGAGACGGAGGTGCTCGGCGACTTTGGCAAGCTCTCCGCCACGGTGATCGCCACGGGCGGCGGTGTGGTGACCAGGCCGGAGAACCGGGACCTGCTCCGGCAAAACGGGGTGCTCGTCCACGTGCGCCGGCCCCTGGAGGAGCTCAACACGGAGGGAAGACCTCTCTCCAAGGATATGGAGAGCCTGCGGCGCATGGAGCGGGAGCGCATGCCCCTGTACCGGCGCTTTGCCGACGCGCAAATCGACAACACGGAAACCATCTTGCAGGCGGCCGAGGCCGCCGTGGAGGCGTTTTATGAAGCTATTGGTGATCAACGGCCCTAATCTGAACATGCTGGGCATCCGGGAAAGGGGCCTGTATGGGGAAAGAAGCTACGACCAACTGGTGGAATACATCCATCAATGCTGCCGGGAACTGGGCGTGGAGGAGGTGGAGTGCTTCCAATCCAACCACGAGGGCGCCATCGTGGACGCGATCCAGGCGGCGTATGGGGTGAAGGATGCCATCGTGATCAACCCGGCGGCCTACACCCACACCTCCGTGGCCATATTGGACGCGCTCAAGGCGGTAAACCTGCCGGCCGTCGAGGTGCACCTGACGGACGTGGATAGCCGGGAGGAGTTCCGAAGGATCTCCTATGCGGGCCTTGCCTGCCAAACCCGCTTCAGCGGGCTGGGCTTTGCCGGCTACCGCAAGGCCATCGAGTATCTGCTGGATCTCCAAAGCTCCAAGGAGAAAAAACCATGATCCGGCTGGCGCGGGCGGAGGAGCTGGATCGGGTCAACGAGCTGCGCAGGGAGGTGAACCTGCTGCACGTGCAGGCCAGGCCCGACGCGTTTAAGCCCGGCTTTTCGGCCGAGGTGCAGCATCGGGCGGAGGAGTTTCTGGATCGGGGCGGGCTGTGGGTGGCCCTGCGCCGGGAGCGCGTCGTCGGCTACGCCATGGTGGAGGAGATCCGGCGGCCAGAAACCCCGTATCGGTATGCAGACAACTACTGGTCCATCGACGAAATCGGCGTGGAGCAAGCCAGCCGGCGCCAAGGCGTGGCCACGGAGCTGGTGCGCTTTTTGCAAGGGGAGGCTAGGCGAAGGGGCGTTGGCAAGATCGAGCTTAGCGTCTGGGACTTCAACGCCGGGGCGCAGCGCTTTTACCAAGCCATGGGCTTTGCGCCGAGCCGCCATTTCCTGCAATGGGACGACCCTAACCGTGGGTAAAAGTGGGGTGTTTGCGCCCGCGCCCAAGGGACCAAGGCGCACAAGAAAAGGGCCCGGCCTAGAGCCGGGCCCTTTTCTTGTGCGCGGCGGAAGGGAAAGGCCGGGCGCAGGCTCAGAGCCGCCAGTATTCGCGGCAATCCTTGGTACGCGCCATAAAGCCGTACTGGATCAGATAGCGCCGCAAGGTCACATAATCGTCGTAGATTTCCCGCAGAACGTCGTTGACCTCCTTTTCGGTATAGCGCCGCCCCGTCTCGAACTGGGCGCTGATCCGGCGCAGGGCCACGAGCTTGGCCTTTTCCTTGATCTGAAAGCTGCGCATCTTCAGGGGCTCCAGGGAAACAAAGGCGCTGTGCAGCGCGCGGCGCTCCTCCTCTTGGGTGATGAGGGAACGGTCGTCGCCGGCGGCCTCGCCGGCGCCGATGTCCACGAAGTCCCGGTCGGGCTTGGCGCCCTGCATGGCCAGCTCATAGGCGGCCAGGTACAGCTTGGCCTGCTTGGCCTTTTCGCGGAAGGTAAAGCGCTGGTGGCGCACGGTGGAGGCGGACAGGTCCAGGGCGGCGGCGATGGCCGCGTCGCTCTTGCCCTGGGACAGCAGGCGCAGCAGTTGGCGCTGGTTTTCCGTCAGGGCCAGGAGCTTCTTGTCCAAGGAGAGCAGACAATCCAGCATGCCGCCGTGCGCCTGGGCCACGTGCTGGGCAACGGCGGCCTCGGCCAGCAACAAGCGCCCGTCCACGGGAAAGGCCTCCTGCTGTGGATAGAGTTTTCCACAGCAGAGGCAAACGTAAGCCTTGCGCGTCTCATCCAAATGATAGCCGGCCTCAAGCGCCGGAAGGTCCAATGTCCACAATGGCGTATCCATGCGCAAACCTCCCCATGATTTATAAACGAATTATGGCATATAACAAAAATAATGTCAACGAATATGTTTAAACGTTTATAAATTAATCA
>CALWRM010000007.1 GCA_944383925.1 uncultured Clostridia bacterium
CTATGTGGGACAAATCCGCATCCCTTTGAAAATTGGAAGGGAGTCCCTAAATGAATCGGAACCGGCGTGACTTAACACGCCGGTTCCTGCCAAATTTCTTTTTACTTCCTTATGGGACGCTGCCTAACGCCGCGGGGCTTTGTTCGTTCAAAATCAAATCAGGGAGGTTAGAGGCGGCCGGTCAGGCAGGCGAGGGCGGCGCGCAGGCCCCTTTCCATGTCGGCCAAGGCCATCGAGGGCGGCGCGGAGGGCTTTGCGGCGGCCTGGGCGGGGGTAAAGGGCAGGTGCAAGAAGCCGGCGGGCAGGGCGAGGGAGCTGGCGGCGAGGCCCTGCAGCAGGGAATAGAGCAGGCAGTTGCACACGAAGGCCCCGGCGGAGAAGGAGAGCTCCGCGGGCACGCCGGCCTGGCGAACGGCCTGGACCATGGCCTCCACGGGCAGGGTGGAGAAATAGGCGGCGGGACCGTCGGGATCGATGGGGCCGCCCGCGGGCTGGAAGCCGTCGTTGTCGGCGATGCGGCCCTGCATCCAGTTGATGCCGATTTTTTCCAGGCTCAGGGCGGCGCGGCCCCCGGCCTGGCCCAGGCAGAGCACGGCGTTTGGACCAAGACGGTCCACCGCCGCGAGCAGGGCCTTGGGCGCGCGGGCGAAGCTGGTGGGCAAAAGCAGCGTTTCCACCGTGGCAAAGCCCAGTTCCCGGGGCAGCCGCTCGCACAGCTCCATGGAAGGGTTGGTCGGCTCTCCGCCGAAGGGATCAAAGCAACTGATGAGGATCAAGGGCATGGTTCTCAAGCCTCCCTATAGAGAACGAGCTTCACCTGGCCGTTGGAGTGACGGCCTTCCAGGGAAACATCCACCAGGCACTCCAGCTTGGCCGACGCCAACTCGTCGGCGTTGAGGGTGAAGCTGGCCTCGGCGCCGGCCTTCCAGAGGTTGTTGAGGGGCAGCAGCAGCTCCTCGGCGGAGTCGGCGCAAACCCCCTTGGGCAGGAAGAGACGGATGCGGACCCATTCCTGGCGGCACTGGGTGTGGCTGGAGACCACGCGCACGCGGAAGGAGCGGGGTTGGCCCTGACGAAAGGAAGCGGAACCCATGCGATCCACATACACCGTAAAGGCGGGGAATTCGTGGATGGTGACAAAGGGGCTTAGGGCGCATTTTTGCGCGGCGGTGAGGCGCTGGTCCTTGCCGCCGCCGTTGATGCGGGGCAGGTAGCGGTCCCCTTCCCGGGCCAACAGCCCCTCGCCCTCCCGGCAGAGGATGGCGTAGCCGCCCGGGGCCAGCAGGTCGCACAGCTCCACCCCCAGGAAGAGCGGCGTCACCCGCAGCACGCGCTCGGTCAGTTCCGTGACGGTCTTGGGCACCCAAACCCCGCCGCTGGTCTTGTCGATGCAAAGGGTGGCGATCTGATCGCCCAGGGGCGCGGTCCAGCGCTCCGGCAGACGGGAAGCCCCCAGCACGATGCCCAGCGTCGCGCCTAGGGAAGCGCAGGTGCAGTCCGTATCCTCGCCAAAGGCGTTGGCCGCGCAAAGGCTTTGGCCAAAGTCGCCCTGACCGTAAAGCCAGCCGGCAACGGCAAAGGCCACGTTCTCCGGCGCGTCAAAGCCGGGCGCGCCGATCTCCATGCCCTCGTTGCCCGCCTGGGGCAGCTCGTCCAGCGCCACGCCCTGGATGCCGAAGGTGCCGGGCGCGGCGTTGTGGATGCGCCGGCGCGCTTCCGGCAGGGAAACGCCCTGGCGATGGCAGTCCATCGCCTGGCGAACCGCCCGCGCCACGGCGCAATCCGCGGGAATGTAGGACAGGCCGACGCGCAGCAGGGCTTGCGGGTCGGACTCCACAAAGGCGGCGCTCTGCATGGCGGCGAAGAAAACCTCGCCATATACCCCTTCGCCCGCATGATCCACAATGCCGTCCTCATAGGCATAGCGCGCGGCCAGCTCCGGCTGGCCGGGGCACAGGCAGGCCCATAGCTCCGAACGGATAAAGCAGCCGCAGGAGTTGCGGTACTCGTTGTCCACATAGCCGCTCATGGGCGGCGTTAGCCCGCAGCGCAGGTTGGCCTTGCCCTGGCCGTACTCCACCCAGTTGGGGATGATGTAGGACAGCCAGTATTCCCCTAAGATGGAGGCGTTGACGTTGCGGCCGTAGCGCTCCACCGCAGCCAGAAAGACGATTTGCAGGTCCAAATCGTCGTTGGGCGGGGGACCCATGGTCAGATCCTGGGTGTAGAAATCGACTTCGTTGAGCTGGCGCTTGCCCTCGAAGGGCGCGCCAAGCACGCCGCCGATGTTCTTGCCGGCCCAGCAGCCCATCACCTTGTCGCGGTAGGTTTGAAAGTCCAGTTTCATGGGGCGTTTCCCTCCTTATAAGCTATGGTTGGCGCCGGGCCAAGCGGCAGGCGCCGGGGCGTTATCAAGCGTCTTGGTCAGGCAACAGAGATATACCTCCTCGGCGCCCAGGGCCAGCAGCACGGCCGCGCAGGCGCTGGCGGTGGCGCCGGTTGTGGTTACGTCATCCACCAGCAGCACGCGCTTGCCCAGCACGGGCGCCGTCCGCAAGCCCCGGCCGTATTGAACGGCCGCGTTGCGCCAGCGCGCCTCGGCGGAAAGTTCGGTCTGGTGCCGACCGGCCCAACGCCGGCGCAGCGCAAAGCGGCAGGTCGGCAGACCCAGCTGGCGGCCTAGGGCGCGGCAGAGCAGCCAGACCTGGTCGTATCCCCGGGCGTGCAGCCGGGGTAGGTTGCTGGGCACGGGTACCAGCAGCTCCACGGGAAATCCGGCCTCCTGCACGCGGGCGGCCAGGGCGGGCACCATGCGGCGCAGGGGAAGGTCAAACTGCCCGCGAAACTTGAAACGGCCGATCAGCTCCTTGGCCACCCCCTCGTAAGGGTAGAGGCATACCTCGCCGGATAGAGGCTTGGGCGGGATGAGCTGGAGGGCATACAGCGGCACGAGCTTGAGCTCGCAGGCGGAACAAAGCCCCAGCCGCAGGGGAAGCCGCCGGCCGCAGGACAGACAGCGCAGCTGGGGAAACAGCGCGTCGTTGACCGCCGCGCCCAGACGGGAAAAATCCATGGCCCATTCCCCCTCTTTTCCTTCCCTTTACAAAAGCGTACATGCCCGACCCCCGTTTGTCAACGAAATTTAGCCCGCGCGCGCCTTCAATTGCAGGGTTAACTGTGTTATACTGGTCAGCAGGATGCGCTAGATTCTATACTCGTACGTCTGTACGTCGGATTCCCGGAAGGCCGCAAGGCCGACCGGCAAGGGGGATTTGAGAAGATGAAGGCGAAAACCTCGCCGTGGATATTGGTGCTGCTGTTGTTCGTCGGGGCCGTGATCGGCTCCCTGCTTTGGTCTTTGGTTACGCCGTATCTGCCCAGCGCCCTCGGCCAGTCCATTTCCGTGGGCTCGACTTCCGGCCCGCTGGTGCTGGACCTGGACGTGTTTGTATTAACGCTTGGATTGGTGCTTAAGCTCAACATCGGCTCCATGCTCGGCATGATCGTGGCGGCCATCATCTATTGGAGGCTGTAGGCGTGGAGATGGAGCTGGATAGACCGCTGTACTTAGCCTCCGCCTCGCCGCGGCGCATCGAGCTGGTGCGCCAGCTGGGCCTGCACGCGCGGGTATGCCCGGCGGACGTGGACGAGAGCGCGGAGGGGAGCCCCGGCAAAAGGGTGCTGGAGCTCGCGCGCCGCAAGGCGCTGCATGTGGCCGCACAGCACCAGAGGGGCTTGGTGCTCGGCGCGGACACCCTGGTGAGCATCGGCCGGCGCGTGCTGGGCAAGCCTCGGGACGAGGAGCAGGCCTTTGAGATGTTGCGGGCGCTGTGTGGACATTGGCACAGGG
>CALWRM010000008.1 GCA_944383925.1 uncultured Clostridia bacterium
AACCGCCTTCCAAGGGCCGCGCCCCGAAAGGTCTCTCCCCCGCGTCCCTCGCCTTTCCAAGCGCTCGCCGCAAGGCCCCCTTCCCGCGTCCCTCGCCTTTCCAACCACCTGCCAGCCGCCTTCTCAGGGCTGCACCCGGAAAAGCCCCTTCCCTGCTTTCCAACCACCCGCCAACCGCCTTCCAAGGGCCGCGCCCCGAAAGGTCTCTCCCCCGCGTCCCTCGCCTTTCCAATCGCTCGCCGCAAGGCCCCTTCCCCGTTTCCCAACCACCGCCAACCGCCTTCCAAGGGTCGCGCCCCGAAAGGTCTCTCCTCCCCGCGTTCCTCGCCTTTCCAAGCGCTCGCCGCAAGGCCCCTCCCCGCGTCCCTCGCCTTCCCAGCCACCCGCCCGCCGCCTTCCAAGGGCCGCGCCCGGAAAGGCCCGGACGAGCGCCCCCCCGGCGCTGCGCGCGCCGCTTTCCCTCGCGTCCCGGCGGAAAGGCCCTTTCCCCTTCTCCGGCCCCGCTCCCTTCCCCCTCTTCCCCATCGACACAAGGAGGTATCGCGCATGCGTCCGCTCGAGCTGCGCCTGCAGGCCTTCGGCCCATATTTGGAGCCGCAAGCCATCGATTTTCGCCCCCTGACGGGCATTTTCCTCATCTGTGGGGAAACGGGCGCCGGCAAGACCATGTTGCTGGACGCCCTGTGCTTCTGCCTCTACGGCCGAAGCAGCGGCGGCGGCCGGGACCGCCTGGAGCAGCTGCGCAGCCAGAGCGCGCCGGACGAGACGCCCACCCAGCTTTCCCTGCTCTTCAGCCACCGGGGCCGGGAGTACCTGTTCACCAGGGAGTTGCTCCTGCGCCGCAAGCGCAACGGCGCCGTGGAATTCCGCACGGTGCAAAACGCCCTCCGGCGCGAGGCGGACGGCGGCCTGCTGCCCCTGCTGGCCAATCCAACGGCCCAACGGGTCAACGAACAGGCCGCCGAGATCCTGGGCTTGGATTGCGAGCAGTTCTGCCGGGTGGTGCTGCTTCCCCAGGGCAAGTTCGAGCGCTTTCTTCTGGCCAAGTCCGGCGAAAAGGAGGAGATCCTGCAAAGCCTGTTCGACGTCGGCCCCCTGCTTCGCCTGACCGAGCGGCTTTTTGCCATGGCCAAGGAGAAGGAGGCCTCTGCGCGCGGCCTGGAGGAATCCCTGGCCCGCTGCCTGGACCGCTACCAAGCCGACACGCCCCAGGCCCTGCGCCAGGACCTGGAGCGCCAGCGGGAAACGCTGGCGGCGCTGGGAGAGGCCCTGGGCCAAGCGGGCAGGCGGGATGCCAAGGCCCGGGAGGCCTTGGCCCGGGCCAACGCCCTGCTGGATTCCTTCCGGCGGCGGGAGGCCGTTCGCGCCGAGCTTCAGGCCCTGGCAGGCCAACAGGCGGACAGGGAGCGCGACCGCCTGCGGCTGCGCCAGGGCTTGGCTGCCGGCCAGGCCAGGCCCGCCCTTGTCCAGGCCATGGAGGCCCGCTCCGCCCTGCTGGAGCGGAAGGAGGCCCGTTCCCGCGCCGAAGCCGGCCTGGAGGAGGCCCGTCTGCTGGCCGAAAACGCCAGGCGGCGGCTTTCCCAACAGGAGGCCGGGCTTTCGGAGCAGCGGGCGCGGCAGGCCGCCCTCGGCAGGCTTCGCGCCCTCTTGCCCGATTACCGCGGCCTACAGGCCGCCAGGGAGCGCCTTTCCCGGGCCAACGCGGCCGCCGCAGGGGCGGAGCGGGGATTGCGGCAGGCCGACGAGGCCGCGCAAAGGGCCCAGGAAACCCTGGAGCAGGCGCGCCAGGAGCGGGACCGCCTGCAGGCCGACTACGTCTCGCCCATGGAAGCCCTGCGCAAGCGGCGGGACGACGCCCAGACCCAAGCCCAGGCCCAGGTGGCCGCGGCCAAGGCGCAGCAGGACCTTGCCCGGCGGGAGCAGGACCTCGCCTCTGCCCTGGAGGGGCAAAGGGCCGCCGCCCGGGCCCTGACCGGAGCCCTGGAGGAGCAGCAGGCCCAGCTGGATCTCTACCTATCCAACGCCGCGGCCGCCCTGGCCTCGTGCCTGCAGGAAGGCAATCCCTGTCCGGTCTGCGGGAGCCGCGCCCATCCCCAGCCCCACGGGGCGGGCGGGCCCAACAACCAGGCCGCGTTGCGGGCGGCCCAAGCCGCGCTGCGGCAGGCCCAAGCCGGCGCGGCCGAGGCGGAAAAGGCGCTTTCTGCGGCGCAGTTGGGGCTGGAAGCGGCCAAGCAGGCCTGCCAAAGCGCCCAGGAGGCCTTAACGGCCCTGCCCGTCTTCACCCCCGCCCAACGGGAGCAGGCCTTTTCGGCCTATGCCCGGGCCCAGGAAGGCCAACGGGCCCACGAGGCCCTGCTCCGCTCCCTTCCCCAGCTGGAAGCCGCTTGGACCCACGCCAAGAGCGAGCGGGAGCGGGCGGCGCAATCCCAGGCCGATGCCCGCCGGGAGCAGGCCCTGGCCGGCGAAGCCCTGGGCTCCCTGGAGCGGCGTTTGGATCCGGATCTGCCGGACGAGGCCTCCCTGCACGAAAAGCTGCAAGCCCTGGAGGCGGACAGCGCCCACTTCGACCAGACGCTGGATCGCCTGCGCTCCGAAGCGGGGGTCGCGGACGCCGCCGTGGAGGCGGGGCAGCGGGAGCTGGCCTTGGCGCAGAAGGAGCAGGCGGCCGCAGCCAACGCCCTCTCCGCCGCGGAGGAACGGCTGCAAGCGGCGCTTATCTCCAGCGGCTTTGCCGACGAGCAGGCCCTCTCCGCGGCCCTGTTGTCGGAGGCGGAGACCCAAGCCCTGCAGCAGGCCCTGGGCCAATACGACGTGGCCCTGGAGCTGCGCCGGGACGAGTTGCGCCGCCTGGAGGAGGCCCTGCAGGGCCAAGACCGCCCGGCGCTGGATGCGTTGGAGGAGGAGCAGGCGGAGGCAGGCCGGGAATTGGAGCGCCTGCGGGCCGAGGAGGCGGATCTCCGGGCGCGGGTGGAGCTCTTGCAGGAGGATGTGGCGCGCGCAGAGGGCCTATCCCTCTCCCTGGAGGAGGCCCAGAGGCTGTACCACAAGCTGGACCGCTTCGCCCGCACGGTTCGGGGCGACCGGGGCGTGGGCCTGACCCGCTACGCCCTGCACGCGATGCTTCTGACCGTCTGCGAGCGGGCCAACGAGCTCCTGCGGGCGGTTCACGCAGGGCGCTATGCCCTTTCCCCCTCCCTGGAGGGGGATGGCCGGGGCAAGGCCGGCCTGGACCTGACGGTGCTGGACGCCTTTTCGGGCAAGTCCCGCGGGGTGGAAAGCCTCTCCGGCGGGGAAAAGTTCCTGGTCTCCCTGGCCCTGTCCATCGCCCTTAAGACCGTCGCCCAGGGCTTGGCCGGCGGCGCGGCCATGGAGTCCATGTTCGTGGACGAAGGCTTCGGCTCCCTGGACGCCTCCAGCGTGCAGGATGCCCTGCAGCTGTTGCTGCTCTCCGGCGGCAAGGAGCCCTGCATCGGCATCATCTCCCACGTGCAAGCCCTGCAGGAGACCCTGGGCAGCCGCATCCGCGTCCTGTCCAAGGCCGGGCGCAGCCGCGCCGTGGTCGAAGCCTAGCGCCGGCAGGATTTCCGCCCTCGCGCATGGAATTGTCTTTCTCGTTTGAACCCTGCCCGGCCTTGCGCCGGAACACTCTGCATGGGAGGTGTCCTGATCTTGAACCTGCACGAACGCCGCCTGCTGGTGGCCAACGGGGCCTATTCCGCCTGCGCTCTGCTGCTGGTGGGCCTGAGCCTGCTGCTGGCGCAGCTCCCCTTGGGCTCGTCCTACTCCCTCGCCTACTGCCTTGCCACCGTGGCCGCGGAGTTTGCCATGCTCGGCCTTCCGTTCGGGCTATGCCTCTCCTTTCCCTGCATGCGCAGCCTGCCTGCTTGGCGGCGGCTGTTCGCCCGGCCCTCCGCGCTGCTGTGGCTGGTGATTCCCATCGCCTTTACCTGCTACTTCGTGGTCAACGGGCTCACCGTGGCCTGGTTGGGCTTGCTCGGCCTGTTTGGGCCGACGGCCCTCGTCCAGACCGTCCCCATTCCGGAAAGCCCCCTGCAGCTCCTGCTGGGGTCGCTGGTGATCGGCCTGGCCCCCGCCCTGGCGGAGGAGCTGTTCTTCCGCGGGGCCATGCAGGGCGCCTACGCCCGGCTGAAGCCCTGGGTTTCCATCCTGGTGGTGGGCGTTCTCTTCGGCATGCTGCATGGCCAGATCAGTGCCTTGCCCGGCCACGTGCTGTTGGGCGTGCTGCTCTGTGCCCTGGTGTATTGGACGGGCAGCATTTGGCCCTCCATGCTCCTGCACTTCCTGCAAAACACCCTGGCCGTGGGCCTGAGCATGGCGGCCCAGCGGATGCTGGAGCTGTATGAACAGCTGGGCATGGGCGACATGCTGGCCCAGCAGGAGACCGCCCTGCTCTCCGGCGGCCTGTCCACCGTGCTGACCGGGGTCTCCGTGGCCATTGGCTTTGGCATTCCCCTGGCGGCCCTGTTAGCACTCTTCTACTTCCTGGCCAAGAAGCGCCGGCCCGCCGCGCCCCCGCCGCCCGCCCCCGAGGAAGCGCGGGTTTCGCCCCTCTGCTTTTTGCCCCTGCTTCCCGCCCTGCTGGTCATCGCCTTTCTCTACCTGAACAGCACCCTGGCCCTGTACGGCCTGTTGCCGTCATGAGGGCGCTACTGCTGTGCGTCGGGCGGCTCAAGGAAGCCTACCTGCAAGACGCCTGCGGGGAATACCTCAAGCGCTTGGGCCGTTACGCCAACCTGGAGCTGGTCGAGCTCAAGGACGAGCCGGAACCCGCCGCCCCCAGCCCCGCCCTGCAGCGCCGCGTGCTGGAAGCCGAGGGCGCCCGGATTCTGCAAAGGATCCGTCCGGAGGACTACGTGGTGGCCTTGGCCATCCAGGGCCAGAGCTACGACTCCTTGGGCCTGGCCAGGCACCTGGCCCAACTGGAACAGCGCGGCCGCTTGGTGTTCGTCATCGGAGGCTCCCTGGGCCTGTCCCAGGACGTGTATGCGCGCTGCAACGAACGCCTCTCCTTCTCGCCGCTCACCTTTCCCCACCAGCTGATGCGCGTACTGTTCCTGGAACAGCTCTATCGCTGCTGCCGCATCAACGCGGGCGAACCCTACCACAAATAGCCTCGCGGCCCCCTGCCTCCCTTGTCAAAGGGAGGTGGCGGGCTTGCCCGCCGGTGGGATTCCCCTCGCTTCCGCACCCACGCCCCGCAGGCAAACGCCCATCGCCTCCTTCGTCAAAAATCCGTCTGCTCACCCGCCGAATTTCCACCACTCCTGTAACCCCGGAACCCCTGCCTCCCTTGTCAAAGGGAGGCAGGGGTTCCTCTCGCTTCCGCACCCACGCCTCGCATGCAAACGCCCCGCGCCCCTTCTTCAACGCCAAGGAACGGCTTGCCCGCCAGCAAACCTCCCACGCCACCTTCGTCAAAGAAAGGTCGGCTGACCACCCGCCGAATTTCCCACCACTCCCGCAACCCCGGAACCCGCCGCCCCCGTCATCGGGGGGACGCGGGGCCCCCGCTTTCGCACCCGAGCCCGGAAGACCAACGCGTAGCGCCCGTGTTGACATAACGGGAC
>CALWRM010000009.1 GCA_944383925.1 uncultured Clostridia bacterium
CGTGCACGGCGGCCTTTTCCAACGTCGGAAAGGTGGAGATGCCGGATTGCTTCGCGCCCTACATCCGCCTGTTCAACGTCTGCGTCAGCACCAACCGCCTACAGCTTTGCCTCTGTTCCTTCGGGGACAGGATGACGGCCAGCTTCACCTCGCCCTTGGTCTCCACGTACATACAGAAGCACCTCTGTCGCACTCTCGCCGACCACGGCATCGACGTGGAGCTTTGCGCCAACCCCTTGGACGAGGACGACGCGTTTTCCGCCACCTAGGCCCAGGGCCCCCGCGCCCGCCTCGATGCAAACGACGCTAAACTGGAGGATGCCCCATGCTGCGCTGCGAACATTGCCGCCTCTCCGTCCGGGGCAATCGCCGGGTTTGCCCCCTGTGCCAGGGGCCGCTGACGGGAGAACCCAGCCCGGAGGTCTTTCCCTATATCCCCTCCGTGTACCGGGAGTTTCACCTCTTCTTTCGCCTGCTGGTCGCCGGCTCCCTGGCGGCGGCCGTGGCCTGTCTGGGGCTCAACGCCATCTTCCCGCAAGGCGGGCCCTGGTCGCTGTTCGTGCTGGGCGGCCTGGCCTGCGCCTGGTTGATCCTCGGCACCGCCATCTCCAAGCGCCGCAACATCCCCAAGAACCTGTTGTACCAGGTTCTGCTGCTCTCCCTGCTCTCCGTGGCCTGGGATTTCCTCACCGGCTGGCAGGGCTGGTCCTTGGATTACGTGCTCCCCATCCTCAGCTCCAGCGCCCTGGTGGCCATGCTCGTGGTGCTCAAGGTGCTCGGCCGCTACATCGAGGATTACCTCATCTATCTGCTGCTGGCCGCCCTGCTCGGCATTTTTCCGCTGTTGTTTTGGCTGCTGGGCCTGTTGGGCACCGTCTACCCCACGCTGATCTGCGTGGCGGTGAGCACCATGAGCTTTTTCGTCATCGTGGTCTTTCACTTCGAGCGCCTGGCCGCCGAGCTCAAGCGGCGGCTGCATCTGTAGGCGCCTGCACAATGAGGAGGTGTTGGCATGTGTAAGGACGAGGCCCTGCGCCCCGCGCCGCTGCTGTTTCCAAAGGCGGAAAAGTACTTCGACCGCCCCTTCCAGGGCATCGCCTCCCTGGCGGGTACCAGGGAGCACGATTTTCTCTGCTTCTACGCCGGAGGCGTCGCCGAGGGCGGGGAAAACTATGTGCTCTACTTCCGCTCCCCCAAGGGCCAGGACCGCTTCGCCCCCTTTTTGGCCATCGACCCGCCCGGCCAGGTGCGGGCCTACGATTCCGTCCCCTGGGTGGACGACCAGGGCAGGCTCTGGCTGTTCTGGGCCCAGAGCTACACCTGGTTCGACGGCCGCTGCGGCGTGTTTTGCGCCTGTAGCGAGGATCCGGACGCGCCGCAGCCCCACTTTTCCGTGCCCAGGCGCATCGGCGACGGCATCATGATGAACAAGCCCACCGTGCTTCAAAACGGCACCTGGCTCTTGCCCATTGGGCTATGGGCCTGCGAAACCTCGCCCCTGAACCAGCTTCCCGAGCCGGAACACCGCTCCTTCGTCTATGCTTCCCGGGACAGGGGCAAGAGCTTCCAGCGCCTGGGCGGGGCGGACGTGCCCAACCGCTGCTTCGACGAGCACCTGGTGATCGAGCGAAGAGACGGCAGCCTGTGGATGCTGGTGCGCCGCTTCGACGGCATCGGCGAGAGCTTTTCCTACGACGGCGGCCTTAGCTGGACCCCCGGCCAGAAGAGCCGTCTGCCCGGCGTCAATTCCCGCTTCTTCGTCCGCCGCCTGGCGGATGGCAGCCTGCTGCAGGTCAACCATGTGGACACGGACCGCCGAAGCCACCTGACCGCCCTGCTCAGCCTGGACGACGGAAAGACCTGGCCCTACCGCCTGTTGCTGGACGAAAGGGACGACATCTCCTACCCCGACGGCTACCAGGACGCCGGGGGCGTGATCCACATTGTCCACGACCGCGGACGCACCGGTTGCCGGGAAATCCTGCTCAGCTCCTTCACCGTGGAAGACATCCGCCGGGGAAGGGCCGAAGATCCCTCGCGCCTTTGCCGCGTGGTCATTCGGGGAAACCAGGCCCTTTGGCCTTAGGCTCCCCTCCACGGGCGCAAAAAGGCGCCGCCCGCCTGGCTTTGCAGGCGGGCGGCGCTTTTGTTTGGCTGCGCGTCCCTATGCCGGGTCCCCTTGCGGCCGCAAGGCAAGCTCCATCCGGCCAACGCCGTAACGGACCGCCTCGAAGCGGCGCACCTCCACGGTGCGAAAGCCGTACGCCTCGTACCAGCGCCGCAGGCGCAGGTTGTCGTGAACCATGCCGAGGCGAATGCGGCGGCAGCCCAGCCGGCCGGCTGTTTCCAGCGCGAAGGAGAGCAGCCGGCCGCCGATGCCCTGTCCCTGCCAGCACGGCAGGACGACCAGGTCGTTGATCATCAGCACATCTCCCGTTCTTTACAGGGACAAGACGCCGACCAGGCGGCCTTGCGCAAACTCCCCGTATAGTTGGCCCGTCTCGAACTCCCGTTCCAGCAACTCCAGGGGCAGGCGGGTTCTTCCCCGATAGGGGCAGTTCTCTTCCGTCATGCCGAAGCGCTGGGCGCTCTCCTCATAGCCCTGGGCCATGACCGCCAGGCAGTCCGGCAGCTGCTCTCTCGATGCGTACCGGTGGCAACAAGCTTCCTCCTCTTTTGCTTTAGGTCCTAGAGGGGCAGGCGTTCCATGCCGGCGCCGGACAGGCCGCCGGCCAGCTCGCCCAGCAGCTCCTCCAGCAGCACGCCCTCCCGCACGGGCGTGCCGCGCTCCAGCGTGTAGGCGATGGACCGGGCCACGAAGGCCGACGCCTCGGCGGCCGCCTCCTGCAGGTCCTTTCCCTTGAGCAGCGCGCCCACCAGCACCGAGGCAAACAGGTCGCCCGTGCCCGGAAAATGGGCATGCAGCTGCTGCGTGCACAGGGCGACGGCCTCGCCGTCCGCACCCTGCACCAGGGTGGCCAGCCGGCCCTCGCGCCCTTGGAGGTGGGCCGAGGTGACCACGGCCGCCCGGCAGCCCAGCCGCAGCAGATCCTGCAGGAGTCGGTGGGCTTGCAAGGGATCCATGGGGCCCTGGGGCATGGGGGTCCCGGTCAGGAAGCAGGCCTCCGTCAGGTTGGGCGTGATCACATCCGCCTGGGAGCAGAGATGCTCCATGGCCTGGACCATGCCCTCGTCCACGCTCTGGTACAGCCGGCCTTGGTCGCCCAGCACCGGGTCCACCACCCGAAGTCCGGGGAACAGCTCCATGGCCCTGCGCACCAGCGCCGCCTGGGCGGGGGAACCCAGATAGCCGCTATAGACCGCGTCGAAGCGTTCCTCCAGCGCCTGTAGCTTGGCCAAAATGCCCTCCATCTCCGCGGTCAGCTCCCGAACATACACCGGCCCAAAGCCCCCCGTGTCCGAGGAGAGCAGGGCCGTCGGCAAGGGGCAGACCTTCATCCCCTGGGCCGAGAGGGCCGGGATGACCACCGTCAGCGAGCAGCGGCCGAGGCAGACCATGTCGTGCAGGGCCAACACCTTGGAAACCACCGAATCAACGCCTCCTTGCCGCTTTTGTTCCGTACCATGGTAGACCAGGCCCCGCCCGCATGTCAAATTATGTTTGGGTGAAGGCGGCCCTTCCGCCGCCCGCCCCCACGGCAAACGAGAGGCCGTCCCCCGAACGGGGGACGGCCTTCTCTTTTCCAAAGCCGGATGCGGCTTACAGCTCGTGGTTGGTCACCATATCCAGGCACTTGTCGGCGAACTTCTTGGCGTTGGCCAGGTCTTCGTCCGTGGGCATCTTGCCGCCCATCAGGCCGCCCTTGCCATGGCAAATCAAGGTCTCGTCCATGGCCTTGATGCCGCGGGCCTTCAGGGCCTCGCGCAGCACGTCCAGACAGCTGCCGTCCAGGTTGTGGCTGGTGCAGAACAGGGCCACGGCGGAGATGCGCTTGCTATCGAGCATGTTGACGAAGTCCAGGGCGCGCTTATCGGGCTTCTTGCCGTTGGCGACGGTGCCGATAAAGGCCAGAGCCAGGCTCTCGGGCATATAGGCCGGGGGCAGGGGCTCGGAATTCTGCTTAGCTTCGGCCGCGATGGCGATGGCCACTTCCTGTACGCAGGGTTTGTCTCCCGCATAATAAATCTTGACTCTCATGAATAAGCCTCCTTAAAATAAAAGCTGATGAACAGCTAGGTTGACTGAATCGAATGCGGCCGAGAAACCGCCGGACCGCCCTACCCCTCCATAGATGCGAAAGGAGCTCTCGCCATGCAGGTCACGCCAAGCGATTTTGCAACCCTCTATTTGGCAGCCCGCAAGCTGCCGCCCGCCCGACACAACGCGCAGCTGGACGAACAGCTCTCCCCCGGCTATCCCCTCTGCCTCTACCGCTTTGCGGACGGGCGCAGGCTGATCTGCCTGTGTCCGGAGCTGGAGGAAGCCCTTCCCGCCCTGGACGCCCTTGAGGAAGGGGCCGAATTCGATCGGCTTTGGGCCTTCCTGTTCGAGGGAGGACCCGCCTACCGGAAGGAAGAGGTGACGGGGTTCTATCTGCCGGACGCCCCCGCTCCTGCCGCCGATCCTCGGATCCGTCCGTTGCGGCGCGGGGACGGTCCTGCGCTCCACGCCCTGGGCCGGCTTTCCGCTCGGGAATGGGCCGCGGGCCGGGTGCGGGTGTACGATCCCCATTGCTTCGGCCTGTTCGACCAGGGCGGCGGCCTGCTGGCCGCGGCGGGCGCCCAAACCTTTGGGCGTCTTGGGGATATCAGCGTGTTCGTGCATCCGGAGCACCGCAACCATGGCTTGGGCGGCCTGGTGGTGCGGGCGCTGTGCTCGGCCCTATATCGGGAAGGGCTGACACCCCTTTACCGCGCGGAGAACGCGAACAAGGCCTCCTGCGCCCTGGCTCGACGCTTGGGCTTTGCATCGGGTTTTGCCATGACCGGGGCTGAGGCGCTTTGGAACGCACAAACTTAACTGATTAGAATTATCCTAAATCTTTGCGCCGCAAAAATCAATATACGCCGGCTCAAATTCAATCTTTATTAACCTTTCGCCGCCTGGGCCGGCGCCGCCCCGGCCTTGGCCCTGCGATACAGCCAGAACACAGGCGGGCTGAGCAGGACGACGCAGACAGCCAGGAGCAGGTAGGCGTTTTGCAGCCCAAGGGCGTCTCCCACCGCGCCGACGGCGATGGAGCCCACCGCCCGCGCGAACCCCTGGGCGATCATGGCCACCAGGGTCTGGGCCGTGGCGCGCACCCCCTCCTCCACGTGGCTGTGGATGAACTGGGCCGAGCAGTAGTAGAGCATGATGTAGGAAACGCAGTGCAGCGTCTGGGAAAATCCCAGCAACAGAAAGCCGCAGCCGGGAAACAGCCCGGCCGCATAGGCCAGGCCCATGCGCAGGCAGGTGAACAGCAGCGTGGCCAGCATGGCGTGCTCCCGCCGGACGCGCCGCAAGACCCAATCGATCAGCAGAAAAAAGGGGATCTCACAGGCGGCGGAGATGGTGTTCAGCTTGCCCGTCAGGTCCGTATCCACGCCCATGTTCGAGGCATAAACGGGCAAAAAGCTGGTGGTGGACATGCACAGGTTCACCGCAAAGTTGAGCAGCAGCACAAACTGGACCGCCGGGTCCCGGAGCATGCGCCCGATCACGCCCTGGCCGAAAGCGCCCCTGGCCGCCTTGGCCTGGATGGCCGGCGCGGAGCCCGGCGCCGTCAGGCAGGCCAGCGCCGCCAACAGGCAAAACAGTCCGTACAGCGGAAAGATGTTCGTGATGCGGCTGGCCATCAGCCCGCCCACCAGCAGGGGCATCACCCCAAAGCCGATGGTCCCGCAAAGCCGGATGGGCGCAAAGCGAAAGCCCGAGGCGCTGCAATAGTCCAGGGCGATGGTGTCCGTCAGCGGCTGCGAGGCGGTGGAGCAGGCCACGTACAGCCCAGCCACCAGGAGCGTATAGGCGAAGCTGTGGTTGAGGAAGAACAGCTGCAGGCAGAGCCCGGACAGCAACAGCGTCGCACACAGCACCCTTTTTCTCCCGCGCCGGTCTGCCAGCCGGCCCCATAGGGTCTGCATCGCCATGGCCAGGAAGGGGCCGATGGCCGTGATGACGCCGATCTGCCCCATGTCCAGCCCGATCTGCTGGTAGTACAGGGAAATATAGGGATAATAGCAGCCATGGGACATGTAGAACAGCGTGAAGAGCAGGCAGCAGGCAAGGAACCCCCTCCGGCTTCTCCAAAGCTCCAGCAGGCGCAAGCTTCAACCCCCCGATCCGATCTTTCTCTTTTGTTTTCCGATAACGAGCCCCCTCTCCGGCCGCGAGGCCGGGAAGGGGCGTTTGCCATGGCGTGTTCCCCTCGTCTCAACCGGCCTGGACGCCCTGCGCCGGCGCCCCTTGGGCGGCCCGGCGCATGCGGCGGTAGAGCAGCAGCGAGGGAATGGCTCCGGCCGCGATGATGCCGGAAAGGGCCAGATAGGCCGATTGCAGGCCGAGGCTGTCGCCCATTTGGCCAAAGATCAGCGAGCCGGCGGCCCGCGCCAGGCCCAGGGCGATCATCGCCACCAGGGTTTGGGCCGTGGCCTTGTGCTGTTCCGGCACATGGGCATGGATGAGCTGCACCGAGCAGAAGGACATGCACACATAGGACACCGAGTGCAGCATCTGGGAGGCGCACAGCAGCAGGAAGCCCTGGGCGGGGAAGAAGCCCGCCACATAGGCGATGAGCATGCGCAGCACGGTGGTCAGGAGGGTGAAAAGCATTACCTGCTCCTTGGAGCGCTTGCGCAGGAAGAAGTCCACGAACAGGTAGAAGGGCACCTCGCAGGCGGCGGAGACGGTGTTCAGCTTGCCGGCCAGGTCCGTGGAGACGCCCATCTCCACCGCATACACGGGCAGGAAGTTGCTCATGCCCATGCACAGGGCCACCGCAAAGTTGACCATCAGCACGAAGTCCACCAGGGGATCCTTGAGCAGCCGGCGCAGCGTTCCCTTCTCCCCCTTGGCCCGCGCGCCCTGGGCCAGGCCGGCCTGGCCCTTTGGCATCAGCAGGCAGCTGGCAACGGCGACGGCCGAAACCACGGGGTAGAGCCAGAGCATGTTGTCGATATCCTGATCCAGCAGGCCGCCGATGGCAATGGGCACCACGCCAAAGCCGATGCTTCCCCACACCCGCATGGGCGCAAAGCGCAGCCGCCTTGCCTGGCAGTAGTCCAGGGCGATGGTTTCCGTCAGCGGCTGGGTGGAGGTGTTCATGGCCACGAACAGCAGCGTGATGAGCAGGGCGTAAACATAGCCCTGGCCAAAGTGCAATAGCGGCAGGCTCAGGCCGGAAAGCAGCAGCGTCAGCATGAGGATGCGCCGCCTGCCCGTTCGATCCGCCAGGCGTCCCCAAAGGGTCTGCACGGCCATCGGAACGAAGAGCGAAACGGCCGAAATGATGCCAATTTGGCTCATGTTCAGCCCGATTTCCTTATAATAGATGGAGATAAAGGGATAGTAAATGCCGTTTGGCATGTAGGCCAGAAAGAAAAATAGGCTGCCGCGCAGCGTATCCGCCTTGTCCTGCAGCGCTTCCCGTAGGCGCATGGGCCATTCAACACCTCGTCTTCCGCATGGATTTGCAAGCGGGCAGGCCCCCTTCATAAGCAATCCCCGAGAGAAGTTCTCTCGGGGATTTCCATTCAGATGACCATCTTTCCGCAGTTAGGGCCGGTTGGGATTACCTACGAGCCTGGAAGCACTCGCTGCAGTAAACGGGGCGGTCGTTCTTGGGAATGAAGGGGATCTTGGTGGGTTTGCCGCACTCGGCGCAGATCGCGTCGTACATCTCGCGGGGGCGGGAGTCATCGCGACGGGCGCCACCGTTGGCTTTGCGGGCATCACGGCAAGCCTTGCAACGAGAAGGCTCGTTCTGGAAACCCTTTTCGGCGTAAAAAGCTTGCTCGCCAGCGGTGAACACGAATTCAGCGCCACAGTCTCTGCATACCAAAGTCTTGTCTTCGTACATGGTTAGGTATCCCTCCGATTGATCTTTTGTTACCCGCAAAAGTAAAGCGCCTCCGGCTGACCTGGTTTTTGCCCCCACACCCGCCGACTGGAAGTCTCGCTCCTAAGGGGGATCTCCCCTCCCCACTACTGCTTCTCTCGGATGGAAAAGCTCCTTTTCCTCCGGTCGGACTTACATCTAGACCGCGCCATGCTCATCCGTACTTTACGAACTTACGTGGATCGTTTTGCCCGCGACTGGCATCGACTTTCAACCACAGACCCGTTTGCTCTTTGCTCTGTCGAGCAACTACAGCTATTATAAGGCCGGCGTTCAAAAAAAGCAACAGCCAATTCCGGAAAAGTTGCGCCGCTTTTCACTTTCTTTTAGCGCTAATATACGCCTTGGCGAGCGCATGTTTTTCCCCCTTGTTTTTTGCCGCGCGGGACGGGCTATGGTATAATAAGGCAAACGTGAAAGGAGGCGCGCCATGGCCTACGCCTATGTACTGCTGGACGCCGACGACACCCTCTTTGACTTCGTCAAGGCCGAGCGCCATTGCATCCATGGGGTGCTGGAGCGCTGCGGCGCGGCCTCGCCGCAGGCCGAGCAGCTCTTCGTCTCCATCAACCAGGGCCTGTGGCGCCGGCTGGAACGGGGCGAGGTTTCCGCCGAGCGCCTGCGCGTGCTGCGCTTTGAGGAGCTCTTTGCCAAGCTCGGCGTTTCCCTGTCCCCGCAGGAGGGAGCGGCGCTCTATCTCCAGTTTCTTGCCGAGTCCTGCTTTCTGCTGCCCGAGGCGCTGGGCGTGGTCCAGACCCTAGCCCGCCGCCGCATCCCCGTCGCCGTGGTCACCAACGGCTTTTCCTACGTGCAGCACCGCCGCCTCCAGCTATCCGGCCTGCTGCCCTATCTGAACGCGGTGGTGGTCTCCCAGGATCTGGGGCTGCAAAAGCCGGATCCCGCCTTGGTGGACCTGGCCCTGGACCGCCTGGGCTGCCGCGATCGAACCAAGGCCCTGCTGGTGGGCGACTCGCTCAGCTCCGACATGGCAGCGGCGAACAACGCGGGCGTTTGCGGCGTCTGGTACAATCCCCGGCGAAAGCCCCGGCCCCAAGGCCAGCCTTTTTACGAAATCACGCGCCTTTCCACCCTGCTCCATCTTGTAAATCACCCGTAAGGAGGAAGCGACATGCAGGATCTACACCGCGCCGCCTATCATTTTCAGCCGGAAGGCAACTGGATGAACGATCCCAACGGGCCCGTATGGCTGAAGAACGGGCTTCACCTCTTCTACCAGTACAACCCCTTTGGCGCGGCCTGGGGCAACATGACCTGGGGCCACGCCCTCTCGCCGGACCTGCTGCACTGGAAGCGCCTCTCCCCCGCCCTGCGCCCCGATCAGCCCTACGACAAGGACGGCGTGTTCTCCGGCTGCTGCGTGGTCAAGGACGGTTTGCCCCACATCTTATACACCGGCGTCAACCCCAAGCAGACCCAGTGCCTGGCCGTTGGCGACGCGCTGGGCGAGGCGTTTGAAAAATACCCCGGCAACCCCATCCTCCCCGAGCCCCCCGTGGCGGGCATGGCGGACTTTCGCGATCCCTATGTCTGGAAGGAGGAGGACGGCTACCACATGGCCGTGGCCGGCGGCTACAAGGGCCAGGGCGGCGTCGTGTTCGCCTACCAGAGCGACGACCTCGTCTCCTGGCGCTACATGGGCGAGCTCTGCCGCGGGGACGATCCCAAGAACGACGTCTGGGAGTGCCCCAACCTCCTGCTCTTCCCCGACGGCCAGGCCCAGCTGCTCCTCTCCCTCATCGGCTCCAGCGGGGTCTACGCTTTGGAAGGCCGCTACGCCGGCAACCGCCTGACGCCCAAGCGGGCCCTCTACCGCTACGATCTGGGCGATAGCTACTACGCCCCCAACAGCTTCCGCCTGCCGGACGGCCGCCTGATCACCCTGGGATGGCTGCGGGAGACCGTGCCAGGCCGGGAGGGCAGCGGCTGGCAGGGCATGATGAGCCTGCTGCGCGAGGTCTCCCTGGCCTCGGACGGCAGCGTTCAGGTCCGTCCCCTCAAGGAGATGGAGCGGCTGCGCAACGGCAGGCTGTTCACCAGGAAGAACTTCACGGTTCGTTCGGGCGACAATCCCCTCAAGGGCGTGCACGGCCGCCAGCTGGAGATCCTGCTGCGCTTTGAGGCCGGCGCCGACGAGCTGCTCCTGGAGCTGGCCAAGTCCCCCGCCGGCGAGGAAAAGGCCGTGGTCTCCTTCGACGGCGGCAGCGACTACCTGCAGGCCGACTGCTCCAAGGCCGGCGGCGCGGCCGCGCCCTGCGGCGGCGCGACGGCGGGCCGGGGCGTCAACGAGCTGCGCATCTTCCTGGACGGCTCCGCCCTGGAGCTCTACCTCAACAACCAGGAGACCCTTTCCACCAGGCTGTATCCCTCCCGCGAGGACAGCGACGGGCTTAGGCTGTACGCCCGCGGCGCGGTGCGCATCCTGGAGGCCCAGGTGTACCGCGTGGGCAGCGCCTACGAGGAGGACTAGCCTTCCAAGGCAGGCCTCGCGCTGCTGGCACGTACAAAAGGGGACGCCCGCTTTCTCCTGTGCGGGTGTCCCCTTTTGTTTCTCGCTCAGCCTGCGTTTCGCTTCACCCAGCCGGTGACCCCGTCCGGGAAGCGCTCGTCATAGGGCTGGCCGTCCTCGAAGATCAGGTCCTGCTGGATGGCGTCGTTGATGCAGTGCTGGCCGATCTCCATCCCCCCGGCCGCGTTGGAGGCCACGCCATGGTCGCCGCGGCGGACCAGCTCCGGGAAGTAGGTTTGCACCGTGGGCATCTCCTCCAGCAACGGCAGGATGGGCTGCGCCATCCTCTCAAAGGGCACGCACTCGTCGTGCTTTCCGTGGCACAGCCACAGGGGCAGGTTGGCGCTGCGGATCTTCTCCAGGTCCGCCTCGCTGGGCAGATAGGCGCCGGCCATGATCAGCGCGGCGTCGATGGCCTGGGTATAGCGCAGCAGGAAGCGCCAGGCCCCGTAGCCGCCCGCCGAGGTGCCGAACAGGACGGTCTTGCCGGCGTTTGTGAAGGAGGCCCTGGCCTCCTGGAGCACGGCCCAAAGGGTGGTGGTGTAAATCGAGTCGGCGCCGAACAGGCTCAAAAAGCGGGGGTTTTCCTTCAGCCAGGGTTCCAGCTGGGCGCGCAGCTTGGGAGAATAGCTCTCGAGGTTGCCGCCGGGCAGGGGCGTCATCCAGGTCATGGGGTTCTTAGGATCGCCCGTCTCGTTGGCCAGGGGGGCCACGATGTAGGCCCCGCCCATGCGGGCCTGGTAGTCGGGCGAGGCGAACATCTCCACGCCGGCCCAGCTGACGGCCAGCTTGCCCGCCAGCGAGCCGCCGGCGCCGTGCAGGGCGAAGATCACCGGGTAGCGCCTGTCCGCCGGCGCGCCGTGCTTGACAGGGTCGTAGACATAATAGCGCAGCTGGCCGACCTGCTCGTCGCAGCCCGCAAACACCCGGTCCTCAAACAGGTCCAGGTACTTGCCGATCGGATAACTGGGCTTTTCGCTGATGAAATCGCCGGGCTGCATCCACTGCGCCCAGGGGTATTTGGACATCTCCGTCATGCGTATGCCTCCATCCATTTTTCCTCGCTTCGTTCGCGTCCCGCGGCTCAGAGCTGCGGGGCGATCTCCTCCCAGACGCTGTCCAGGATGTCCGCGATGCTCCTCTCCTCATGGGAGGTGATGCAGATATGGGCGTTTTGCTCCGGCAGGATCAGGGCAAACTGGCCGTACGCCCCGTCGCCGCGGTAGGCGCCGGGCCAGACGCAGCGCCAGAACTGGAAGCCGTAGCCCATGCCCCAATCGCCCTGGCCGGCGTTGTCGATCTGCTTGGCCGTGGCCTGCTTCAGATAGGCCTCGGGCACCAGGCGCTCGCCCTTGTAGACGCCGCCGTCCAGCAGCATCTGCGCAAAGCGGGTGATCTCGTCGCAATTCAGGTGCAGGCCACCGCCGCCCAAAGCGATGCCGTCGGGCGAGGTGAACCATTGGGGATTGCGGATTCCCAACGGATCGAACAGGCGGGGCTTGAGGTACTGGACCAGATGCTGCCCGGACTGTTTCTCCAAAATGGCCGAGACCAGGAAGGTGCAGCCCGTGTCGTAGAGGAACAGGGTGCCGGGTTCCCGGCAAAGGGGCTGGTTCAGGAAGTAATGCACCCAGTCCGTGTCCTCCAACTCGTCGCGGGTGTTGCCCATGAGCAGGGGCTTTTCGTGGCCGGAGCTCATGGTGAGCAGGCAGCGAATGGTCATCTTGCGCAGCCACTGGCCGGGTTCGGCGTCCAGCTTATCCGGGAAGTAGTCGATCACGCGGTCGTCCAGGCTGTGGATCAGGCCCTCCTCCAGGGCCATGCCCACCGCGCAGGAGGTGAAGGATTTGGATAGGGAATGGATATTCATCCTAAGGTCGCTGCGCCAGTGGTGCTCGCCCAAGCGCTCCCCGTCCTTCGTGACGATCACGGCATACAGGTTTAGGCCCTTCTTTTGCACGCACTTGACGAATCCATCCAGAGAAAACATGGCCTTCCTCCCTCCGCCCGCGCGCCTGGCCGGCCGCGGGCCGCTTATTTTCCCCATTATTATACCATAGGTTCCGCGCCCATCCAATTGCTTTGCATCCGGGAATAAAACATGCTATACTGACGATAGCCTATCAATCACAGGGGGACACAAGCCCATGCCAAACATTCGGCTCATCGCCGTGGATTTAGACGGAACCCTCTACGACAGCGACAAGCGTATCTCCGAGCGCAATCTGGCCGCCCTGCGCGAGGCGGCCCGTCGGGGCGTTTACGTGGCCGTGGCCACGGGGCGCATCTACCTTTCCGCCATGCACATCGCCGATTCCATCGCCAAGGGACAGCCCTACATCTCCTCCAACGGGGCCGTGGTGGGCATGAGCGGGGCCAAGGATTTCCTCAGCGTCCGGATGATGGAGGACGAGGCCGCGCTGCGGGCGATGGAGGCCGCCAGGGACATCGGCTGCCAGCTGCACCTGCACACCCTGGACGGGCGCATGCTGCACCTGGAGACCAGCGAAAAGCTGCTGGAATACTGCGGGCAGGCCGTCACTGCCGGCGAGGACGGGACGATCCACCAGCTCCTTCCCTTCGACGAACTTTGCGGGCAGGCCCGCGGCCAAACCATCAAGATGGTGGTGCAGAGCCTGGAAAAGCCCAGGCTGGACGCCTTCCGCAAGGCCGTGGCGGGCTTATCGCTGACCATGGCCAGCTCCTGGTGGGACAACGAGGAGCTCATGGCGCCCGGCGCGGACAAGGGCGGCGGCGTGGCCGCGCTGGCGGAAAAGCTGCAAATCCCCCTGGAGAGCGTG
>CALWRM010000010.1 GCA_944383925.1 uncultured Clostridia bacterium
AGGTCGAGGGCTTGATCTAAAGGGAAGACGAAGAAGAAGCGGAAGGCGGAGCGGAAAGCGAAGCGTGAAAGGAAGCGTCCCGAAAGGCGAAGTACAGTATGGGGTTTTGAGGGTGCGAAGGCACAGACCCTCACAACTTTCCGGTGGCGATGGCAGAGAGGATCCACCTGTTCCCATCCCGAACACAGAAGTTAAGCTCTCTCACGCCGACAATAGCTGGCTGGCAACGGCCCGTGAAGATAGGTAGCCGCCGGATCCCTTTGGGAGACGATGGTATGCGGACGACGGTCCGCGTACCATCGCATCCATATATATTCCTCGGTAGCTCAATGGCAGAGCATTCGGCTGTTAACCGAAGGGTTGTAAGTTCGAGTCTTACCCGGGGAGCCAACAAAAGAGCCCGCATGCAGCGGGCTCTTTTTGTTGTGCGAAAAAAGCAGATGGGATGCAGGCGAATAGATGGATTCCAAGGTGGAATCGCATATTGTCCACCGGCCTTCCGGACGCTTCCCGCTTGTGGCAAACGACGCGGGTTGGCTGGAACGCTAAATGGCTGTGCCAGCGTCCATTTAGCCATATTAACGCAGAAGTAGACAAATTAATGGTCCTAAAGTTCTCATTTCTACTTGTAATATTTGTTATCTAATGTTAATGTAAATTTCGAGGAGAAATGGACGGCACCCCTTTCTTTCCGCGCCGCGGATGTTCACGGGCGTATTGCTTTGCGTGATGGTTTATCGATAAATTAATATCGATAAACCAAGAAGGGAATTCCATTGGGCACGCCTTGGTGGTATAATATCTGTAAGCGCAATAAAGCGCGAATATGGGGCGGAAGGGAGGAAACGCCTTGGACACGCACCCCATTTCGACACAAACGCTGCGCAGGTTGCCGGTATATCTCAGCTACCTGAAGCACATCCCCCAACGGGAGACGGCCACCATCTCCGCCACGGGGATCGCCGCAGCCCTCAACCTCAACGAGGTGCAGGTGCGCAAGGATCTATCCGCGGTCAGCAGCAGCGGCCGGCCGAAGATCGGCTATGCGGTACGGGACCTTATCCACGATATCGAGCAGTTCCTGGGTTATAACAACGCCGAGGACGCCGTGCTCGTGGGCGCGGGAAACCTGGGCAAGGCTCTGCTCTCCTACGAAAGCTTTAAGGACCATGGACTGAACATCGTGGCCGCCTTCGACGTGGATCGAGAGGTCGTCGGTGGCAAAATCAGCGGAAAGCCCGTGTACGAAACTTCTCAAATCGAACACATCTGTAGGCGGTTGCGCATCCGCATGGGCATCTTGACCGTGCCCTCCGTGGCCGCGCAGGAGGCCTGCGACGCCTTGGTGCGCGGCGGCGTGCGAGCCATTTGGAACTTCACCCCCACCCATTTGGACGTGCCCGATAGCGTGCTGGTGCTCAACGAAAACCTCGTTTCTTCCATCGCCGTGCTATCCAAAAGGCTTAACGAGCGCCTGATGGAGGAAGAGGCCCTGTGAACCGATTTCGCGCCACTGCGGCCGGAGGCCGCTTGAAAAAACAATTCGCACATTAGCTAGGAGGACGCAACAATGAAAATCACCGTTTGCATCGGAAGCTCCTGTCATTTGAAGGGTTCCAGAAGGATCATCGAGCGCTTGCAGGCCCTCATCGCCGAGCACAACCTGCAGGACAAGGTGGTCATGGCCGGCCAGTTCTGCATGGGCGATTGCATGAACGGCGTTTGCCTGACCGTGGACGATGTGAAGTTTTCCCTGAAACCGGAAAACGTGGACACCTTCTTCCAGGAACAGGTGTTGGCCAAGGTATAGCCGCCCAAAAATGGAAGGCCTTGGCCCGATAAATGAGTAAAATTTTATCGATAAGCCGGGTATCTATATTCTCTTTGCGAGAAGTATGCTATCATGAACAGCGAGAAAACTGGCGAAACGCCGGATATGGACCAAGAACAATCCGAGTTTTAGAGGAGGGGCAGATTCATGGGTAAGAAGGTTACCGTCATCGGCGCCGGAAACGTGGGCTCCAGCATCGCATTTTTGCTCGCCATCAAGAACGTGGCAACGGAGGTTGTCATCATCGACATCAACGAGGAGAAGGCCATGGGCGAGGCCATGGACATCCGCCAGGGCATGCCGCTTTGCGACACCCCGGTTTCCATCTATGCCGGCAGCTACGCCGACGCCAAGGACTCCGACGTGGTCATCATCACCTCCGGCGTGCCGCGCAAGCCCGGCCAGACCCGCATCGATCTGGCGCAGACCAACGTCAACGTCATCAAGTCCATCGCGCCTTCCATCGTTCCCTACGCTCCCAACGCCTTCTACCTGTTGGTGAGCAACCCCGTGGACATCCTCACCTACGTCTTCCAGAAGGTCAGCGGCATTCCCGAGGAGAGGATCATGGGCTCCGGCACCCTGCTGGACACCGCCAGGCTGCGCGCCCGCATCGCCGAGTACCTCAACGTCAGCCAGAAGAACATCCATGCCTACGTGCTGGGCGAGCACGGCGACAGCTCCTTCATTCCCTGGTCCGTGGCCCAGGTATCCACCATCCCCCTGTCGGATTATAAGGAGCTGATCCACTACAAGAACCAGAACTTCATGGAGCTGGATTACGACGAGGTGGAGAAGTACATGCGCACCTCCGGCAGCAAGATCATCTCCCGCAAGGGCGCCACCTATTATGCCATCGCCATCTCCGTTTGCGAGATTTGCGAGAGCCTATTTGGCAGCGTGGACGCCGTGACCACGGTCTCCACCATGATGCACCCCGAATATGCCATGGAAGACGTGTGCCTGATCATCCCCCCCCTGGTGCGCCCCAAGGGCGTGGCCGGCAAGACCACCCCCAATCTCCCCGCCGAGGAGGAGGCCAAGCTGCTCAACAGCGCCAACGCCCTGAAGAAGGTCATCGCGGAGCTGGACATCTAGAACGAGAAAGGCATTCTAGGAAGGGAAGGAAGACAGATGGAGTATCGCATCGAACGGGATTCCATGGGCGAAATGCGCGTGCCCGCCGACAAATATTGGGGCGCCCAAACCCAGCGCAGCTATCAGAACTTTGAAATCGGCGTGGAGACCATGCCCAAGGAGATCATCAACGCCTTTGGCATCTTGAAAAAGGCGGCCGCCCTCACCAACCATACCCTCAAGCCCGAAAAGATGGACGACAGGCGCTGTCAGGCCATTTGCGCGGCGGCGGACGAGGTGATCGCGGGCAAGCTGAACGACCACTTTCCCCTGGTCGTCTGGCAGACGGGCAGCGGCACCCAGTCCAACATGAACGCCAACGAGGTGATTGCCGGCCGCGGCAACGAAATCCTGGGCGAAAAGCTGCTGCACCCCAACGACCATGTGAACATGTCCCAAAGCTCCAACGACACCTTCCCCACGGCCATGCACATCGCGGCCACCCTGCAAATCGAGGACCGGCTGCTGCCCGCCATCGACGAGCTACGGGAAACCTTCCTGCGCCTGGAGAAGGAGAACGAGGGCATCGTCAAGACCGGCCGCACCCACCTGCAGGACGCCACCCCCATCCGCTTCTCCCAGGAGATCAGCGGCTGGCGCAACATGCTGGAAAAGACCAGGGCCCAGATCGTGGCCTCCCTGGATGGGCTGCATGAGCTGGCCCTGGGCGGCACGGCCGTCGGCACCGGCCTCAACTGCCCCAAGGGCTTTGCGGAGCTGGTGGCGGAAAACGTGAGCAAGCTCACCGGCAAGGCCTTTAGGACCGCGGAAAACAAGTTCCACGCCCTGACCTCCAAGGACGACCTGGTCTTCGCCCACGGCGCCCTCAAGGCCTTGGCCGCGAACCTGATGAAGATCGCCAACGACGTGCGCTGGCTGGCCAGCGGCCCCAGGGACGGCCTGGGCGAGATCTTCATCCCCGAGAACGAGCCCGGCTCCTCCATCATGCCCGGCAAGGTGAACCCCACCCAGTGCGAGTCCATGACCATGGTGGCCGTGCAGGTGATCGCCAACGACGTGGCCGTGGGCTTCGCCGCCTCCCAGGGCAACTTCGAACTCAACGTGTTCATGCCGGTGCTGATCTACAACTTCCTGCAGTCCGTGCGCCTGCTGTCGGATTCCCTGCGCTCCTTCAATAAGAACTGCGCCTCCGGCATCCGCGCCAACCGCGAGAAGATGCGCCACAACCTCTACAATTCCCTCATGCTGGTGACGGCGCTCAACCCCTATATCGGCTATGACAACGCCGCCAAGACGGCAAAAAAGGCCTACAAGGAAAACATCTCGCTCAAGGAGGCCTGCGTGGAGCTGGGCTTCCTGACAGCCGAAAGGTTCGACGAGGTGTTCAAGCCCGAGGAGATGGCCTAAGGCACAAGGGAGATGAAACAAACGATGAATTACAGCTACTACCCTGGCTGCACCCTGAAGACCAAGGCCAAGGAGCTGGACCGCTACGCGCGCAGCTCCGCTGAAAAGCTGGGCCTGCACCTGGAGGAGCTGGAGGATTGGCAATGCTGCGGCGCGGTTTATCCCCAAGCCGAGGACGAAATCGCCACCAAGCTCTCCGCCGTGCGCGCCTTGGCCCAGGCCAAGGAAAAGGGCGGCAAGCTGGTGACCCTCTGCTCCGCCTGCCACCACGTGATCAAGCGCGTCAACCTGGATATGCAAAACAACGAGTACATCCGCACGCGCGTCAACAACTACATCGCGCCCGACGCTCCCTATGCGGGCGAAACGCAGGTGCTGCATTACCTGGAGCTGCTGCGCGACGAGCTTGGCTTCGAGCAGCTGAAAAAGAGCGTCGTCAACCCCCTCAAGGGCCGCAAGATCGCCGCCTATTACGGCTGCATGCTGCTCAGGCCTGCCGAGGAGATGGGCATGGACGATCCGGAAAACCCCAAGATCCTGGAGGATTTCCTTCGCGCCCTTGGCGCGGAGCCCGTGCTCTACCCCTACCGCAACGAGTGCTGCGGCGGCTATATCGCCCTGGAGGACAAGGGCCAGGCCAGACAAAACGTGGACAAGATCCTGCATTCGGCCAGCCTGGCCGGAGCGGAGGCGGTCATCACCGCCTGCCCGCTGTGCCTGTACAACCTGGCCCAAAACGCCGGGAAGGAACGCTTGCCCGTGCTCTACTTCACCGAGCTTCTGGCCGAAGCCCTCGGGGTAAAGGAGGAGGCGTAAACCATGCTGCATGAAAACGAACGCGACCTGCGCGAGACGATCCTGCGCATCAGCGCGGTGGACGTACGCAAATGCATGAAGTGCGGCAAGTGCTCGGGCAGCTGTCCTGCCTACGAACAGATGGAGTACCATCCCCACCAGTTCGTGGCCATGGTGGACAACGGCGACATCCAGGCCTTGCTGGACTCGGACGCCTCCTTTAAGTGCTTGACCTGCTATGCCTGCACCGAGCGCTGCCCCAGGGACGTTAGGCCCGCAAGGCTGGTGGAGGCCGTTCGCCTGCTCAAGATTCGCAAGCAGGGCCAGAACCACCTCAAGCCCGACGCCATCCCCGCAAAGCTGGAGGCCGAGTTGCCCCAGCAGGCCATCGTGGCCGCCCTTCGCAAATACAGCAAATAAGGAGATGAAGAGAGTATGCAGAGAATAGGCGTCTTTGTTTGCTGGTGCGGAAGCAACATCGCGGGCCCGGTGGATGTGGAACGGGTGGCCGAGGCCATGAAGTCCGTGCCCGGCGTGGTCCATTCCACCACCTACCAATACATGTGCTCCGAGGTGGGACAAAGCCGCATCATGGAGGCCATCAAGGAGCATCAGCTCACGGGCGTCGTGGTATGCTCCTGTTCCCCCCGCATGCATGAAAATACCTTCCGCAAGACCGCCCAGCGCGCTGGGCTGAATCCCTACATGGTGGAGATCGCCAACATCCGCGAGCAGTGCTCCTGGATCCATAAGGATAAGGAAGTGGGCACCCAGAAGGCCATCGTGCTG
This sequence comes from uncultured Clostridia bacterium, assembly GCA_944383925.1. GTDB lineage: Bacteria > Bacillota > Clostridia > Christensenellales > UBA1750 > CALWRM01. The sequence goes on from CALWRM010000010.1 coordinate 5,921, forward strand.
GCCAAGGCCGCCGTGGCCAAGGTGATGCTCAACACCCCCCTGCAGGCGGGCACCAGCCCCGTGATCAAGCGCGCCTTGGTCATCGGCGGCGGCATCGCCGGCATCCAGACCGCGCTGGACATCGCCGACGCCGGCTACGAGGTGGACATCGTGGAAAAGTCCCCCACCATCGGCGGCCGCATGGCACAGCTGGACAAGACCTTCCCCACCCTGGACTGCTCGGCCTGTATCCTCACCCCCAAGATGGTGGACGCGGCCCAGAACGAGAAGATCGACATCATCAGCTACGCCCAGGTGGAAAAGGTCTCCGGCTTCGTGGGCAACTTCACCGTTACCATCCGCAAGAAGGCCCGCTTTGTCGATGAGCTCAAGTGCACGGGCTGCGGCGCCTGCATGGAAAAATGCCCCTCCAAGAAGGGCAAGAACGAGTTCAACATGGGCCTGAACAACCGCACCGCCATCTACATCCCCTTCGCCCAGGCCATCCCCAACGTGGCCGTGATCGACCCCGAGCAGTGCCTCAAGCTCAAGACCGGCAAGTGCGGCCTGTGCGAGCGCGTCTGCTCCGCCGGGGCCATCAACTACAAGCAGGAGGACGAGGTGTTCGAGCGCCAGTACGGCGCCATCGTGGCGGCCACCGGCTTTAAGCCCATCGATCTGGACGCCTTCGACGAATACGGCTACTCCCAGAGCAAGGACGTGGTCACCAGCCTGGAGTTTGAGCGCATCATGAACGCGGCCGGCCCCACCGGCGGCCAGCTGGTGCGGCCCTCCGACGGCAAGCATCCCCACGAGATCGTCTTCATCCAGTGCGTGGGTTCCCGCGATACCTCCGGCTGCGGCAAGCCCTATTGCTCCAAGATCTGCTGCATGTACACGGCCAAGCACGCCATGCTGGTGCGCGACAAGTATCCGGACGTGAACGTGCACGTGTTCTACATCGACGTGCGCACCCCCGGCAAGAACTTCGACGAGTTCTACCGCCGGGCCGTGGAGCAGTACGGCGTGGATTACATCAAGGGCATGGTCGGCAAGGTCTTCCCCGAAGGGGACAAGCTGATCGTGCAGGGCAGCGACCTGATCAACGGCAAGCAGCTGGCCCTTCAGGCGGACATGGTGGTGCTGGCCGCCGCCATCGAGCCGGATCCCAGCGCCCGCAAGCTGGCCACCATGCTCACCGCTTCCATGGATACCAACGACTTCTTCACCGAGGCCCATCCCAAGCTGCGCCCCGTGGAAAGCCCCACGGCCGGCGTGTTCCTCTCCGGCGTTTGCCAGGGCCCCAAGGACATTCCCGAGACCGTGGCCCAGGCCGGCGCCGCGGCGTCCAAGGTCATCGGCCTGCTGGCCAAGGACCACCTGGTCACCAACCCCTGCGTGGCCCAGAGCAACGAGCTGCTGTGCAACGGCTGCTCCCAGTGCGAGCGGGTTTGCCCCTACGGCGCCATCAGCTATGTGGAGAAGGAGATCCGCGGTCCCGGCGTGCGCGAGGTGCGCCGCGTGGCCCAGGTCAATCCGGCCGTCTGCCAGGGCTGCGGCGCCTGCACGGTGACCTGCCCCTCCGGCGCGATGGACCTTCAAGGCTTTAGCAACCTGCAGATCATGGCGGAGGTGGATGCGATATGCAAGTAAGGCAGGATTGGAAGCCCAAGATCGTGGCCTTTTGCTGCAACTGGTGCAGCTACGCGGGCGCGGATCTGGCGGGCAGCAGCCGCCGGTCCTATCCGGCGGATGTGAAGATCATCCGCGTGCCCTGCTCCTGCAGGGTCAACCCCCTGTTCATCCTGCGCGCCTTCCAAAGGGGCGCCGACGGCGTCATCATCTGCGGCTGCCATCCGGGCGATTGCCACTACACCTCGGGCAACTATTACGCCAGGCGGCGCATGACGCTGCTGTTTAAGATGCTCGAATACCTGGGCATCGAAAAGGGCCGCACCCGCGTGGAGTGGGTGTCCGCCGCCGAAGGCGCAAAGTTTTCCAGCGTGATGAACGACTTTGTGCAAACCGTCACCGCCTTGGGCGAGAATGTGAAGCTGGAGGATTTAAGATGCAAGGAACCGCTCAACTGATCCTGGAACGCGCCCGCGAGCTGATGCAAAGCGGTCAAATCCAGCGCGTGCTCGGCTGGGAAAAGGGCGAGTTCGAGCACGACCCCACCCCCGCTTTCTTCGAAAGCGAGGAGGAGCTTCAAAACTTCTGCTACAACGACTATTGCGGCGCAAACCTGAGCAAGTACCTGATCGCCGCCTCCAAGCTGGAGGGCAAGACGCTGGTCTGCATCAAGCCCTGCGACAGCTACAGCCTCAACCAGCTGATCACCGAGCACCGCGTCAACCGCGAAAAGGTCTTCGTGCTGGCCGTGCCCTGTCCCGGCATGCTGGACCCGGTCAAGACCGAGGGAAAGGACCTAAGCCAGGGGGAGCGCAAGGACTACCTGCTGGATAAGTGCCTTTGCTGCAAGGGAGCGGAGCATAAGATCGCCGACGAGACCATTGAGGGGCCCAGCCTGGACCTGGCGCCGGAGGACCGCTTCGCCCAGGTGCGCGAGCTGGAGGCCCTCAGCCCCCAGGAGCGCTTCGACTTCTGGCGCGGCGAGCTGTCCCGCTGCATCCGCTGCAACGCCTGCCGCAACGTTTGCCCGGCCTGCTCCTGCGTCAAGTGCGTGTTCGATAACCCCAACTCGGGCGTCTCCTCCAAGGCCAGCGCGGACGACTTTGAGGAAAACATGTTCCACATCATCCGCGCCTTCCACGTGGCCGGCCGCTGCACCGATTGCGGCGAGTGCAGCCGCGTCTGCCCCCAGAGGATTCCCCTGCACCTGCTCAACCGCAAGTTCATCGCCGACATCGACGAGCTGTACGGCGAGTACCAGGCCGGCGAGGAGGCCGAACAGCGCTCCCCGTTGGTCAACTACCAAACCACGGACAAAGAGCCCAGCGACGCGCTGAAGGGGAGGGGATAGGCTTGAAAAAGATCGCTGAAAACAGGCTGCCGGAGCTGTACCAGGCCCTGAGCGCGGAGCGCAAGCTCTACCTGCCCCTGGAGGAAGGCGGCGTGGTGGGCTATGGGCTGTATTCGCCGGAAAAGAAGACGGCCCTCACCGCCCCCTCCACCGTCAAGAGCCCCAAGGAGCTGTTCTTTCCCCAGGTGGAGGGCGTGGTCAACTTCCAGATGCAGGGCAAGAACATCGACATCCTGCCCATCGAAATGCCCAAGGAGGACTTCGTGGTCATGGGCGTGCGCGCCTGCGACGTGCGCAGCTTTGACGTGCTGGACCGCGTCTTCCTCTCCGACCCGGTGGACGGCTACTACGCCGCCCGGCGCGAGCATGGCACCATCGTTTCCCTGGCCTGCGACCAGCCGCAAAACAGCTGCTTCTGCGAGGCCTTCGGCATCGACGCCGCCGCGCCTGCGGGCGACGTGCGCTGTTTTATTCGGGAGGGCGTGCTGTATTGGCAAGCCCTGACCGATAAGGGCCAGGCGCTGACCGACTCCCTGTTCGGCCTGCTGGAGGAGGCCGGCCCTGCGGGCCAGGAGCAGCAGGAAGCCTTCACGGCGGAAACCAAGGAAAAACTGCAAGCCCTGCCCTACCATGGGCTGGACCTGTCCGCCTTTACCCCCGACCGGCTGGGCGAGCTGTTCCACGATCCCAAGTGGAAAAAGCTGTCCCAGGCCTGCTTGGGCTGCGGAAGCTGCACCTTCGTTTGCCCCACCTGCCAGTGCTACGACGTGCGCGACTTCGACACCGGCCACGGCATCCAGCGCTATCGCTGCTGGGACTCCTGCATGTATTCCGACTTTACCATGATGGCCCACGGAACCCCCCGCCCCACGCAGCTGGAAAAGTTCCGCCAGAGGTTCATGCACAAGCTGGTCTACTTCCCCTCCAACAACGAGGGCATGTATTCCTGCGTGGGCTGCGGCCGCTGCGTGCGCAAATGCCCCATCCATATGCACATCGTCAAGGTCATCAAGGCGCTAGGAGGGAAGAAAGATGAGTGAGGCCCTAATCCCGATGCTCGGCGTCGTCACGGCCATCCGCCAGGATACGCCGGATGTGAAAACCTTCCGCGTGGAGGCCTTGGGCGGCGGCAAGTGCTTCGAGCACATGCCCGGCCAGTGCGCCATGCTGTCCATCCCCGGCGTGGGCGAGGCCATGTTCTCCATCACCTCCTCGCCCACCGTGAAGGAATATATGGAGTTTTCCATCAAGAAGTGCGGCTGCCTGACCGACTGGCTGCACCGCATGGACGTGGGCCAGCAGATCCTCATCCGCGGCCCCTACGGCAACGGCTTCCCCGTGGAGGGAGAGCTCAAGGGCCAGAACCTGCTCTTCATCGCCGGCGGCATCGGCCTGGCGCCCCTGCGCTCGGTGATCAACTATTGCAGGCATTACCGCCAGAACTATGGCAACATCCAGATCCTCTACGGCTCCAGATCCAAGGACGACCTGGTGGATTACCAGGAGATCCTGGACGAGTGGATGCAGGACGAGGGCATCAAGGTGTATCTGACCATAGACCGCGCCCAGGAGGGCTGGGACGGCCACGTGGGCTTCGTGCCCTCCTATGTGGAGGAGCTGGGCTTCGATCCCCAGGGCAAGGTGCTGGTCTGCGGCCCGCCCATCATGATCAAGTTCACGCTCCAGTCGCTGGAGAAGCTGGGCTTCACCAAGCAGCAGGTCTTCACCACCATGGAGCTTAGGATGAAGTGCGGCGTGGGCAAGTGCGGCAGGTGCAACATCGGCGACAAATACGTTTGCAAGGACGGCCCCGTGTTCCGCTTTGACGAGCTGAGCGAGCTGCCGGACGAGTATTGATCGGAGGATAGAGACTATGGCAGAAATGGTAAACGTGTTTTTGATGGGCAAGCGTTACGAGGTTCCCTCTGGTCTTACCATCATGGGCGCGATGGAATACGCGGGCTATAAGCTGGTGCGCGGCTGCGGCTGCCGCAACGGCTTTTGCGGGGCCTGCGCCACGGTGTACCGCATCAAGGGCGACCGGGAGCTGAAAACCGCCCTGGCCTGCCAAACCACCGTGCAGGACAACATGTATGTGGCCACGCTCCCCTTCTTCCCCCTGAACAAGGAGCTGTACGACATCGGCAAGCTCCGCCCGGACGAGCAGGTGATGATGCAGCTCTATCCGGAGATCTACGCCTGCATCGGCTGCAACGCCTGCACCAAGGCCTGCCCCCAGGAGCTGAACGTGATGCAGTACATCGCCTATGCCCAGCGCGGCGACTTCAAGAAGTGCGCCGAGCTGTCCTTCGATTGCGTGATGTGCGGCATCTGCTCTTCCCGCTGCCCGGCGGGTATCTCCCATCCCCAGGTAGCCATGCTGGCCAGGCGCCTGAACGGCAAGTACATCGCGCCCGAGGCCCAGCACCTGACCAAGCGCGTGAAGGAAATCGAGGACGGCGAGTGCGCCAAGGCCCTGGAGGCCATCATGAACAAGCCCGTGGAGGAGCTCAAGGAGCTCTATAACCACCGCGAAATCGAAGAATAAGGGGGGAGCCGTTGAAATGTTCACACAGGAAATGCTCGATTCCATGAAAAAGGTGGAGGCGGCTCGCGCGCATAACATTGCCACCGAACCCAGGCGCATGACCGCCGAGGAAAAGGAAGAACTGCTCAAGCACTACCACCCCGACTATAAGGAAGAAGGCTTTACCCACCTGAGCATGGGCCCCAACGCCGGCGACAAGGTGCCCGAGGAGCTCTGCGAGCTGTTGCAGGGCAAGAGCCGCGTGGAGGACCTGGAACTGGATCTGACCAAGGCCGACTATGAGGCCGACGTGCTGATCATCGGCGGCGGCGGAGCCGGTTCTTCCGCGGCCATCGAGGCGGACGAGGCCGGCTGCAAGGCCATGATCGTCACCAAGCTGCGCATCGGCGACGCCAACACCATGATGGCCGAGGGCGGCATCCAGGCCGCCGACAAGGAGAACGACTCCCCGGCCCAGCATTACCTGGACGCCATGGGCGGCGGCCACTATGCCAACGTGCCCGAGCTGCTCAAGAAGCTGGTCACCGAGGGCCCCGGCGCCGTGCAATGGCTCAACCGCCTGGGCGTGGAGTTCGATAAGGCCGAGGACGGCACCATGATCACCACCCATGGCGGCGGAACCTCCCGCAAGCGCATGCATGCCGCCGCGGACTACTCCGGCGCCGAGATCATGCGCACCCTGCGCGACGAGGTGCTCAACCGCCGCATCGGCGGGGGGGACTTCACCTCCGCCATCGAGCTGCTGCTGGACGAGCAGGGCAGGGCCACCGGCGCCGTGCTGCAAAACATGGAGACCGGCGAGATCCTCATCGCCAGGGCCAAGACCGTCATCATCGCCACCGGCGGCGCGGGCAGGCTCCATTACCAGGGCTTCCCCACCTCCAACCATTATGGCGCCACCGCCGACGGCCTGGTGCTGGGCTACCGCGCGGGCGCGAAGCTGCTCTACGCCGATACCCTGCAATACCACCCCACCGGCGTGGCCTATCCCCAGCAGATCTTCGGCGCGCTGGTGACCGAAAAGGTGCGCTCCATGGGCGCTAAGCTCATCAACGCCAACGGCGAGGCCTTCATGCATCCCCTGGAGACCAGGGACGTGTCCGCCGCCTCCATCATCCGCGAGTGCTCCGACCGGGGCAACGGCGTGGACACCGGCGCCGGCAAGGCCGTTTGGCTGGATACCCCCATGATCGACCAGATCCATGGCGAGGGCACGCTGGAAAAGCGCCTGCCCGGCATGCTGCGCATGTACTCCAAGTACGGCATCGACATCCGCAAGACCCCCATCCTGGTCTATCCCACCCTGCACTACCAGAACGGCGGCCTGCAGATCACCCCGGACGGACAGACCTGCGTGGAGAACCTCTTTGTGGCCGGCGAGGCCGTCGGCGGCATCCATGGCCGCAACCGCCTCATGGGCAACTCCCTGCTGGATGTGATCGTGTTCGGCCGCAACGCCGGCCAGCACGCCTCCGCCAAGGCCAAGGAGGTTACCCTGGGCAAGGCCACGCTGGACCATGTGCAGCGCTTCGCCAAGGAGCGCGAGGAGAAGGGCATCCACACCCAGACCCTTTCGCCCAAGCTGCTGCCCGACTACACCCGCAAGGTGTAACGACAGGGGAAGAAAACAAGGCAAACAAGCCCCCGCGCCTATGGCGCGGGGGCTTTGCCGTGCAGCCTCCGGGCGGATCCCATCGCATGGCTGGAGGGGAAGCGGAGATGGACTCGCCCAAGCCGAACCAGGCGATCCCCGCACGGCGCAATGGTGAATCACGAGGGGCTTGCGCCCCTAAAGCCAAATTCCATCAAAAAAGCCTTAGGCTGACCGCTTGTAGGAAATCGTGGGGAATTGCACGGGAAAGGCGGACGTGAAGCAGGGGGTGGCAGGGGACCGTTTCCGGCGGTTGTGCAGGCAAAAGCCGGCCTCGTCGCCGTGGGTGCTCCCGGTATCGCGCCTCCATCGGATCCCCATGAGCCCGCAGGGAGGGGACCCGGGCAAAAGCCGCCGCTTCTTGGCGAAGAGGGACGGCATGTACCTAACCGGCTGGGCGCGAGGCTGGCTAGAGCGCAAACCCGTGCCTTGGGAAACCCAAGCGCACCCAGGGCAAAGATGCTTCCCTTCATATCTGCGCCAGATCTGTAGAAGGCATGGGAAAATCGACTCAAAGCAGGGCGCTAAAATCAGCCATGGCTTCCGAAATCCTCAGCTGCTGGGGACAAACCGCCTCGCAGCTGCGGCAGCCGAGGCACGCGCTGGGTCGCTTTTCCGCAGGAATGGCGGAAAGCGCCATCGGGGCGATAAAGCCGCCGCCGGAGAAACGATGCTCATTGTAAAGGGCGAGCAGATGGGGAATGTCCAACCCCTGGGGACAGTGGCTGGCGCAGTACCGGCAGGCAGTGCAAGCGAGCGCCTTGGAGTCGGTCATCTTTCGGCCCAGCGACACAAGGCCGTCCCACTCTTGCTCTGTCAGGGAGTCGCTTGATGCAAAGGTGGCCAGATTGTCCTCCAATTGCTCCAGGTTGGACATGCCGGATAGAATAACCACCACATTGGGAATGCGCTGAAGAAAGCGGAAGGCCCAGGCGGGGAGGGAACGCTGTGGAGCCAGGGCGTGGAGCCTTGCAGCCTCCTCTTCATGCAGGCGGACCAGCCGTCCGCCGCGAAGAGGTTCCATCACCCAGACGGGGATGTTGTATTGGGCCAAGAGCCCGGCCTTCTCCTTTCCGCCCTGAAACGTCCAATCGATGTAGTTTAGCTGGAGCTGGCAAAACTCCATGTGCTCTGCGTATGCCTCCAAAAAACGCTTCAGCACCGGCATGGAGCCATGGCAGGAAAAACCGAGGTGGCGAATGCGGCCGTTTCTCTTTTGCTCCAACAAATAATCCAAAATACCATATTGGGGATCCAAATAGGCGTCGATGTTCAGCTCGCACACGTTGTGGAACAGATAAAAGTCAAAATAATCCACCCGGCACTTCTTCAGCTGTTCCTCGAAAATTTCTTCCACCTTGCCCATGTTGCGAAGGTCGTATCCGGGGAATTTGTCGGCCAGATAGAACTTTTCGCGGGGATAAGCGGACAGGGCCTTACCTATGGCCAACTCCGACTGTCCGGCATGATACCCCCAAGCGGTGTCGAAATAGTTAACGCCATGCTTTATGGCGCAGGCCACCATCTCCTCTACGGCGGGCTGATCCACAGCTCCGTCGTCTTCATTTATCACGGGCAGGCGCATGCAGCCCATGCCCAGGTTGGAAAGTTGCAGGCCTTGAAAGCTTTTGTAGTTCATAAAAGCAGCTCCTTATTGCTTATTTTGAAGCCTCGTTCACACAACGCAGGGCGTTGAGACTCCTGGGATAGCCGATGTAGGGCAGGCATTGGGAAACCACATCGATGAGGAAGGACCGATCGTTGCCAACATGAAAATTCCCTGCGGCATGGCTCACGAGCTGGGGTTCGCAGCCGCCTTGGGCCGCGAGAATGCAGAAGGTGATCAGTTCCCGCTGCCTGTAATTCAGCCCGCTTCGGGTATAATAGTCCCCGAAGCAGTTGCCGGATAGCCACCGATGGATATGCCGCGTTTCCTGTGGGCCGCTGTTCTGATACCCTCGCATCTGCTCGCCGAAGATGTCCACCTGGGCTTGGTTGCCAGCTTCTATGCGAGCGTCCGGCTCAATGGTTTGTTGAGAGGGCAGCGGCAGGGAAAGACCGCTGTCTGTCAACGCTTCGTTGAGGACCCTCAGAAAGGGCAGTATGCGCCCAAGCCCCAGATAGGCCGTTCCCTGATAGACCATTTCCTTGAGCATGACAGGCGTTACGCCGCTCTGTAGGGCCATGGGAACCATGGCCCGGAAGACCTCTAGACCTTGGCAGCCCAAAAGAGCGGATAAAATGGACAGCAGACGGGTCTTTTCGTCCAGCGTGCTTTCCCCAACCACCTCGTCAAATGCGAAGCTGGAAAACAGAGCGGAAAAGTCCGGGTCGCTCGACTCAAGACCGAAGGAAGGGCCGGCGAACGCTTGCTGGGAAAAGCCGGCCGCGCTTTTTCGAAATTCCATGTTTTTGCCTCCTATTGCGCAATGCGCGTTGTGCCGTTCACTCAAATATGGAAATTTGCACCTCAAATTCGCCTTCCATGCTGGATAAAAGTTCAAGGCCGGAGGTGACGCGCCCCATGGGCACCAAGCCGGAGGCGCTGTCGGCGTCGCCATAAAAGATGGCAAGATTCCCCCAAGGCGCGTATAAGGCTACGTCGCCCACCCGGGGATCATAGCGTTCGGGTGCGCCTGCTGTGGATACTTCCTCTGCCAGGTAGCTGATCTTTTCGCAGCCCGCATACTCTTGGAAGAGCAAGGAGGCCGGCAGTATGGAGAGAAAGTCCCTGGTGGTGGCGTTGTTCTCCAACACGATATGGGCTTCTCCGCCTTCAAAGGTGAGCAAAAGCTGCGTTCCCGCCCGCTCTTCTTCGCCGGAGGACAAAGGCAGATCCAAGCTCTCTACCCAGGAGGCCACATCGGAAACGGAGGCGCTGGCGCTGAACCTTTGCCCAGGCAGCCATCGGGCGTTTTCCGCCAAAGCTTGCAGACCGTCGGCGCTTGAACCCATGCCGCTGGACCCGGAAGTGCAAAAGGGCACGATGGTTGCGCCGCCAAAGTCATAGCGTTCCAGAAAAGTGTAGAGGATTTTGGGCGCCTGTCCCCACCAAATGGGATAGCCCAAGAACACCACATCGTAGAGGCCGGGGTTTTCTAGTTCGTTGGCAATGGCGGGACGGGAGGCGGGGTCGTTTTGCTCCAGGTTGGCCCTGCAATGGCCATTGCCATACTCGAGATCCTCAGCGGTGTAGGGCGTTTCCGGGACAATGGCATGCAGGTCGGCGTTCAAAATGCTTTGCAGGTGCTCGGCAATGGCTCGGGTGTTGCCGGTGGCGGAGAAATACGCTACCAACACGTTGGATTGCGTAGGATCGGCCTTACCTCCGCCCGTCTCCGGCGTGGAGGGGGAGGAGGGCGTGGAAGCTTCTTCAGCGGGGGATGCGCCTGCCGGCGTCGCCTGTGTCAGGCTGGAGACGCTCGGCGAACCCGGGGTTGCGCAGCCGATAAGCGCGCATAGCAGAAAAAATGCGGTCAACCCAACAAGCATACGCCTCAATTTTCGATTCCTCCCGTCCTGCTTTGTGCCTTTTGAAGCTCGCGGCGCAGAAAGTCCAGGCGTTGAAGCTGGCGCTCCTTAAAATGTATCTCGTCCAGAGCAGCGTTCCGCTTTTCCTCCAGCATCCGGAGCCGCTGGCGTTCCGAGTGGGGCTGCTCCAGCAGCAGCCGCATGTAGGTTTCTACCTCACGGACGGTAAAACCCAGGTCGTGGAGCGTCATAATGGTGCTCAACCGGTCCAGATCGGCGTCATCGTACTGCCAGGCTCCCATGACCTCCTTCACCACCCCGCACAAGCCCCAGCGTTCGTATTCGTTCAGAATGTGCAAGGGAATTTGGTAACGTTCGCTAGCTTCTTGTTTGGTCATAGCAAACCTCCTTCATAAAAAACGCAGGCGCCGCTTTTCGCACGCCTGCATTGTAAGACCGTCGGGGAAATATGTCTAATGCTTATTTTGGATCATCAGAAATAGAAGATAGGCATTCTTTGAGGTATTCCAAAAAGGCGGACAGGGCGGGAGGGAAGGCTTGCGTCTTTTTCCAAGCCAAGACCGTGCCCGCTTCCAAAGCCGGCGATAGGGGAATAAATCGCAGCCCCTCATAGCTGCAGCGCAGCTTGACCGTGAGAAACGCCCCCATGCCCGCCCGGGCGAGCTGTGCCATGTTGTAGGGCAGGTTCCCGCTGGCGCAGATTTGTATGCGGTCCGCGTGGGGCCCAAACCACCGCTGCAGTTCCCGTTGGACAAGGCCCCTTCTTGTGGCGATCAGCGGGATTCCAACCAGGTCTTCTGCCGTTACCATTTCCTTGGATGCCAGAGGAGAATCCTCCCTGACATGGACGCCCCAGCATTCCTTTGTCGGAAGGCGAAGAAAATCATATCGGCTGATGTCCACCGGCTCCAGCAATAACCCCAGATCCAAAGCGCCGCCCTCCAGGCGTTCCTTAATATGGTCTGCATTGCCGCTGTAGATCTGATACGTCATCTGTGGGTTCTCTTTCTGAAAGCTGGCAAGCAGTTGGGCCAGGGTGGTCATCGCGTCTAGATCGCCGCTGCCAATGGAGATTTCTCCGCGCAGCTCCGGATCTGTCCGAAACTCCTGGACCGTCTTGTCCGCCAATTCCACCAGTTCTTGGGCACGGCGGCGCAGCAGCATGCCCTCGTCGGTGAGAAGAATCCGGTAACGGCTGCGGCGAAAGAGCTGCACCCCCAACTCTTCCTCCAGCTGCATCAACTGCCGCGACAGGGTGGGCTGGGTCATGTGGAGCAGGGCAGCGGCTTTGGTGATGTTTTCCTCTCGGGCCACCGCCAGAAAATAGCGCAAAACGCGAAGCTCCATCCGCGCACCTCCTTTTTGCCATCCTAGCATAGCCGCTGTTGGATAACAAGATAAAAATGCCCAATATGAATATTTTAGGATAGAAAATGAGCATTGTACATTTTTGAACCATGGATTTACAATTGGAGATGGGAAAAGGCCCAACAGGCCTTTTCGGAGAAAAGCCAAGCCCTCCTGCGCGCAGCGCCCCAGCGGAAGGACGCGCAGGAGGATGTCTGAATTTAAGGAGGAAATGCACATGAACGCATTGGTTGCTTACTTTTCCGCCACCGGGACCACCGCCAAAGCGGCAAGAACACTGGCAAAGGCCTTGGGAGCAGCGCTATATGAGATTAAGCCCGCCGTTCCTTACACCAGCGCAGACCTTAACTGGATGGACAAGAGGTCCCGTAGCAGCGTGGAGATGAAGGATCAGCATTCCAGGCCGGCCTTGGCCGACACGCAGGCTCCGGTGGCCGATTACGATGTGATCTTTCTGGGCTTTCCGGTGTGGTGGTATGTGGCCCCAACGATCCTCAACACGTTTCTGGAAGCATACGATTTTTCCGGCAAAACCATCGTGCTCTTCGCCACCTCCGGCGGCAGCGGTTTGGGAGAGTCGGCCGCTGGGCTCCGTTGCAGCGCCCCCGGCGCCAGAATTTTGGACGGACGGCTGCTCAACGGCCGCTTGAGCGAGGAAGAACTCAAGAACTGGGTGTCCGGGCTGCAGCTGTAAAGGAGACCATATGAAGTATACAAAACTGGGCAATTCCGATTTGTGTGTTTCCCGCATCTGCATGGGGTGCATGGGCTTTGGGGATGCCCGCAATGGCCAGCATTCCTGGACCGTGGACGAAGCACGCTCTCGGGAGATTCTTCGACAAGGACTGGAACTGGGCGTGAATTTTTTCGATACCGCGATCGGTTACCAGAGCGGCACCAGCGAACAGTATGTGGGCCGGGCGCTACGGCAATTCGTCAAACGAGACCAGGTGGTGGTGGCCACGAAGTTCCTCCCCCGTACCAACGCGGAGATCGACGGCGGGATCAGCGGCCAGGAGCATATCCGGCGCATGTTGGACAAGAGCCTGAAAAACCTCGGAATGGAGTATGTGGACCTATACATCTACCACATGTGGGACCACCAGACGCCCATATATGATATCATGGAGGGCCTGAACAACGCAGTAAAGGCAGGCAAAGCGAGGTACATCGGCATTTCCAATTGCTTTGCGTGGCAGCTTGCCAAGGCCAACGCCCTAGCGGAGCGAGAGGGCTTCGCCAAATTTGTCTCCGTCCAGGGGCATTACAACCTGATCTTCCGGGAGGAGGAGCGGGAGATGGCCCCATATTGCCGGGAAGAGAACATCGCCATGACGCCCTACAGCGCCCTGGCGGGAGGCAGGCTGTCAAAACGACCCGGAGAAAGCTCCAAACGTCTGGAAGAGGATCGCTATGCCATGCTGAAGTATGGCGCCGCGCGGGACCTGGACGCCCCCATCCTGGCCCGGGTGGCGGAGCTGGCCGACCGAAGAGAGGTATCCATGACGCAGATCGCCCTGGCGTGGTTGTTGACCAAGGCGACCGCGCCGGTGGTAGGGGCAACCAAACCCTACCACATTGCAGACGCCGCCAAAGCGGTGGATTTGGAGTTGACGGCGGAAGAATGCAGCTATTTGGAAGAGCTCTACGCGCCCCATCCCTTGGTGGGCGTCATGGCGCAGAACACGGCCGCATCTGTGAAGAGCGAACATGTCTGGTCCGCCGGAAATCAAACCTTCTGAACGGCGGAGCTAGAGGGCAAGCGCAAAGGCCGTTGTGATAAGAGGCGCGGACAGCGCTGCCTGCCAAGGGCAACGCAGCTTTGCTACGGGGCGGCTGTCCCCCCGGCGGCGCCGGGCGCGCCCCTCTCCCGGAGAGGACGAAAAAAGAAGCTGGGCCAAAACCCAGCTTCCCTTTTGGGCTAAAGCGGATAAAGCAATGCGGGTTGGTCATAGCGTCCCCCGGCAACGCCAAAGGCCGCTGGAAGGTTCAGATCTGGGGAAGAAAGCTGAAGTCCTGATCTTGAAGGCGAAGCAGCGTGTCCACCGCAGGCTGGCCATAGCGCTCTGCGTAAAGCTCCAGAACCTTGTTGCAAAGCGCAGCGCCTTCCTGCTGGCCATAGACGCTCGCCAGCACGCCGCAAAAGGCGTGGTAGAGGTGGGCGCAGTGGTAGCCAAAGTCCAGCTGGTCCGCCGGATCCGGCGCCCCCAGGGAGGGCAGCGCCGCCGCCCCGCAGCGCCGGTGCAGGCAAAGCGCCCGGCCGTCCTGGACCTGCTGGCGCATCTCGTAGCGCAATTCGGGATTGAAGCCGCGGGCAATGGAGGTATCCAGGTCCGCGCAGTAGTCCTGCACGCCGTCCGCAAGGCCCAGGCGCAGGTAGCAATCGCCCCAGGGACAGGCTTCCACCCGGGAGCAGAGGTCGTCGCCCTCCTCCCAGTTGCTGGAACAGCCCTCGTAGGCGGCCGCGATAGGCGGGGTATAGCTCCATTCGCAGTAGTGCAGGTAGGAAGCGAAGTCCAGGGGACGGCCGTCCCGCAGGGCGCGCTGGGCCATGCGCAGGCCACGCTCCTGGGCGTAAAGCCGAACGGCAAAGCGGAAAACGCGCACGGCGTCGTGGTAGCCGCCCTCCTTGAGCAGGCGGTAGAAACACGCGGAAAGAAACGCATGGCTGGTTTCATCGAAGCTCGGCATATGCAGCCCTCCCTGTTTGTTTTTGTCCAGTATAGCACAAAACGGGCGCCAGCGTCCGCCTTGTTCCACGTTCCGCTTCCCGTTGCGCTTGCGGGGGCCTCGCCGGCCGCCGTATGTGCGGACGGCTGCATGCAAAGCTCCAAGCAGCGCAGGCGCCGGCGCTTGACCGGCCGCGTTTGCCGTGGCGATGGACGCGCCAGCGACCGGTTGACGATGCGCGAACGGCCAAGAGGCCGCCTTTGCCCCCCCAAGAGGTTCCGGCCCGGCTTGCGCGGGCCTACGGATCCGTGGTATCCTTGCGCATAGGGAAAACGGCCTTGGAAGAAAGGGGGAGGCGCATGAAGATCGCCATCCGACCGGAAGGAACCTGGTACCACGGCTCCAACCGTCTGTTCGACACCCTGCGGGAAGGGAGCACGATCACCCAGTGGAGGCAACTGGCGGAAGCCTTTGCCCACAAGCCGACGCAGCTCAGCTACGAGGAGGACGGCGGCATCCAACACAACGGCACGCAGCCGGGCTACCTGTACGCCATCGACGAACCCGTGAAACCGGGAAAGGACGTTTTCCAACACCCGAGGTCCACCATGGACGAAAACGCCGAGTTTTTGACCGCGCGCCCCCTGAAGCTCCGGCTGCTCTCCAGGCTCGACGGCCTGGAAAGCGCAAAAGAACAGGCCCCTTGAGGGCCTGTTTCATTTCGGTTTTGTGAAAGAGCCGTTTTTGGCCTTCACACCGGCAGGCCGTCGGAGGGGGAAAAACGGCCGGCAACGCCGCCGCGGTTTTTGTGGTTTTTTTCACAAGCAGATCGTTGCATTTTTTCGTTTTTCCATCGAGGGGAAGCCGGCGGCGCGGGCAACGGCGGGCAGGGCAGACCCTGGAAGCCAACGAGAGGCGCGAGGCCCGAGCTTGAAAAAATAGGGGATATACATAAAGACTATTTTTTAGGATGGGAGTTTTTTGTGCGCTGAGGAATAAAAAAACCACCTGCCATCCGACATGGATGGGCAGGTGATCGCTTGAAAACTGGTGGGGTTAAATGGACTCGAACCATCGACCTTCACGATGTCAACGTGACACTCTAACCAGCTGAGCTATAACCCCAAGCCGCCTTGTTATTATACATAAGATCATAAGAAAATGCAAGGAAAATATGGATTTACAAATGTAATGGTTTGGAGATGTATGGGAAGATTGAGAAAAAAGCCTTGATTCTGGGAATTTTCATGGTATACTGATCATGTCAATTGAAAGGAGGCGATCGTATGAAAACAGTTACGGTTAAGCTGTCTCTGACCGAGAATGTAAAGGCGTTTGTTGACATTGTCAGTCGTTACCCCTTTGATGTTGACCTTCGTTCCGGCCGCTATGTGGTGGATGCCAAGTCCCTGCTGGGTATTTTCTCCCTGGACCTGAGCAAGCCCATCACCATGGAGATCTACGAGGACAACTGTGACGATCTGCTCAAGGAGATCGAGGCCTTCAAGGCGTAAGCGGAGAGGCCGCGCCGGTCAAACTGGCGCCAAACATTTTTCGCAAGAGACAAAGGACGCCCATAGAGTTGGGCGTCCTTTTATGTTATACTAAAGCCGGATCGGGCGAGGAGAGGAGGAAACGGGCCCATGGAGAGGCAGAGCATACCGCCGGCGGAAAACAAGCTGTTGTTGCTGTACATCATCAGCCGCATGGGTGCCATGGACGACCAGAGCCTGGAGCGCTTTGTGCTGGAAAACGGGCTCATGGGCTACATGGAGGCCAGGCTCGCCCTGGCGGAACTGCTGGAGGCCGGGCTTTTGCAAGCCCTGGACGATCAACCCCCCCGGGTCTATCTGATCACGGGCGACGGCACCAAGACGCTGGAGCTGTTCCTGACCAAGCTGCCCTATTCCAGGCGCAACAAGGTGGAGGAGCTGTGCGCGGCCTGGCGCGCCAAGCTGCGCAGGGAAAAGCAGGTCCTGGCCCAGTACCGGCCCCATCCGGGCGGCTGCACGGTGCGGTTGTTCCTGTTGGAAGAGAGCATGCGCCTGCTGGATATTTCCCTGGACCTGCCGGACGTGGAGTCGGCCCGAAAGCTGTGCGAGGACTGGGAGAAGAACACGGCCCAGCTCTACACCGCCGTGCTCCAGGCCCTGCAGGTTGGCAGCGCATAGGGCTGCGGGGCCTGGAAAGCGCCGCAAAGGGACGAACAAAAAACGAGGGAGCGACCCAAGAAGGGCCGCTCCCTTTTGCGTTTGCCTAGGGCTGTTGGCCGGCGGGATCCTCCTGGCGGCCTGCGGCGGACCAGCGCAGCTCCCGGCCATGGTAGCGCAGGGAGAAGCCCTCCCAGTCCTCGGGCGGGCAGGGCCGCAGGCAGAGCCGGCCGTCCTCTGCTCGAAGGCCCAACACCCCCTCCACGGCCGCGCGCCACAGCCAGCCCGCCGAGCCCGTGTACCAGGTCCAGCCCCCGCGGCCGGGGTGTTCGCCCGCGTAGATGTCCGCGGCGGCCACGTAGGGCTCCACCATGTAGCGTTCCGGGTCCCGGCCGGTGGGCAGCAGCTGCAGGAGCAGCTGGGCGCCGCGAGGATCGTCCAGGCGGCACAGGGCCAGGGCGGCCCAGGCGGCCGCGTGGGTGTATTGACCGCCGTTTTCCCGCACACCGGGGACGTAACCGGCGATATAGCCCGGGTTAGGACCGTGGCCGTCAAAGGGCGGATCCAGCAGCTTGAGCATGCGAAGCCCCGGCAGATAGAGCCGTTCCAGGGCCGCGTCCAGGGCCCGGCGGGCCCGATCCGGCCTTGCCGCGCCGGAAAGCACGGCAAGGACCTGGGCGGTCAAATCGATGCGGCACTCCTCCGCCGCCTCGCCGCCCAGGGGAACGCCGTCCCCGAAAAAGGCACGCAGGTACCAGTTTCCGTCGTAGGCGTTGGCCTCCAGGGCGGCCGCCACCTCCGCACCAAGCCGCTCCAAGGCCGGCCGCTGCGCGGCGGGAACGTAGGGAAGGAAGTCGCGCAGGCACAGGCAAAGAAACCAGGCCGTGAGCACGCTCTCGCCGGGCCCATCCAGGCCCACGCGGTTCATGGCGTCGTTCCAGTCCCCGCCGCCCATCAGCGGCAGGCCGTGGGGCCCCAGACGGGACGAGCGGCGAAGGGCGCGCAGGCAATGCTCCAGCAGGCTGGCGCTTTCGCCCGTTTCCGGCTCAAAGTAGCGATCTTCCTGGCCCGGCTCCAGCTCCGGCCCCCGCAAAAAGGGCACCTCCACCGCCAATAGGCCCGTATCGCCCGTGCGGCGCAGGTATTGGGCGGCGGCCCAGGGCAGGAACAGAAGGTCGTCGCTGATGCGCGTGCGCACGCCCCTGCGCTCGGGGTGCCACCAGTGCTGCACATCGCCCTCCTCGAACTGGTGGGCGGCGCAGAGCAGCAGCTGTTCGCGCAAAAAGGCGGGGTCATAAAAGGCCAGCATGGCCGCGTCCTGTAGCTGGTCGCGGAAGCCGTAGGCGCCGCCAGACTGGTAAAAGCCCGTGCGGCCATAGAGGCGGGCGCTGAGCACCTGGTAGGGCAGCCAGAAGTTGCACAGCCGGTTCAGGCGCTCGTTGGGGGTATCCAGGCGGATCCTGGAGAGCAGGTCGTCCCAATACGCCTCCGTGCGCCGAAACAGGGCCTGCGGGTCCAGCCCTTCCAGCAGCGCCAGGGCCTCGGCCTCGTCGCCGGCGGCGCCCAGGGCAAAGCAGAGGGTGCGCGTTTGGCCGGGTTCCAGCCGCAGGGGCACCTCCAGCAGCGCACAGGGTTCCATGCCGCAGCCCTGGCGGCAGCTGAGCCTTGGACGGCCCGCCAGGGCCTGGGCCAGCTCCTCGCCGTCGCAGCTGTAGGAAAAGGGGAGCTCGTCCAACAGGGCTAGGAAGCCCAGCGCGCCGCCCAGGGCGTTGCGGGCCAGCAGCGCGCGGCCCTTTCGCCAGGTCAAGATCCCCATGGCGTTGAGGCGGACGTCCTCGCCGAGCACCCAACGGGCAAAGGCATAGACATGCAGGCTTCTCACCGCGGCGCTGGGGTTGTGCAGCCGCAAATGCAGCAGCTTGACGGGCAGCTTGGGATCCACCGCCTGGGTCTGCCTGGCGTAAAGCCCCAGCGCGCCGCTCTCGCCCACCGCAAATCCCTGCCCGTATTGGACGCGGTCGCAGAGAAAGTCCGGCTCGCCGCCGTATTCGTCCAGAAGAAACACGCCCTCGCCCCGCGGGTCCTCCACGGGATCGTTGGAAAAGGGGGTTAGGCGAAAGAGACGGGCGTTTTGATAGAAGCTGTAGCCGCCGAAGCGCTCGGTGACCAGGGAGCCGAAGCGAGGGTTGGCCAGCACATGGCTCCAGGGCAGGGGCGGCGTCTTGAGGATGAGATAGCGCCGGCCATCCTGGGAAAAGCCGCCATAGGGACAGGCGTCGTGCAGGGACTCGTCGGCCAGGGCCAGGGCCGCGGGCGCGGCGTGTCGGGGCGGCGGGGCGGCCGGCGGTGCGTGGCGTAGGCGGGGAAGCTGGGCTTCCAGATCCGCCTCGCCTTCCAGAAGCAGGGCGGAGCGGCTGCGGAGCAGCAGGCGCTCCTCCGGGCGCAGGGCGCTTTGTTGCAGGGCCACGCCCCGATGGGCCAGGGTTTGCAGCTGCCGCAACAGGGACTGGTGGTAGTCCGCAGGCCCCATGTCCACCAGGCAGAGCTCCACGGGTAGGCCCATGTCGTACAGATAGGCATGGAGCTTTACGGCCTGCCTGGCCAACGGCAGCTGGCTTGCATCCTGCACCCAGACGCTGATGAGGGGCTTTTCGCCGGACAGTCCGAAGCGCCACAGGGCACAGAGGGGGAGCGTGCTGTCCCATGCGGCCTGCGCCCGGGCCCCGCCCACGCGATCCGGCCGCAACAGGCAGCCCAGGGCGCGGTTGGCGGCGCGCAGGAAGCGCGGCCCAAGCCCATAGGCGTGGGCCTCCGCCTGGGCACGGATCTTTGCATAGCCAAAGAGGCGCTCCAGCTGTAGCGCCGGGGAGGGGGACAGCGGCGCCGGGCTCAGCAGCCCGCAG
This sequence comes from uncultured Clostridia bacterium, assembly GCA_944383925.1. Taxonomy (GTDB): domain Bacteria; phylum Bacillota; class Clostridia; order Christensenellales; family UBA1750; genus CALWRM01. Next base: position 25,665 of record CALWRM010000010.1, read on the forward strand.
CAACCTTGCACGCGGCCGTCCTTGCCCCGGAAGCGGCGGGCGAGCGCCGCGCAGGGATATAAAGGGGTGCGCTGCAGGGCTTCTGGCTCGTCGAGTTGCAACTGGGGATGCCACAGATCCCGACCACGGCCGAGGAAGCGCAGGCGCGAGCTCTGCGCGCCGGCAAAGGCGCCGTCCCCAAAGAGCAGGAAGCGCAGTTCCTTGGGCGTCGAGCCGTCCCGGGAACGGCGGCGCAGGCACAGGCCTTCCCCCTCCAGAGCCTCAGCCTGCAAAAAGAGGGAGAGAAAGGCGGGATGGGCCGCCGCCTCCTCGGGCCTTGCCAGAAGAGGTTCGCAATACACGCAGAGCAGGGCCTCCTGTCCGTCCTCCAGGCCCTGGACCTCTGCCCGCAGTCCTAAGGCGCCGTCTTCCGGGGAGAGGGCCAGCTCCAGCCGCAGGCCAAGGCCGGACGCCTCCCCCTGCAGGGTGCAGACCCCCGCCTCGTGGCGCATGCGCGCAAAGACCACCCGCCGGCCGTTGAGATAGAACAGCAGCCCCTCCTCGCCGGGATCGGCGCGGTAGAGGGCGTCGCCCCGGTGCAGGCAGAGGGAAACGCCGTGGTTGAGCAGCTGCAGGCAGCTGTTGCCGCCGCCCAGCAACTGCCCGCCCAGCTCCCCGGCGGACAGGGAATAGGCGGTTTTGGGCGGCTGGTAAGGGGCGTTTTCCCGCGGACGGGCGGGCCGGCGCCGTTCGGGAGGCTTACCCGCAGGGGCCCTTTCCTGCAACAGCCATTCGTAGGCCGCCACGGCGGGGAGGGAGGCGAAGGCCTCCCGAATGCCGCCCTTCAGCGCGGCCTCCATGGCCAGCAGGGCCATGCCCTGGTGGTGGGCCATGTGGGATTGCACCAAGGCGTAGGGCCGGCCCAGGCCGTCCGCGCCCGGCTGGGTGTAGTCGGCCGCCTCAAAAAAGCCGTGGCCGTCCGCCCAGCCCAGGGCCTCCATGGCGCGCAGGTTTTCGGCGGCGGCCCGGGGCCGCACCAGCAGGGCCAGGGCCGCCGCATAGGGCGCAACCACCACCTCTTCGCCGCCGGCGCCCCGCATGGAAAGGGAGGGCAGGCCAAAGGCCTTGTATTGGTAGTTGAGGTTTAGGTCAGAGGCATAGCGGCCGGATTCGGACTCCCCAAAGGGCCGTTCCCCGCCCGCGGCCGCCATTTGGGCCCAAACGGCCCCCTGGGCGCTGCGGTCCAACAGGGAGCCCGGGGCGGGCGTGAGCAGCAAGAGGGGCATGAGGTATTCGAACAGGGTGCCGGACCAGGATAGCAGCGCGAGCTGGCGGCCCTGCCGGCACAGCGGTCGGGACAAGGCGCGAAAATGGCGCAGGGGAACGTCTCCCTTGGCCACGGCCAGGAAGCTGAGCAGCAGGGATTCGGAGGCCAGAAGGTCGTAATGCCCCGCAGACGCCTCCCCTCGCCCCTGGTCGAAGCCGATGTGGAAGAGGGAGCGCTCCGGGTCGTAGAGCAGGGAGAAATCCATGCGGCGCACGAGGGCGTCGCAGCGGTCCGCAAGGCCCATTTCCCCCACGGCCCGCAGCCTGGCCGCCGCCGCCCACAGGCAACAGCCCAGGTTTCCGTTGTCCACGCTAGACACGTAGCGGGGCGGCAGGACGGAGCCGTCCTCCGTGGAATACCAATTGTAGGGATGGCCCTTCCAGGTTTCCAGCGCTTCCAGGCTGGCCAGGGTTTGCTCCATGCGCCTGGCCATGAGGGGCGCGTCGATCAGGCCGAGGGAGTGGGCGGCCGCGTGGGCCAGCAGGGAAAGGCCGATGTTGGTGGGGGAGGTGCGGCGAGCCAGCTTGGGACCGGGCTGCTCCTGCAGGTTGTCGGGAGGCAAAAAGCGATCCTCCGGGCGCAGGGTCTCCTCGAAAAAGCGATAGCTTCGCCTGGCCATCTCCAGCAAGAAGGCCCGGTCCTCCTGCGTCAGGGACTCGCGGGGGAAGCCCGGCCTGGGCAGATAGAGGCAGAGCAGGGGTGCCAAGCCCCAGAGGGGCAGCAACAGCGGCGAGAGGGAGAGGGCGCCGGCCAGGGGGCAGGCCCACAGCCGCAGGGGCCGCAGCTCTCCCCGCTCGCCCACGTCCGCGGAGGTGACCCAGGAGAGCAGCCCCTTGCGGGTGACGGCCATGCGCCAAAGGCTGGTGCAGGCCGCGTCCAGCTGCAACACGGCCTGCCAGGGAAGCAGCGCCAGGCGCAGCGGCCACGCGGGGTCGCGGGGAAGCCCCAGCTCAAAGAGCAGGGGCAGCAGCCCGGCCGGGCCGCACAACACCGCCGCCAGCACGGCGAACAGCGGGCTTAGGGAGCGGCGCAGGTTGTCCAACAGCTTGAAACGGTCCAAACCGCGAAAGCCTCGCTGGAAGACGAAGGGCAGCAGCTGCCAGTCGCCGCGCACCCAGCGGTGCTGCCGGGCCGCCCAGGCGCGCAGGGTCTGGGGCTGGCGCTCGTACACGCACACATCGCTGACCAGGGCCGCCTTGGCCAGCAAGCCCTCCAGGCAGTCGTGGCTGAGGATGGCGTTTTGGGGCAGGTGCTCCGTGGCCTGCTCGAAGGCGCGCAGGTTGTAGATGCCCTTGCCGCCGAAGATGCCCTCGCCGAAGAGGTCTTGGTAGGTTTCCGATACGGCGGTCACGTAGCTGTCCACGCCGCCGCCCGCGGAAAACAGCCTGGAAAACAGGCTTTGCCCGTGAAAATACAGGCTTTGCGCCCGAGGAGCCAGCACGCCGTGGTCCCGGTTGAGGGGATGGGCGGCCGCGCCGGCCAGCTTGGCGGCGGCGTTGGGGGGCAGGTAGGTGTCCGCGTCCAATGTCAGCACATAGCGGACCCCTTCCAGCCCTTCCAGGGAGGGGACGCAGCAGAGAAAGTCCTGGTCGCTGCCGCTGAGGATGGCCTGGTTGAACTGCTTGAGGGCCCCGCGCTTGCGCTCCCAGCCCAGGTACTGTTCCTGGGTGAGGGAATAGCTCCTGGGCCGGTGCAGGTAGAAGAAGCGCTCGCCATAGCGCAGGTTGAGGGCGCGGACGGCCTCCTGCCCGGCGCGCAGGATGTCTCGGTCGTCCTCGCGCTCGGGCTGATCGTGGTCGGCAAAGTCGCCCAGGAGCACGAAGCGCAGGCCTTCCTGGGGGTTGGCCAGGTAGGCCTTTTCCAGGTTGAAGGCGGCGGCGCGGACCCGCTCCGGGGAGGAGAGCAGGGCCGGGATGCACACGGCCGTGCCGGCATCCGGCGCCAGGGCGGAGGAAAAGTCCAGCTTGCACAGCACGCGCGGGGGAAAGCAGGGCCGCAGCAGCGCGCTGGCCAGCCTGCCTGCCAGCCCCAGGGCCGGGAGCAGGGCTAGCGCCGCGGCCAGCGGGCCAGCCAGCCACAGCAGCAAGCCCGCCGCGCCGGCGGCGAGGAGCGCGTACAGCCCGAAGAAGGCGCCCCTGCTGTGGGCATGGAGGAACAGGCGCGCGTTGAATCCCGCGCCGGCTCCGCCCAGCACGGCGGAAAGCTTGCGCAGTCCCTCCACCTCCAGCAGGTAATAGCCCGGCTGCTGCTCCTTGAGGCCGGCCCCCGCCTTGCACAGCAGGAGCAGCTTTTCCGCGGTCTCCACCTCGCCCAGGCCGTGGCTGCGCGCCACGCGGCCCAGGCGCCTGCGCAGCAGGTCCCGGGTTTCAAAGTCGCTCAGGCCGTAAACGCCGCTGGGTTCCCGGCGCAGCAGGCGCTCCACGGGGCAAAGGGCCTCGAACAGGTCGGCGTAGTTCAGCTCGCCCAGGCGGCGCAGGGAATCCACAAGCCCGGCCATCTGGTATTCGCCCAGGGCGCGGGATTCCCGGTAGGCGGCCAGCAGGGGCTTGAGTTCCAGGCCGTTGGAGCGAAGGGCGTCCGACAGGGCCTCCCCGCCGCCCTGCTCCTGCAGCAGGCCGTGGATGGCCGCCACGCCCGCCGCCGTGTAATGGCGCGGGGCCAGGGCGCGCAGGTCCCGGCCGGCGCGCAGGGCCGTCCGGGCGGCCTGAACGGCCTCGCGTTCCAGGGAGAGCTGCTCGGCCTGTTCCTCCCCCAGGCGGGCGCAGGCCTCCACCAGGGATAGGCGCAGCAGGTCCGGAATGGCCCAAAGCTCGTCCATGGAGAGCGGGCGCAGGGCCAAGAAGCCCTCCAGCACCAGCCGCAGGGCCTGCTCGTCCACATGGCCGTCGAACTGCTCCACAGCGATGCGGCTCAGCTGTAGCGCGCGAAGCTCCGACCTGGCCAGCAGGGGCAGGCGGACGCGGGGCGGCGGCAGAAGGGCCGTCTCCTCCAGAAGCGGATAGTTGTCCAAAAACCAGCAAACCGCCGGCGGCGACTCCAGGTCCCGGCTCAGGCGCTGCAAGGCCTGGCGCGCCCGCTCCAAGCGCCTGCGCAGGGGCGCCTGGGAAGGGACGCGGCCAAGCCCGCGCGGATCCCGCGAGGCCAGCTCGCGCATGCGGCGGTCCAGGACCGCAAAACCAGTTTCCGGCATGGATTTTCCTCCTTGTCCTTTCTTTGGCAAAGCTTATTTTGCCAAGCGGCCGGCGCTTTCATGCGCCGCCCCGGCGGGGAGGGCTTGCCGGCCGCGCCCGGACGGAAGGAAAACAAAAGGGCGGCCGTCCGCCCCGAAAAGGGGCAGCGGCCGCCCGCGTTGCGCGAGGAAGCGGTCCTTACTTGTGGGGCGTGGTGAACTGCACGCCGGTGTCGGTCTTGAACTCGTAATCCTTGCCGGGCAGCACGGCGTTGAGCACGATGCCCAGAATGGCCGCGATGGCCAGGGAGGTCAGGGTGATGGTGGTGGTGCCGATGGTGAAGCTCAGCCCGTCGCCAAAGCCCAGGGCGCTGACCAGGATGACCGCGGCGATGATCACGTTGCGGGACTTGGACAGGTCCACATGGTTCTCCACCACGTTGCGCACGCCGATGGCGGAGATCATGCCGTAGAGGATGAAGGAGACGCCGCCCACGATGGCGGCGGGGATGGAATGCACCAGCTGGGCAAACACCGGGCTAAAGGACAGCACGATGGCAAAGAGCGCGGCCAGGCGCACAACCTTGGGATCGTACACGCGGGACAGGGCCAGCACGCCGGTGTTTTCGCCATAGGTGGTGTTGGCGGGACCGCCGATGAGGGCCGCGAGGGAGGTGGCCAGGCCGTCGCCCAGCAGGGTGCGGTGCAGGCCGGGGTCTTCCACGAAGTTTTGGCCGGTGGTGGCGGAGATGGCGGAGATATCGCCCACGTGCTCCATCATGGTGGCGATGGCGATGGGAGCCATGACCAGCACCGCGGTCCAGTCAAACTTGGGAAGGGTGAAGGGCTGCAGGCCGACGATCTTCGCGGCGGCCACTTCCTCAAAGTGGATGTAGGCGCCGGAGCTGGGATCCAGCACGCCGGTAAGGGTCAACACCAGGGAAAGGGCGTAGGGAACCAGCACGCCGAGGAGAATGGGGATGATCTTGATCATGCCCTTGCCGAAGATGTTGGCCACGATGATGGTGGCCAGGGCCACGAAGGCCAGCCACCAGCAGCTGGAGGCGCTGTCGATGGCGCTGCTGGCCAGGATCAGGCCGATGGAGATGATGATGGGGCCGGTGACCACGGGGGGGAGGAAGCGCATCACGCGGCGCACGCCCACCAGCTTGATGATCAGGGCCATGATCAGGTAGAGCACGCCGGCCACCACCACGCCGCCCAGGGCGTAGGGGAGCTTTTCCGCGCCGCTCATGTTGGCGAAGATGCCCGTATCCAGGTTGGCCACGGTGGAGAAACCGCCCAGGAAGGCGAAGCTGGAGCCAAGGAACGCGGGAACCTTCAACTTGGTCAACACGTGGAACAGCAGGGTGCCCAGACCCGCGCACAACAGCGTGGTCTGGATGCTCATGGGAAGGCCGTACTCGTTGAGCAGCAGGGGCACCAACACCGTGGCGCCGAACATGGCGAACATGTGCTGCAGGCCGAGCACCAGCATGCGCGGCCAGCCCAGAACGCGGGCGTCGAGCAGGCCCTCTTCCGGGATCTGTAGCTTGGCGGCTTTCTTGACGGGTTTGGAGCTCATGGGGTTACCTCCTCCTTTTCCTTGGGAACCGGCCATGTTGCGCGCCCCATGGCCAAGGGCGGTGCGGCGGGCGCAGGCGCGCGGGCGGCGGGCAAAAAAAATGGCAATCCGTTTCGGAAAAGGAAACGAGAATGCCGGGTATGGATCCAGAGGGAATCGGGCGACAGCTTGCGCGGAAAAGGCCTTCCCGAAAAGCAACGGCTGCGCATCCTTTCCACCCTCCGTTTCGAGCGTGCCCTACGCCGCAGGCACATTTTCATGCATCATAGCATAGTGGACGCCGGCTTTCAAGGAAATTTTTGCGAAAAAACGCAAAATTCGGCGAAGGGGACGCCCTAGGAAGGGGCGCGCAGATAGTCCCGGATCGTGGAGCGCAGCTGGTCCAGGCCGCTGTGTTCCGGCGCGAAGCCCAGCTCCCCGGCGGCGCGGCCATGGTCCAGGGCGTAGCGGAAGGCGTGGCCCGGCCGGTCCTGGACATGGACCAACAGCTCCGCCGGCAGGCCGGCCTCCTCCAACACCAGGGAGGCCACGCGCCGGTTGCTCAGCTCCAGGCCGGAGCCTAGGTTGTAGGGCCGGCCGGGCTGGCCATGCTCCAGGCAGAGCAGCAGCCCCCGGCAGTGGTCCGATACGTGGATCCACTCCCGCACCTGCTCGCCGCTGCCATACAGCGGGAGCGCGCGGCCGGCGGCGGCATGGCGGCAGAGGGTGGGGAGCAGCTTTTCGCCGTGCTGCAAGGGGCCGAAGTTGTTGCAGCAGCGGGTCACCAGCGCGGGAAAGCCGTGGGTGCGGCAGAAGGCCAGGGCGGCCAGATCCGCGCCCGCCTTGGAGGCCGCGTAGGGACTGTTGGGCCGCAGGGGGCTGTCCTCCGTGAAGCGCCCCTCCGCCCCCAGGGCGCCGTACACCTCGTCCGTGGAGACCAAGAGGAAGCGCCGCCGGCCCGCCCCGGGCCCCCAGGCCCGCCTGGCGGCCTCCAGCAGCTGCTGCGTGCCCAATGTGTTGGTGCGGAAAAACTCCGCGCCGTCGCCGATGGAACGGTCCACGTGGGACTGGGCCGCGAAGTGCACCACGCAGCGGAAGTCCTCCTGGGCAAAGAGGGCGTCCAGCAGGCGGCGGTCGCAAACGTCCCCTTGGACGAAGCGGTAGCCCGCGCCCTCCTGAAGGTCCTTCAGCCGCCTAAGATCCGCCGCATAGGAAAGCAGATCCAGGTTCACCAGCCGAAGCTGTGGACGCCGCGCCCGCAGCAGGCGCAAAAACGCCGACCCAATAAAGCCCGCGCCGCCCGTAACCAGCCAAGTCTCCACAAAAAGTCCCCCTTGTTTGCGCGCTTTTCACAAAATAAGCATAGCAAAGCCCCGCGCACTTGACAAGCGCCTTCTCGTCTGGTATACAAAGGAGGAAACAAACCCCCAGACCGGGGTGGGAAGGGAGCACGAGGGTTCGGAATGAGGAAGAACTAAGCGGCTGGCTGGAAAGACCAAGGCGGGCGTTCCGTTGGGGCGCGCCGCGTTTTCCGGCGCCGCTGGTTCCGTTGCCCGCATTCCAGCTCGGTGCTTTTTTTTGCGCGCGCAAGGGCCATTTGGCGCCAGGACCTCATGAAAAAAGGAGGGGCGTCCTATGGCCCTTTTGCATGCGAGAAATTTGACGAAAAGCTATGGGGAGATCAGCGTGTTGCGAGGCGTTTCCCTGGATCTGGAGCCCAAATGCCGGGCGGCCCTGGTGGGCGACAACGGCTGCGGCAAGTCCACGCTGCTGCGCCTCTTGGCCGGCCTGGAATCCCCGGACGGCGGCGTCCTTCGGCGGAGCGCCTCGGCGCTGCTGCTGGACCAGCGCAAGGAACTGGACGGCGCGGCCCTGCCGGAGGAGGGCAGGCAAAGAAGGGCGGAGGGACTGTTTTCCGCCACGGAGCTGCCTGGGGAGGAGACGGCCTCCGGCGGGGAAAGGATGAAGCTGGCCCTGAGCCGGGCCCTGGCCTGCGGCGCGGAGCTGCTGCTGCTGGACGAACCCACCAACGACCTGGACTTTGACGGCACGCGCCAGCTGCTCCAGCTGTTGCGCGGGTATCCGGGCGGCGTGCTGGCGGTGTCCCATGACCGCTACTTTCTCGATCAGCTGGCGGAGGTCTGCTTCGAGCTGGAGGACGGCGTCCTGCAGCGCTACCAGGGCGGTTACAGCGACTACCGCCGGGAGAGGGAGCGCAGGCGGTCCGCCGCCCAAAAGCGCTTTGAGGAGGAGCGGAAGGAGCAGGAGCGCATCCGCCAGGCCATCCGCCAGAGCGAGGCCTGGGCCGAGAAGGCCCACCGCCAGTCCACCCAAGCGGACGGCTCCGGGCTCAAGATGGGCAAGAAGGAGGAGCGCCGGGCCAAGGCCAAGAAGCTGGACCGCCAGGCCAAGGCCAAGACCAAGCGCCTGGAGAGGCAGCTCCAGCAGGCCGCGCCGGCCCCGCCGGAGGAGAGGCGCGTGTTCTTGCGCCTGGAGGGCGGGGGACAGGGCGGCCGGCGGATCCTACAGGCCCAGGGCCTGGCGCTGGGGTATGCGGGCAAGACACTGGCTGTGGGCGCGGACTTCTTTTTGCTGCGCGGCGAGCGCATGGCCGTTTTCGGCCCCAATGGCTGCGGCAAGTCCACCCTGCTCCATACGATCCTGGGCCGCACGGCCCCGCTGGCCGGCGAGCTTTGGCTTTCGCCGGGCCTGGATGTGGGCGTGCTGGAACAGGGAGAGGAAGGCTTGCCCGAGGGGATGGAGGCGTTGGCCTTTTTGCGGGAAATGCTGGGGCCGGTGGACGGCCGGGCCCGCTCGCTGCTCCACCAGCTGGGCTTGGATAGGCGCCATTTGGGGCAGAGGATCGCCAGCTTGTCCCTCGGGGAGAGGATGAAGCTCAAGCTTTCCCTGCTGCTGTTGCAGGGGCACGAGCTGCTGCTTCTGGACGAGCCCACCACCTGCCTGGACGCCAGCGCCCGGGACGCCCTGGAGAACGCCCTGCTGCAATATGGGGGCACGCTGCTGTTGGTCTCCCACGACGTCTACTTCCTCAGCCGGCTTTGCGACCGCTGCCTGCTGTTCGAAGAGGGAACGCTTCGCCGCGACGAACACCCCTTTGCGCAGCTGCTTTCCGGCATGGAAGAGGAATTGTATCATAAATGAAAGCTTTTCTGGAGAATTGTTCGTTTTGCCTTGCACTGGACGGACCTTTGCGCTATGATGTTGGCGGTGAGTCCGCCAAAGTGTTGCGAAAGTGTGGAAGGGTGGAAACATTTTTGAAGGCTTTCCAACATCTTTCTGAAACATAAATGGGCAAAGATCGTCTATCGTTTATAGATGATTTTTTCCATTCCCCAAGGGGGGATGGAAATGCGGGAGTTGGCTGCGAGGGCCTTTTGCCCGCCGGAAGGAGGCGCATGGGTTGGAACCCATCATCAAGCTGAGAAACCTGGTGAAGGTCTACCACGTCGGCGACGAAAAGCTTCGGGCGCTGGATGGGGTGAACCTGGACGTATATCCCGGCGAGTTTTTGTGCATCGTCGGCCGGTCGGGCAGCGGCAAGTCCACCCTGCTCAACATGTTGGCCGGCCTGGAAAAACCCACGAGGGGAGCCATACAGATCGCCGGAGAACGCCTGGACAAGATGAACGAAAGCCAGCTGGTGCGCTTCCGTCTGCAGCATGTCGGCTTCATCTTCCAACAGTTCAACCTCTTTCCCTCGCTCACGGCTCTGGAAAACGTGACGATGCCCCTGGTGTATAGAGGGGTTGCCCCGAAGGTGCGAAAGAAAAAGGCGCTGGCCATTCTCAAACAGCTGGGGTTGAGCACCCACGTGAAGCACAAGCCCTCCCAGATGTCCGGCGGACAGCAGCAGAGGGTGGGCATCGCAAGGGCGCTGGTCGCCTCGCCCGAGATCGTCTTTGCGGACGAGCCCACGGGCAACCTGGATTCGCGCACCAGCGACGAGATCCTCGGCCTCATCAAGGAAATTGCCCGGAAAAACGGCGCCACGCTCATCATGGTGACCCATGACAACTCCATCGCCGAGCGCGCGGACCGCGTGGTACGCCTGCTGGACGGCAAGATCATCGAGATCATCGACAACAGGCAAAACGCCCAAGAACAACCCCAAGCCCCACAAAACAACCAGAGCCCAAAGGAGGAACTACCCGCATGAACGCCTTGAAGAAAACCCTGCTGCCGCTGCTGCTGGCATGCCTGCTGCTCGTGCCCATGTTTGCCTTGGCCGCCGAAGACGACGAGTCCGGTATCAGCGGAACCCAGATTTCCGGCGGCTTTAAGGATCTGCCGGACCAGATCACGGCCGTGCAACGCCCCATCGCCGTGGACAGCGATATCCACTATATCGATATCCAGGTCTCCTTGAAGTACAAGATCTACGAGGCCCTTAACCGCAATCCCTTTAAGTACTTTACCATTACCCCGGAGTTTGACGACAGCATCAAGGACCTGTTCGTCTTCGATAAGTCCAACTACACCCAGTATATCAGCGACCTGGTCGTCGTCACCGACGAGGAGGGCAACTACATCGAGGACTACTTCTCCTTCCCCTTCTGGGTCAAGGAGGACGCCATCAACGGCAATTACACCATGAACTTCAAGGTGAAGTTCCTCAACTTCTACGCCGATGTGAACCAGGAACAGCCGGAAGAGGCCACCATCCCCGTGCACTTCCGCATCGAAAACGGCAAGGACGCCCCCAAGACCTCCGATGGCGGCTCCTCGGACGGCACGCCGGAGAAGAACCCCTCCACCGCCATGCTGCTGCTGGAAAGCTACACCCTCAACCCCGAGGATGTGGTGGCCGGCGATGAGTTCGACCTCACCTTTGTGTTCCGCAACACCACCTCCAAGACCATCTACGACATCAAGGCCACCTTGTCCAATGAGCTAAATACCCTGTTGCCCGCCAACGGTTCCAGCACCATCTACATCGAAAAGATCGCCGCCGACGAGACCGCAGAGGCCACGGTGCGGATGCGTTCCACCCCCAATTGCGGCATCGAACCGGCTGTGTTGAAGGTTGCCTACAACTATGTGCAGTCTAAGCTGGCCTACGAAGGCTCCGACTCCATCACCCTGCCCGTGCGCCAGCTGCCAAACCTGTCCCTGGACACCCCCTATTATCCCACCGAGGTGTACCAAGGCGATGCGGTGAACCTGATGATGAACCTGTTCAACAAGGGCAAGTCCACCATCTATAACGTGACCGTTTCCCTGGAGAGCGACGGCCTGCGCGCCGAGGAAACCTACTTTGCTGGCAACATGGATTCCGGCGCCTCCAAGTCCTACGACGTGATGGCCTACACCATGGACGGCGTCAGCGGGCCCGTCACCGGCAACATCGTGGTCACCTATGAGGACGACTACGGCGTGGAGACCCGCAAGGAGGTCCCCATCAGCCTCAACGTCATCGCCATGGACTACGGCATGGACGAGCCCGTCGTGGACATCCCCGTGGATGTGGAGCCCGTGCAAACCGGCATGCCCCTGTGGGGCTGGATCGCCATCGGCGGCGGCGTGGCGGTGGTCGCGCTGGTGATCGTGCTGCTGGTCGTGAAGAGGGCCAAGCGCAAGAAGAATGAGGAAATGGACGATGAGATGGACTGACCTGCTGCGGATGAGCGCCCAGAACCTGTGGAGGCGCAAGCTGCGCACCATCCTGACCATGGTGGGCGTCATGATCGGCACCGCCTCCATCGTGGTGATGGTCTCCCTGGGCATCGGCATCAACCAAGGTTACATCGACTCCCTTTCGGAAACCGGCGAGCTGACGCGCATCCAGATCAGCTCCCAGCTCTATTGGAGCTCCAACAACAACGCCGTCGTCTATCTGGACGACGAAACCACCGTCAAGGCCCAGAAGCTGGACGATACCATGATCCGCAAGATCTCCGCCCTGGACCATGTGGAATCCGTTTCGCCCTACATGTCCTTCTACAACTTTCAGGTGCGCACCGGCAAGCTGCAAAGCTATTACGGCCTGCTGGCCGTCAACAGCAGCGCGATCAAGACCCTGAACTTTGAGTTCAAGGAGGGCGGCGGCTTTTCCAGCAGCGCCGGGGAGACCCTGGAGCTGATCTTGGGCGAGAACACCCTGGCCTCCTTCCGCAAACAGAGCTCCCAGGTGTGGGACAACGAGGCCCCCGATCTGGACTGGCTCAACGAAAAGTTCACCGTGGTCCTGCAGGACTACAACAATGCCGACAGCGACGGCAATCCCAAGGAGTATGAGTTCAAGGCCAGGGTTGTCGGCATCGTCAAGGACAACGGCGGCGACGCAGCCTACAACATCTATACCAACATCGACACCATGAAGCGCATCATACAAAAGCACAAGTCGGTGTTCAAGGATCAGAACATCAAGACCGACCAGTACGAGCAGGGCTATGTCCGGGTGGACGATTTCAACAACGTGCTGGACGTGCAAAGCCAGATCAAGGAGCTGGGCATCGATGCCTGGTCCTACGCCCAGATGATCCAGAGCATGCAGCAGCAGTCCAGATCCTTGCAGCTGATGCTGGGCGGCATCGGGGCCGTGGCCATGCTGGTGGCCGCCATCTCCATCGCCAATACCATGCTGATGTCCATCTATGAAAGAACGAAGGAGATCGGCGTGATGAAGGTGCTCGGTTGCCGCATGTCCTCCATCGGCGCCATGTTCCTCTGCGAGGCGGCCATCATCGGCTTGGTCGGCGGCATCGTGGGCTTGGCCTTCTCCTATGGCATCGGGGCCGTGGTCAACATGGTCCTGGGCGCCAGCGGGGCCTACAGCTCCTTCCGCTCGGTCATTCCCCTTTGGCTTTGCCTGGTGGGCTTGGGCTTCTCCACGATGGTCGGCGTGCTGGCGGGGCTGTATCCCTCCCAGAGGGCCATGCGCCTCTCCGCCTTGGCCGCCATCCGAACCGAATAATTCCTCCAAACGATCCAAAGGCGGCGTCCGGACCCTGGACGCCGCCTTTTTTTGCCCTTTTCCCAAGGAAAAACGCCCGTTGACAAGCGGAATGAAAGCGTGGTATTATATCCGTCTCACGACCATCCGTACCTCTGGCAGCGGCGTTGCCGCCAAGTACGAAAAGCGGGCAAGGGCTGCATGCAGGGCATGCAGGCCGTTTTTGCGCGCCTAAAAAGAGGCGGGCTTTTCGACGAAGAAAGGGGGGCGGCTGCCAAGGGAAAAGCGCGTGCAGGCAAAAAAGGCGTTTCGGCAAGGCCGAAGCGCGGCTGCGCGCCGCCGGACAGAAACGGCGGCGCGCAAGAGCGCCGGCCGGCGACGGCCGGAGAAGGGAGGGATACTACCTATGCTCATCACATTGGAAAACATTGGAAAGGACTATGTGGTCCACAGGAAGCTGCCCGGCCATGTGCTCAAGCGGGAGCGCACGCTGGTGCGTGCCCTGGGAGAGGTGAGTTTTTCCATCGACAGGGGCGAAATCGTGGGTTACATCGGCCCCAACGGCGCAGGCAAGTCCACCACCATCAAGATCATGTCCGGCATCCTCACGCCCGATCGGGGGCTGTGCCGGGTGGACGGCCGCATTCCCCATAAGGTCCGCAAGGAGCATGTGCGCCACATCGGCGTGGTGTTCGGCCAACGCTCCTCCCTGTGGTGGGACGTGCCCGTGATCGATTCCTTCAACCTGCTCAGGGATATTTACGGCGTGGACAAGGAGCGCTATGGGCGGACGTTGCGCCGCCTGAGCGAGATGTTGGACCTTGGCCCGCTGCTGCGCACGCCCGCCAGGCAGTTGAGCCTGGGCCAGAGGATGCGCTGCGAGGTGGCGGCCGCCCTGCTGCACGAGCCGGACATCCTCTTTCTGGACGAGCCCACCATCGGCCTGGACGCCGTGAGCAAGCTGGCCGTGCGCGACTTCATCCTGGAGATCAACCGGGAGCGGGGCGTGACGGTGCTGTTGACCACCCACGACATGCACGACATCGAGGCCCTGGCCAAGCGGGTGATGCTGCTGGGCAAGGGCGCCCTGCTCTACGACGGCAGCCTGGAGGCCATACGGGAGCGCTATGCCGGCGAAAAGCAGCTCTCCCTGCGCTACGCCCGCGGCCGCCTGCCGGATCGTCTGGAGGGGGCGCAGATCGTGCAGGCGGACATCGGCCATGCCACGCTGCGCTTCGACCCTTCCAAGACCAGCGCCCAGCGGCTCTTCGCCCAGCTGTCCCAGCTGGTGGAGCTGCGCGACGTTTCCATCCAGGAGGCCCCCTTGGAAACCGTCATGGCCACGCTGTACAAGGAGATGGGGCTATGAGGCCGCGCGTGTGGTGGGCGGTGTTTGCGCTCCGGTGCAAGAACGCGCTCCAATACAGGACCGCCGCCTGGGCCGGCGTGTGCACCCAGTTCGCCTGGGGTTTCATGCTCATCATGCTCTACCAAGCCTTTTACCGGAGCAACGCCCAGCAGAGCATGCAGTTTTCCCAGCTGGTCAGCTACGTTTGGCTGCATCAGGCCTTTTTCGCCATCGTCAACACCTATGCCAGGGACGGCGAAATCGGCGAGATGGTGATCAGCGGACAGGTGGCGTACGAGCTTTGCCGCCCCCAGGACCTGTACTTCATCTGGTACGCCAGGCTCTTGGCCCAGCGCTTTGCCGCGGCCCTGCTGCGCTTCCCGCCGGTGGTGCTGGTGGCCCTGCTCCTGCCCCAGCCCTACGGCCTCTTGCCCCCGGCCAGCCCCTGGCATCTGCTGCTCTTCCTCCTCACCCTGGCCCTGGCGTGCCTGTTGATCACGGCCATCTCCATGATCATGCACACGCTGGTGTTTAAGCTGATGAACCTGCTCAGCGCCATGGCCGTTTTGTCCGTGTTTGCGGAGTTTCTGTCCGGCGACATCCTGCCGGTGCCCTTCATGCCCCCCTGGCTTCGGGCCGTGAGCTACTGCCTGCCCTTCCGCTACTGCGCCGATCTGCCCTTTCGGGTGTATTCGGGCAGCATCGGCTTGCAGGAGGCGGCCCTTTCCGTGGGCGTGCAGCTGTTTTGGATCCTGCTGTTGGGCCTGTTGGGCCACGCCTTTTTGTCCAAACAGCTGAAGAACGTGGTGGTGCAGGGAGGGTGATGCAGGTGCTCAGGCTTTATTTCCGTCATGTGGCCATCCATGTGCGCGCCGCCATGGAGTATCGCGCCTCCTTCGCGCTGATGCTGGTGATCCAGGTGCTCACCCCGCTCAGCGCCCTGGCGGGCGTGTACTTCCTGTTCCAAAACTTTGGCGCGCTGCAGGACTGGACACTGCCGCAGATCCTGTTGTGTTTTGCCGTGACCTATCTGTCCTTTGCCCTGGCGGAATGCTTCGGCAGGGGCTTTGACACCTTCAGCCGCCTCATCCGCCAGGGCAGCTTCGACCGGCTGATGGTGCAGCCCAGAAACCTGATCCTGCTGACCTTTTGCTCCGACTTCGCCCTCAACCGCGTCAGCAAGATCGGCCTGGCCCTCTGCCTGCTGGTGTATGCGGCGCTGCACGCCGGCATTCGCTGGACCGCCTACAAGCTGTTGGTGCTGGTCCTGATGGCCCTGAGCGGCACGCTGGTGTTTCTGGGCGTGTGGATCGCCTTTGCGGCCCTATGCTTTGTGACCATCGAGGGGTTGGAGGTGGTGAACATCTTCACCGACGGCGGAAGGGAGCTATCCAGCTATCCCCTGGATATCTACCTCAAGCCCGTCTGCCGCTTCTTCACCCTGGTGATCCCCTTTGGGGTGATGAACTACCTGCCGCTGCGCTTCCTGGTGGGGAAGGCGCCCGCCATCTACGGGCTTTCCCCCCTGTATGCCCTGCCCTTCCTGGCCGCCTGCGTGGGCGTGTTCTATCTGGGCGTGCGCCATTACCGCTCCGCCGGCTAGGCGCCGCGTAGGGGGCATGTTTGCCCGTCCCCCTCCATACCTTTAAGGATGGAGGGGGTTTTTGTATGCGCGTCTGGATCGCCCGCGTGCCGCTGTTTCTGTTGGCGCTGGCCTGCGTGTTGGCGGCGCCCTGGGCCCTGTCCGCCCTGCCTGTGGAACAGAAGAGCTTTCTGCTGGGGAGCAGGCCGTCGTGGGAGGGAATCCTCACCGTCGGCGTGGTGGAGAGCTTTGACCAGGGGAATTTGACCGGCTGGCTCAGCGCCAGGGCGAGGGAATTCGAGGGGGAAAACCAGGGCGTGCTGGTGAGCGTGCGGGAAATGAACGTGAGCACCTATCGGGCCCTGCGGGCCTCCTGCCAGTTGCCCGACGCGCTGGTGCTGGGGCCCGGCGTGGAAGGGGCGCCGGAGGAAGCGCTGCTGCCCATCTCCGGCGGCAGCCGGGGCCTGCGCCAGGAGGCGGTGGCGGCTGCGGAGCGGGGAGGGCTGCAATACGGCCTGCCGCTGGCCCTGGGCGCCTATGGCCTGCTGGGCAACCAGGCGCTGGTGGACGGCCTGCAAATAGGGCCGGAAACCTCCTCGGAGGCCATGGCGCGCGTGTTCGAGGAGCAGGGCAGGTGGATCGGCTGCCCCGCGCCGTCCCTGGCGCGGCCGGACCTGGCGCTGGAAGCCCTCGCGCCGGAGCTAAAGCCCTTCGTGCGCCTGGCCATCCGCGCCAAGGCTTGGCCGGAGTTCGCCCTGGACCAAAGAACCGTGTTCTACGTGGGGACCCAGCGGGAGGTGCTGCGCATGCGCCAGCTGCAGGCAGCCGGCCGCGGCTTTGACACCTGCCTGCTCACGCCGGGAGAGAAGAGCTATACGGACCAGGTGCTGTACCTATGCGCGGTCAACCCGAGCTTCAGCGGCCATGGCGGGGACGCGGCCTCGAGGCTGGAGGTCCTGGGCCGCTTTGCGGCCCTGTTGCTGGGGGAGGAGGCGCAGGGACAGCTGACGGACGCGGGGCTATTCGCCGCGCGGGAAGGGCTGCGGCTATACCAGGAGGGGAACATGGCCGCGCTGGAGGCCGGGCTGGAAAAGCCCCTGGATGTTCCGGCGGCCTTTGGATAGGCCGGCGGGGGCTCGCTTCGGTTTTGGGCGGGAAGGGCGGTTGTTCTTGATTGTTTGGGCCGTTTGGGGTACACGAAAAGTGTTGAAATCCACCCACCGGGAGGCCTAGGATGAGCGATTGCTTGTGGAAGCTGCCCTTTCAGGGGGAGCTGCGCCGGATGGAACCCATGCGCGAGCACACGACCATGCGCGTGGGAGGACCTGCGGACCTGTTCCTGGAAGCCCAGGGCGAGGAGGACGTGGTCTTGGCCTGGCGGGCCTGCCGGGAATGCGGCGTTCCCCTGACCCTGCTCGGCCGGGGAAGCAACCTGCTGGTGCTGGACGGGGGCATCGAAGGCCTGGTCCTCTCCCTGGGGGAGGGCTTTGCCCAGACGAGGGTGGAGGGCTGCGCCCTCTACGCCCAGGCCGGCGCCAAGCTCAAGGCCCTGGCCAACCTGGCCCTGGACGCGGGGTTGACGGGCTTGGAGTTTGCCGAGGGCATCCCCGGCTCCCTGGGCGGGGCCGCGTGGATGAACGCCGGCGCCTATGGCGGGGAGATGGCCCAGGTGGTGGAGAGCCTGCGCGTGCTCGATCGGGAAGGGCGCTGCCAGACCCTGCCCGTGCAGGAGCTGGCCTATGGCTACCGCCATTCCCGCATGATGGACGAGGGCCTGCTGGTGCTATCGGCCAAGCTGCGCCTGCAACCCGGGGATCGGGAACGGATCGGCGCCCGCATGCAGGAGCTATCCAGGCTGCGCCGGGAAAAGCAGCCCCTGCAATACCCCTCCTGCGGCAGCTTTTTCAAGCGGCCGGAGGGCTATTTTGCCGGAAAGCTGATTCAGGACGCGGGGCTGAAGGGCGCGCGGGTGGGCGACGCGCAGATCTCCACCCAGCATGCGGGCTTTTTAATCAACCTGGGCAACGCCAGCGCGGCGGACGTGATCGGCCTGATGCGCTTGGTGCAAAAAGAGGTGTACGAACGCTTTTTCGTGCGCTTGGAACCGGAGGTCCGCATCGTCGGACGGGACCTGTAGCACACGGCCGGCCAGCCCGGCAGCAAGGAGGGGTGAGGCATGCAGCTTTTGATCGTGACGGGACTGTCCGGCGCGGGAAAGACCACGGCCCTGAAGGCCCTGGAGGACATGGGCTTTTATTGCGTGGACAATTTGCCCCCCGTGTTGATCCCCGAAATGGCCCAGCTGTGCAGCGAGACCAAGGCCATTCAGCGGGTGGCCCTGGGCGTGGACACCCGGGGCGGGGTGTTCTTTGCCGAGGCGGATAAGACGCTCAAGGCCTTGCGTAACCACGGCATCTCCTACGAGGTGCTGTTCTTCGACGCCTCCGACGAGGAGCTGGTGCGCCGCTATAAGGAGACCAGGCGGGCCCATCCCCTGGGGGACGACGGCCTGCTCATCGAGATCATCAAGAAGGAGCGGCAGGTGCTGGAGACCATGCGCCAGAACGCCAGCCGCGTGATCGATACCACCAACATGCTTACCCGCCAGGCCCGGGAAATGTTGCTGCGCCTCTACGGAGAGGAAAGCCTGGAAAAGGCCCTGCACGTGTCGGTGGTGTCCTTTGGCTTTAAGCGGGGCATTCCCCAGGAGGCGGACCTGGTTTTCGACGTGCGCTTCATCCCCAATCCCTTTTACGACCAGGCCCTGCGCCCCTTGAACGGATTGGACAAGCCCGTGCGGGACTTCGTGCTCTCCTTCGATGAGAGCCTTGTCTTTCTGGACAAGGTGGTGGATATGCTCTCCTACCTGATCCCAAGGTATGTCAGCGAGGGCAAGGTGCGCCTGGTGGTGGGCATCGGCTGCACCGGCGGCCAGCACAGGAGCGTGGCCCTGGCCCAGGCGCTCAACGACGCCCTGGCGAAAAAGGGCTTCAAGACGGCGGTTACCCATCGGGACCTGCCCACGGCGTAGCCCGAGGAAAGAGCGGAGGAGGGGCGGTCGGCCATGTCCTTTTCATCCTTGGCCAAGCAGGAGCTTTGCCGCCTGGAGGAGCTGCGGGATTGCTGCGCCCTGGCGGAGCTGGCGGCGCTGCTCCACGGCTGTGCCATCCTGCACCTGGGGCGCGAGGGCTGGCGCCTGAGCCTGAGCACGGAGAGCCCCGCCGTGGCCCGGCGGACGGCCCTGCTGCTCAAGCACGTGTTTCTGGTCTCGCCCCAGCTGAACACCCTGCAAAGGCGCAGGCTTGGCCGGTCCAAGGTGTACCGCTTGACCCTTGGGCCTGGGCCGGAGGTGTTGCAGATTCTTCTCAAGACCGGACTCATGCGCCAAAGCGAGGAGGGGCTGACCTTTACCAGGGCGGTGCCCGGGAGCATTTTGCGCAGGAGCTGCTGCCGCTATGCCTATATGCGCGGGGCCTTTCTGGCCACGGGCTATTTGAACGACCCGGAAAAGGGATATCATCTGGAAATCTGCGGCACGGACGCGGAATATGCCGCCAGCCTGTGCCGCTGGCTGAACCGGCAGGGCCTGCGCGCCCGGGTGGTCAGCCGCAAGGAGGTGCAGGTGGTTTACATCAAGGACAGCGAGCAGATCGTCACCTTCCTGTCCATGGTGGGCGCCCACAAGGCGCTGTTGGAGATGGAAAACGTGCGCGTGGAGAAGGACATGCGCAACCGTGTCAACCGCATCGTCAACTGCGAGCAGGCAAATATAGAAAAAACCCTCTCGGCTTCCCAAAGGCAGGTGGAGGCCATACAGGACCTGGAACGCCTGGGAGGTCTGCGGCGCCTGAGCCCCGCGCTGCTCAAAACGGCGGAGCTGCGCCTGGAATATCCCGACGCGACATTGCAGGAGCTGGGGGAGTACTTCAGCCCGCCGGTGGGAAAGTCGGCGGTCAACCATAGACTGCGCAAGCTGGAACAGCTTGCCTGCGAATGGAAAGAGAAGTTGGGGGAGGAATAGCGGCATGGCAAAAAGACAGGCGAACATGGGCCGCTCCAAGAAGCTGGAGGCGGAGGAGGCGCAGCGCCTTGTGCGCATCGCCAGCAAGTACAGCGCCCAAATCAGCTTGGAGACCGGCGGCAAACAGGTGAACGCCAAGTCCCTGATGGGCGTGATGACCTTGGGCGCGGAGGGCGCGCCGGAGATCTTGGTGCGGGCCAATGGCGCGGACGAGACCGAGGCCGTCCAGGCGGTCGTGCGCTACTTGGAGACCAGACAGGGCTGACGGGCAAAGGAGGCAAGCGCATGCGAGAGTTTCTCTACAAGACTCGGGACGGAATGGATCTGTGCGCCTATGCCTGGGAGGCGGAGGGCCCCTGGGCAGACCTCTGCCTGATCCACGGGCTGGGGGAGCATGCGGGACGCTATGAGGAGATGGCCAAAACCATGAACCGGGCCGGCATCTGCGTGTATGCCTACGATCAGCGGGGCCACGGACGTTCCCCTGGCAAGCGGGCGACCGCGAGGCTGGAGGAGCTGAGCCTGGACGCCAAGGGATTCGTGGAGCGGATCCATGGAAAGACGGGCCGGCCGACGCTGCTCTTTGGGCACTCCATGGGCGGGGGCGTTGGGCTGTATACCCTGTTGTTTCACCAGCCGCAGGTGGTGGGCGCCATCATCACGAGCCCCTGGTTGCGGCTGCGCAACCCGCCGCCCGGCGCGCTGATCTCCCTGGTGGGGGCCATGCCCTGGCTCTTTGGCGGCATGAACATGAAAAACGGCATCGACGCCGCGCTGCTCTCCCATGACCAGGCCGTGGTGCAGGGCTATCCCAAGGACCCCTTGAACCACAGCATGGTGGGCCTCTCCCTGGCGGCGGATATGGTCCGTGGGGGAGAGAGAAGCATCGCCAACGCCGGCCGGCTGAAGGTCCCCCTGCTGCTGTTGCACGGCGAGGAGGACGGCATCTGCGACGTGGAGGGGAGCCGCGCCTTTGCCAAGAACGCAGGGCCCAACTGCCGCTTGGAGAGCTATCCGGGCCAGTTCCACGAGCTGCACAACGAGCCGGAGGTCAAACAGGCCCTGTTCCAAAGGGAGATTGACTTCGTGCGTGAAGCGGCGGGGCGAGCGGTACGAAAGGACCCAGAGCGCGCATAGGGCGCTCGACGGACAAGGGAAAGGGGCGCAGCGCCCATTGGGATGGCGGACCCTTTCCTTTTTTACGGGAATCAAGAAGGAGAGGCGAGAAAATGCGCAAGGAAATTTGGCAGCCAAGGCCGATGGAACGGGAGGCGTTCCCGGCCAGTCAGGAGGCCCCGGAGGGCATGAAGACCCTGTGCCTGGATCCGGTGGACCGCGAGGGCGTCCTCTATGAGCATGACGTGCCCTATATCCAACGAGGGGAGCAGACGCTGCACCTGCAGATCCTTCGGCCCAGCTTTGGCAAGGCGCCCTTCCCGCTGATCCTCTATGTGCAGGGCTCCGCCTGGCACCGGCAGGAATGGCTGTATCCGGGCCTGCCCAAATGGGTGGACGTGGCGCGGGAGGGCTTTGTGGTGGCGCTGGTGGAGTACAGGGCCACCGAGGATCGGGCGCCCTTCCCCGCCCAGCTGCAGGACGCCAAGGCGGCCCTCCGCTTCCTGCGCAGGCATGCCCAGGACTATGGCATCGATCCGGAACGGGTGGCCGTGTGGGGCGATTCGTCCGGCGGGCATACGGCGCTGATGCTCGGCATGACCGACGGGATCCAGGAATTGGATGCCCAGGATGGGTTTGGGGAATCGACCGCCGTTTCCTGCATCGTGGACTTCTACGGCCCCACGGACGTTTCCCGCATGAACGACGTCCCCTCCACCATGGACCATCTGGGGGCTGGGTCGCCGGAAGGGATGTTGGTGGGCGGACCTGTGTTGGAGCGCATGGAAACGGTGCGCAAGGCAAGTCCCCTGCGCTATGTGGACCGGGAGGCAAAGCTTCCACCGCTGTTGATCCTCCACGGCAACAAGGACAGGCTGGTTCCCTTTCAGCAAAGCGTGTTGCTTTACGAGGCGATGCGCAAGGCGGGAAGAGAGGTGGAGTTCTATCGCCTGGAGAACGCGGACCACGGCGGCGCCGAGTTCTGGCACCGAGAGGTGTTGGACCTATGCCTGGACTTCATCCGCAGATCCATGCAATAGGCCGCGCGGTCGCAGCGGAACCCGCGA
>CALWRM010000011.1 GCA_944383925.1 uncultured Clostridia bacterium
CCAGGGCCGCCTCGCAGCCCGCATGCCCCGCGCCGATAACCACCGCGTCGTAAGCCTGCCTGCAATTGAGCGTTTTCGTTTCCATGCCGCTAGTGTCTCTCCCTTTCCTACTCCTCGTCTCGCCCCCGCTTTCCCGCCCTCGGCCCCGACGCCTCGCCCTTTTCGGGGACCGGGAACGAAGGAGCCGAACGCCCGCCCGCGACTTTCCCGCCCCGGCCCCGACGCCCCGCCCTTTACGGGTCCAAGGGGAAGAAGGAGCCGAACGTCTGGCCGGGCAGGGCTTCGTCCGCGGGGAGCGGGGCCTCCCGCTGGGCGGGCAGGGTGCACTCCACCTTCCAGGCGGTGTCGTCCCGCCGGGCGCAGAGGATGAATTTCCGATAGAGCTTGTCGTCCAAATAGTACACATGGCAATAGGCGTGGGTTTCCTCAAAGCCGTGCAGCTTTCCGTAGGCCGGGCATTCCCCCAGATCGATCATCTGCACCCGGCGGTATTGCGCGCCGGACTGCGGGGACGGCAGGTTCAGGAAGAGCGTCATCTGGCCGAACATCTGCCCCAGCCGGTCGTTGTGCTCCACCCAGCCCCGCAGGCTCGACGTGCGCACGCTGGGCGCCTTCATCGTGGACACGCTGATGCAGGCGTCCGACCCCCGCTTCCAGTAGAGATGGGTCTCGTTGCGCTCGAAGCTGGGCTGCTGCCCGCGAATCTCCGGCTTCTCCGCCGCCACGGACGTATCCAGCAGAAACGTATAGCCGCACCGCTCGTCGCGCACGGCCTTGTTCTCCTTCCCGAACCGCCCCCGCGCAAAGGCCTCCCTCGGGCAGATAAGATAGGCCTCCATCCCCTGCAGGCTGTCCGCGGGAATCCGCTCCAAGCGCCGTTGCAGGGGGTCCTTCCGTCGTGTAAGGAGCTGCCTCCATCGTTGCATCATCCGTTTCCTCCTCCCTTCAAAGCCAATGCGCCGCGCAGCTACAGGGCCATGACGTACAGCTGGCAGGGGTTGTGCTCGTCCCACAGCGTGGGGAAGCACTCCAGCTCCACAAACCCCATCGCCCGGTAAAAGCGGTTGGTCCGGTCGTAGACCTCGTAGCAGCCCTCCCGCACGGTCTTCACCTGCAAAAAGGCGCAACCCGTCCCCACGGCCTCGGCCCGCAGCGCCTGGAACAGGGCCCGGCCGACGCCCTGGCCCTGGCTCTCCTTGCGCACGCCCATCACGTAGATCTCCGCGGCCTTGGGCGCGGTGCGCCGCAGCGCCGCAAACCCCATGGCTTGCCCGTCCCGGAAGGCGGCGAAGACGGGCAGCTCGCCGCAGTTGCGCACATACTCCCGCAGGCTGTCCTCCAGGCCGAACCACTCCGGCAGCGCGCGCAAGATCTCCTCCGCCACGGCCCTGCGCCGCTGGGCCGGCTCCAAACGCCGCACTTCCACCATCGCCGAACGCCAACTCCCCTCACTTGCCAAGGCAAAACTTTTCAAAGATGCGGTCGATCACCCGTTCGTCC
This sequence comes from uncultured Clostridia bacterium, assembly GCA_944383925.1. Lineage (GTDB taxonomy): Bacteria > Bacillota > Clostridia > Christensenellales > UBA1750 > CALWRM01. The sequence continues at coordinate 1,501 of CALWRM010000011.1, forward strand.
GCCTCGCGGCCGAACAGCCGGCCCAAGAAGCCATAGGCCTGGCGCAGCGCGATGGCCGCCAGATCCAGCTGGCCCTTCGGCAGGGCCTGCTTGGCGTCCAGCAGGGCGGCCTGGGCCTGCTTGGCCAGCTCCACCTGCCGCTCGCCCGCCAGGGCCGCGTCCTCCACGTCCGCCTGGCCCATGGCCAGCTCGTACAGCGCCTCCCGCAGCCGGTCCACCCCCTCGCCGGTCAGGGCGCAGGTGCGCACCAGCGCCGAGGGATGCAGCGCCCGCTCCACCGCCTCCTCCGAGAGGCGGGCGGGCAAATCTCCCTTGTTCAGCGCCACCACCAGCGGGCAGGAAAGCGCGGGCAGCTCGGGCAGCTCGTCCAGGGAGCTGTCCAACACCAACAGCCCAAGGTCGGCCCGGCTCAGCTCGTCCTTGGCCAGAGCCACGCCCTGCTCCTCGGCCAGGCCCTCGGCCCGGCGCAGGCCCGCCGTGTCGGACAGCACCACCGGCAGGCCCCGCAGGCTCAGCTCCTCCCGCAGCACGTCCCGGGTGGTGCCCGGCTGGTCCGTGACGATGGCCCGGCGCCGCTCCAGCAGCGCGTTGAGCAGGGAGCTCTTGCCCGCATTGGGCGCGCCGAAGAGCACCACCCGCACGCCCCGCTGCAACAACTCCAGCGCCGGGGCCGAGGCGATGGCCCGGCCCAGGGTCTCCAGGGCCGCATCCAGACCGGCCAGCGCGCGCTCCACCTCCGCCTGCTCCACGTCCTCGTCCGGATAGTCCAACAGGGCCTCCAGCGAGGCGGCCATGTCCAGCAGCCCTTCCTCCACCGGCCCCAGCCGCCGCAGCAGAGCCCCCTCCATGCGGGAAAGGGCGCTTCGCGCCGCCGCGTCCGTGCGGGCGCCGATGAAATCCATCACCGCCTCCGCCTCGTCCAGACTCAGCCGGCCGTTGAGAAAGGCCCGCTTGGTGAACTCGCCCGGCTCGGCCAGGCGGCAGCCGCTGTTGAGCAGGGCCGAAAGCACCGCCGAGGCCGCCACGCTGCCCCCATGGCACTGGATCTCGAAGGCGTCCTCGCCCGTATAGCTCCTGGGCCCGCGAAAATAAACGCCCATGGCCTCGTCGATGGGCGTCTGGCCGTCCATGGCCCTGCCGTAATACATCCGGTGGCTTTCATAGGGCCCCTTCGCCCGCTTGCGGAACACCCGCCGCGCCGCCTCCAGGCAGCCGGGCCCCGAAACCCGCACGATGGCCACGCCCGAAAGCCCCGGCGCCGTGGCGATGGCCGCGATGGGCCTTTCCCCAAGCCCGCTCATCCTCGCATCCTCCCTTTCCAATCGCTCCAACCCCCTTCCGCCCACCCCCGGCGGGGTGGGGTTGCTTCCGCCTTCGCCTTCCTTATGCCGGGACGGCTCGCCCTG
>CALWRM010000012.1 GCA_944383925.1 uncultured Clostridia bacterium
GGTAGATAGGCTGGCGGTGGAAGCACAGCGATGTGTGGAGCTTGCCGGTACTAATAGGTCGAGGGCTTGATCTAAAGGGAAGACGAAGAAGAAGCGGAAGGCGGAGCGGAAAGCGAAGCGTCGAAGACAAGCGTCCGAAAGGCGAAGTACAGTATGGGGTTTTGAGGGTGCGAAGGCACAGGCCCTCACAACTTTCCGGTGGCGATGGCAGAGAGGATCCACCTGTTCCCATCCCGAACACAGAAGTTAAGCTCTCTCACGCCGACAATAGCTGGCTGGCAACGGCCCGTCAAGATAGGTAGCTGCCGGATCTCTTTTCAAACAGCCCAGCAGTTGTTGCTGGGTTGTTTGATATGAATCGGTTTTTTTGAAACGATGGAGGAGGAAAGCCGCCCATGTACAAGGAAGAGGCCAAGTATCCCAAGGCACGGGCTGTCGAGAATTTCCTTTTTTATGCGTGCGTTGCCGCCGTCGTGCTGGCCACTTCCCTCGTATCGGGTTGGCTCTCCAGGGTCGGCGTTCGGTTCATGGATTTTTTCGCCTTTGGCGTCCTGGCGCTGCTGGCGGCTCTGCTGCTCTACCAGCGCGTATTCCGCTACCAGTATGAGATCATCGGCAACGATTTGATCGTGACGCGGCGCTATGGCGAGCACGAAAAGCACATGATTTCCGTGGGCTTTGACGAGATCTTGGATCTGGGCGACGTCAACAAGGACGAGCGGATCCCTACCCTGCGCTGTTGCGTGCTGACAAAAAGGCTGCACCGCAAGCAGATCGTTTATTCCAAGGCGGGTAAGCGCCTTAAGCTCGTCCTCCAACCCTCCGATACCCTTTGGGAAAAGATCAACCAACATGTGCAGGAGGCAAGGTCGGCTGCGAGCCCAGAAGCCTAACCACGTCGCCGCCGATACCTGGCGCCCCGAAACGCTGGCCGTTTCGGGGCCTTTTTATGTGGTCGCGGGGCGGCGCTTCGAGAAGCTAACAGATTCTAAACCGACGGCGCCGCTTGGCCTGTGGTACAATAGCCAGGGAGCGGGGAGACCGCTAGGAGGGAGGAGAACCCTTGGGCGACGTTGAAAAAATGCTGAAGGACGGCCAAAGCCGCGTCCGTTTCCACATGCCCGGCCACATGGGGCGCATCCCCCTCGGCCAATACGACACCACGGAGCTCGCCTCCACGGACGACCTTCACCAGCCGACGGGTCCCTACGCCCGCCTTCAGGAAAGATTTGCCGCCAAAAACGGGGCGCAGGCGAGCTTTTTGCTGGTCGGGGGCTCCACCCTGGGGGTACAGGCCATGCTGCTCGCCTGCCTGCGGCCGGGGGATGCGCTGCTCTTGCCCAGAAGCGCCCACGTTTCCGCCTGGTCCGCCTGCGTGATCGGCGGCTTCCGGCCGCAATGCATCTATCCTACGTACGACGCCGAGAGAGGCCTCGCCCTGTATCGGGAAGAGGACGTGCTCGCGGCCATGGAGCAGACCCCCGACGCCCGCGCGCTGTTGCTGGTACGGCCGGATTATTACGGCCGCTGCCTGCCCCTGGAGCGAATCGCAAGGCGCGCCAGGGAAAAGGGCATGCTGCTCTTGGTGGACGAGGCCCACGGCGCCCATTTGCCCTTTCTGCAGGACGGCCCCAGGTCGGCCGGCGCCCTGGGCGCGGACCTTTGGTGCCAGAGCCTGCATAAGACCCTGCCCGCCCTGACCCAAACCGCCGTGTTGCATCTGCGCGATGCGCGCCAGGCCCCGCGCGTGCGGGCGGCGCTGCGCCTGCTGGAGACCTCGAGCCCCTCCTCGTTGCTGCTGCTTTCCGCGGAAAAAGCCTTGGATTGGATGGAGCGATGGGGCGGCGAGCGGCTGGAATGGCTGGCCGAGCGCATTTCGCGCCTGGAACGGGAGCTGGACGGCCGTTATCACCTATGCCGCTTTACAGACATGGACCCGACCAGGCTGGTGCTGGATGTCCGCGGCACCGGGAACAGCGGCTACGCGGTGGCCCGATGGCTGGCCGAAGCGGGCGTGGACATGGAGATGGCCGACGATCTGCGGCTGGTGGGCATTCCCTCGGTCATGAGCCGGGAAGAGGATTTCGCCTGCCTGGCGGCGGCCCTCGGACGGCTTACGGGCAGCGGACAAGTTCAACCGCCGAAGGCGGCGCTGCGCTATGGCCAGCCCTGCATGGACCTGCGGGAGGCCTTCTTTTGCGAAAAGAGGCTGCTGCCCCTGGAACGGGCGGCGGGGCAAATCTGCGGCGCGGCCTTCGGGCCCTATCCGCCGGGCGAGCCCCTGGCCGTGCCCGGCGAGAGGATTTCGCCGGCCTTGGTCCAGGGCCTGTTGGACGCCTTGGAACGGGGCTGCGGAAGCTTTGGCATCACGAACAAAGGAGAGGTTTCATGCGTTATAGCACCGTGATCTTCGACCTGGACGGCACCTTGTTGGACACGAGCCCCGGCATACTCAGCTGCTTTGCCAAGGCGGAGGAGGAGCTGGGCCTGCCGCCCCTGCCGCCGGAGGAAAGAAAGTGGGTGCTGGGCCCCACGCTGTTTGACAGCTTCACCATCAAGTATGGATTGGATGCGGCCAGGGCCCAGGAGGCCGTGGACTGCTATCGCAAGCATTATGCCGCCGGGGGCGTGTTGAACTGCAAGCCCTTCCCGGGCATAGAGGCCCTGTTGGCGGATTTGCAGGCGGGCGGCCTGTGCCTGCGGGTGGCCACCAGCAAGGCGGGGCCGTTCGCCAGGCAGGCCTTGGAACATACGGGACTCCTGCGCTTTTTTGATAAAATTTGCGCGCCGGACCTGCATAACAAGAAATCCAACAAGGCGGAGCTGGTTCGCCAGGCCATGGAGGGGAGCGAGGGCCCCTGTCTGATGGTCGGCGACCGCCGCTTTGACATCGAGGGCGCCCATGCGCAGGGGATCGACAGCGCCTTTGCCCTGTACGGCTTTGGCGACGAATGGGAAGCCGCGGCCTGCCGGCCTTCCTACCTGTTGCACAGCGCGGACGAGCTGCGCCCCCTGTTGCTCGGCAAGGGCTGCTTTCTCTGCTTTGAAGGCGGGGACGGCAGCGGCAAGACCACCCAGATCCATCGGGTAAAGGCCTATTTGGAGCAGAAGGGCTATGCCGTTCGCCTAACCAGGGAGCCCGGCGGCACCCCCGTTTCCGAGGCGGTGCGCGGGATTTTGCTCGATCCCAACCAGAGCATGGATCCCCTGACGGAGGCCTATTTATACGCAGCGGCCAGGGCGGAGCATGTGCGCCGCGTCTTGAGGCCCGCCCTGCTGCGGGGCGAGGTGGTGCTCTGCGACCGGTACCTGGATTCCTCCATCGCCTACCAGGGCTATGGCAGGGGCTTGGGGGAGGAGACGGTGCGCGCCGTCAACGCCCTCGCCGTGGACGGCTGCCTGCCCGACAAGCACTACCTCTTTTTGTTGGACGACGAGGAGGCGGAACGCAGGGCCAGCAGGCGCAGCCAACGGGATCGCCTGGAGCTGGCGGGGGAAGCGTTTCGCGCCCGCGTGGGCGAGGGCTACCGGGCCCTGGCCAAGGAAGAGGGCGTCTGCGCGGTGCCCGCGGCGGGCAGCGAGGAGGAGGTCTTCGCCTTTCTGCGCAAGGACCTGGATCGCTTCCTGTAGGCGCGCAAAATAGCGCGGAGGCTGTCCTGGTTTGTTGCTTTTTCCGCTTGTCTACCTTATAATGAAGGGAAGACGGCGCGGCGCCCCTTTTCAGCGGGGCGAACGGGCCGCGCGAGTTTGGAGGATGCGTGTACATGCCAGTGGAATTGCTGCTTTTGTTCGGCCTTGCCGGAGCCGGCGTGCTCCTGAGCGTGGCCATGCTCTGCGTCAACATGGCCATGGCGCAAAGGGCGCGCAGGCTTGCGCCTGACCCGGAGGAGCTGCCGGCCGCGGAGGAAGCGGCGGAGGCGACCCAGGCCCCGCAGGCCCAAGCCCCGGAGGCGGACGGCCTTCCCCAGACGGAGACGCGGACGGCTGCGGAGGCGCCGGAGCGCACCCAGCCCATCTTCTCGCCCCTGGACCGCAGCGAGGGCGGGGCCGTGTTGGGCGGCCTGCGCGTGCAGCTGGACAATGCCCAGGAAAAGGGCACCAGGGCCGAGCAGCAGGACGCCTTTGCCATCACCCCCTTGGAGGAGCCCCGCGTGCTGCAAACCCACGGCGTGATGGCCGTGGTCTGCGACGGCATGGGCGGGCTGGAGGGCGGCGCTCGCGCGGCCAACACCGCCGCCGTGCAGTTCATGCGCGCCTATTTGGACGCGAAGGCCGCCGACGGGCAGGCCCTGCACCAGGCGCTGCTCGCGGCCAACGAGAAGGTCTTCGCCCTGGCCGGGGGCAAGGAAGGGTCCCTTGGCACCACGCTGGTGGCCGCGGCCTTTTCCAAGAACGGCCTTTGGTTCATTTCGGTGGGCGACTCTCATATCTATTTGCATAGAAACAACAAGCTCTACCAGCTCAACCGCGACCATAACTACTACGCCGTCCTGTTGGAAAAGGTGGAGGAGGGCACGCTGAGCCTGGAGGAGGCGCGCAAGCATCCGGAGCGCGCCCACCTGACCAGCTACCTCGGCCAAAGGGAACCCGCCCTGGTGGATGCCAACGCCGAACCCCTCGCCCTGCGGGCCGGGGACCGGGTGGTGCTCTGTTCCGACGGGCTGTTCAAGACGCTGCCTGCCGCCAAGATGCAGCAAATCCTCAGCCGTTGCCGCCAAGGCGCCGCCCAGGAGCTGGTGCGCGCCGTGATGGAGGCCGGCAAGCCCCGTCAGGACAACGTGACGGCGGTGGTGCTCTACATGGACCAGGTGTAAGCATGAAGAGAAGAACGCCTACAACCTATCGGAGCCTGTTGGCCGTGCTGCTGGCGCTGGCCCTTTGCCTCGCGCCCTGTCTGGCCCTGGCCGGCGGCGTCAACGTGGAGGAGGCCCGCAGCAGCGTGTTCCGCGTGGCCGTTCGCGATGCAAGCGGTACGGTCGTTTCCTTCGGCTCGGCCTTTTACGCCGGCAAGCTGGAGGACAATCCGGTGCTGGTGACCAATTACCACGTGGTGAGTAAGAACCCAGAGGGCGTCAACCTTTGGCTGAACGCCCAGACCGAGCTGCACTGCCAGGTGTTGGCCAGTCTGGAAAATACGGACATCGCCCTTCTCACCCTGGAAGATCCGCTGGAGGGCCGCTCGCCCCTGCCGCTGGGCACGGAGGCGGAGGCCGGCGTGACCGTGGGCGACGATGTGTACGCCCTCGGCTTCCCCACGGCGGACATCTCCGACACCATGACCTCCTATGCCGAGGACGTGAGCGTCACCAAGGGGGTCATCAGCAAGAAGAGCACCTGGCTCTCCGTCCCCTATTACCAAAGCGACGTGGCCATCAACGGCGGCAACTCCGGCGGCCCCCTGCTGCACGAGAGCGGCGCCGTGATCGGCGTTTGCACCATGAAGATGGAGCAGGCCGAGGGCATCGGCGGGGCCATCATGATCGAGGAGGTCCTGGGCCTGATGCAGGAGGAGGGCGCCTCCTACGTCAAGCTGTCCGAATACACCTCCGCAAGCCCGGACGCCTCGTCCCAACCCAGCGCCCAGCCCGCGGAGGAAACCGTTCAGCCCGACGCCTCCCAGATCGAGGAAACCCCGGCGACCCAGACCGCCGGCCAGACCGTGGTCAAGCGCAACACGGCGGGCATCTGGATCGGCGTGTTCGTGGTGTCGGCCCTGCTCTTCCTCGGGCTGATCGCCTATTTGCTTATGGTCAAGAAGCGGCGCGGCGCCGGCGCGGAGGGCTTTGTGCTGCCGACGCTGAAGAAGGTGCGCGGCTATGTGGTCGGCAAGAACGGCGCCTATGCGGGGGCCATCATCTCCATTGGCAACGAGACGGTGTTCTTCGGCCGGGATCCCCAGCAATGCCAGATGGTGTTCGACGCCTCCCAGCAGCAGATCAGCCGCGTGCACTGCTCCCTGCGCTACGACGAGACGCTCGGCTGCTTCTTGCTGGAAAATTATTCCAAGAATGGAACTTATTTGGGCGACGGCCGTCCCATAGAGGATGGGCGGCCGGCCAGGCTGGAATCCGGCGACAGCTTTTATCTGGCCGACAGCCACAACCTGTTTGAACTGATCGACAAAAAGAGCGGACCCGTGTCCTTTTGGACCCGGGGCTCCTAGAAGAGGGACGGACCGAAGGAGGGAACGGCATTGAAGCTCAAGCGTTGCGAATACGGACATTATTACGATCCGTCCAAATACAGCTCCTGCCCCCATTGCGAGGTGCGCGACAAGCAGGAAACCACCATGGCCCTTTACGACGAGGCGCCGCAGGAAAACGCCGCCTGGGAACAGCAGGCCCAGCAGGCGGGCGGGTACGCCCCCGGCCAGGAGGACGATCCCCCCACCATGGCCAGCTACGCCAAGGATAGCGCCGTGACCCAGCCGCCCGTCGGCTACCTCATCTGCCTGCGCGGCGCGGCCAGGGGCCAGGATTTTAGGCTCCACGCCCAGAGAAACACCATCGGCCGCTCCAACGCCATGGACGTGTGCATCAAGGGAGATCTGGGCATTTCCAGGGAGACCAACGCCGTCTTGAGCTACAACCCGAGGGCGCGCAGCTTCCACCTCATTCCCGGCGAGGGCAAGTCCATCGTCTACGTCTCCGGGCAGGAGGTGATGACCCCCGTGCAGCTCAAGGGCGGGGAGATCATCGAGATCGGGGATACGTCGCTGGTGTTTTTGCCCGTGTGCGGGCCGGGCTTTGACTGGGAGGACGAGGGGGAGGCATGATCGGCCAACCCCTTTAGGCGGGGCGGAGAACCGCCCCGCAATCACAAATGGGAGTGGGAGAATTGCGACTGAACCATATCTGCTTGGGCTGCATGCAGGACAAGGGCGAGGCGCATACCTGTCCAAGATGCGGTTACCGGGAGGACACGCCCCCCGCCGCCCCCCATTACCTGCGGCCGGGAACCGTGCTGGCGGGCAAGTATTTGGTGGGCAAGGGGCTGGGCCATGGCGGCTTTGGCACCACGTACCTGGCCTACGACCTGGTGCTTGGCATTAAGCTTGCCATCAAGGAATACCTGCCCCAGGATTGCGCGAGCCGCGCCCCCGGTCAGGCGCAGGTCACCCCCTTTTCCGGGGAGGGGGAAAAGCGCTTCAACCAAGGCCTGGAATCCTTCCTGCAGGAGGCGCGCACGCTGGCGCGCTTCGACGGACAGCCCGGCATCGTGGGCGTGCGCGATTTCTTTACCGAAAACAACACGGCCTACCTGGTGATGAACTACTTGGAGGGCATCACCCTCAAGGACGTGCTGGTGGGCCGCGGCGGCAAGCCCATGCCCTTTGACCAACTGATGAAGATCATGCTGCCCGTCATGAGCGCCCTGGAGCGCGTGCATGCCGCCGGGCTGCTGCATAGGGACGTCAGCCCGGACAACATCTTCCTGACCAAACAGGGACAGGTGGTGCTCATCGACTTTGGCGCCGCCAGGCAGTCCATGGGCGTGCAGCGAAGCATGTCCGTAATCCTAAAGCCCGGCTACGCCCCCCAGGAGCAGTACCGCTCCCACGGACGCCAAGGCCCATGGACCGACGTGTACGCCTTGGGCGCCTGCATGTACCGGGCTCTGACCGGCGTGATCCCGCCCGAGGCCCTGGAGCGCACGCCCGTGGACACCCTGCAGCCCCCCTCTCGCCTGGGCGCCCAGATGCCCAGGCAGGCGGAGGAGGCGCTGCTCAAGGCCATGGCCGTGGAGGCCGAGGACCGCTTTCAAAACGTCGCGGCCTTTCGCAGGGCGCTGTTGGGTCCTGGCGCGGCCAAGTCCGCGCAGCAGGGGGGGCAGGCCGCGCCAAGACCCGCCCAAAGGAGGGAAGGTAGGGCCCAACAGCCCCCGCCGTCTGCCGGCAGGACTACCCGCGCCAAGGAACCCCAGACCTACCCCCTGAAGGCCAGGAAGAGGCGCAGTCCGGCGGCCGGCATCCTGGTGGCGCTGATGCTGCTGGCCCTGCTGGCCGCGGTGGTGGTGATCATGGTCTATCTGATGCAGCGGACATTGAACGATCTGCCCCTGCCGGAAACCAACGGCGGGAAGGTGGAAACCAGCACCACCGCTCCCCAGGAATCTCCCGAAGAGCCCACCCCAACGCCGTCGGCAACCCAGGAGCCCCAGAGCCAGGAACCCAGCCCTTCGCCCACAGACGACTACGAAGGGCCGGAGGAGATGCGGCCCGGCGCGACGCCCTCGGCATCCCTGTCCAGCTTCGTGCCCAAGAGCTATACCTATGTTCTGGTGGAAAGCGGCCAAACCCAGGAGGGCTGGCTCTGCGGCCGCATGCCCCTGACCCGGCCGGATGTGCTCTGCGCCAGCTTTGTCTACGACATGGACCAGATGGAACCCTTGGGCGAGGTGTATTACTATTTCCTGGACGCCGTGGGCAACCTCAAGTACGGCTCGGCGGAGACCCAGGAGTACGCCACCCTGCTGCCGGCCAAGTGCGCGGTCGGCGAAACCTACACCGGCGCGTATGGCAAGTGCGAGGTGGTGGCGGTCAACTACAGCGTCACCGTGGGCGATACCCACATATCCAACGCCGTGGTCATCAAGTCCGACAAAGGGTACCTCTTCTTCGTGCCGGACCTGGGCCTGGCCATGATCCGGGAAGGCCTGGATTCGGGCGAAGTGACGCAGCGCGTGCTTTCCCAGGAAAGCGTGGAGCAATCCCTGTTCGAGCGCTACATCACCCCCTGACGACGGCGACGACGCGAAAACCACAGGGGCGGCCCGCTGGGCCGCCTTGCTTGTCCCGCCGCTGGACGGCGGATGAGACCGGCAGAGAAGGAGAGAAACGAACATGGCCCGCTACGAAAGCGTTTTGCAGCTCATCGGAGGCACGCCCCTCCTGCGCCTGCGCAGGTTGGAGGAGGCGGAGAGGCTTGGGGGAAGGGTTTACGCCAAGCTGGAACGAAACAACCCGGGCGGCAGCGCCAAGGACCGCGTGGCCCTGGCGATGCTGGAGGAGGCTCTGCGCTCCGGCGCGCTGCGCAAGGGAATGCCCATCGTGGAGCCCACCAGCGGCAACACGGGCGTCGGCCTGGCCATGGTTTGCGCCTACCTGGGTTTCGAGCTGCTCCTGACCATGCCGGATTCCATGAGCAAGGAACGCAGGGATCTGCTGGCGGCGTACGGAGCCCGCCTGGTGCTCACCCCGGCGGAGAAGGGCATGCAGGGAGCCGTGGACGAGGCAAACCGCCTGGTCAAGCAGCTCAACGGCTTTTGCCCCTCCCAGTTCGACAACCCGGCAAATCCCGCGGCCCATCGGGCCACGGCCGAGGAGATCTTCGAGGACTTGCAGGGCGAGGTGGCTGCCCTGGTGGCCTGCGTGGGCACGGGCGGCACCCTTTGCGGCTCCGCAAGGGCGCTGAAGGCCCGGATTCCGGATCTTTGGACGGCGGCGGTGGAACCGGCCGAGTCGCCCCTGCTTTCCGGCGGCCAGGCCGGCCCCCACGGCATTCAAGGCATCGGCGCCAACTTCATCCCGGGCAACGACGACGCCTCCGTCGTGGATGAGGTGCTGTGCGTTTCCACGGAGGAGGCCGGCGCGTTCTGCCGCCGCCTTGCCAGGGAGGAAGGGCTGCTTTGCGGCATCTCCTCCGGCGCGGCCGTTTGCGCGGCCTTGAGTTTGGCTGGGCAAGAGCGCTTTGCGGGCAAGAACATCGTGTGCGTGCTGCCGGACACAGGGGAAAGATACCTGTCCAGCGGCGTGTTTTAGGAGGCGCGGCCATGGGCCAGAGGATTGTTGTGGGCATGTCCGGCGGGGTGGATTCCTCCGTGGCGGCCTTGCTGCTCAAGCAGCAGGGCTTCGACGTGGTGGGCGTGTTCATGAAAAACTGGGAGGAGACCGACGAAAACGGCGTCTGCCTGGCCACCCAGGATTACGACGACGTGCGGGATGTGTGCCAAAGCATCGGCATCCCCTACTACAGCGTGAACTTCGTCAAGGAGTATTGGGACCGGGTGTTTTCCTATTTCCTGGAGGAATATAAGCGGGGACGCACCCCCAATCCGGACGTGCTCTGCAACCGGGAGATCAAGTTTCGCGCCTTTTTGGAGTTTGCGCTGCGCAACGGCGCGGAATGGATGGCCACCGGGCATTTTTGCCGCATCGGCCACGGGGAGGAAGGCGTGCGCCTGCTCAAGGGGGCCGATCCGCAAAAGGACCAATCCTACTTTCTGCACATGCTGGACCAAGCGCAGCTGCAGCGGGCCCTGTTTCCCGTCGGCGGGATGACCAAGGTCCAGGTGCGCGCCCTGGCCCGGGAGGCGGGTTTGAGCACCGCGCAAAAAAAGGATTCCACCGGCGTATGCTTCATTGGCGAGAGGAATTTCAAGCGCTTTTTGCAGCAATACCTGCCGGCCACGCCCGGGGATATGGTGGATGAAAAGGGCCGCGTGGTGGGCAAGCACGACGGCTTGATGTATTACACCCTTGGCCAACGCAGGGGGCTGGGCATCGGCGGCAGCGGCGACGGACGAGCATGGTTCGTGATCGGAAAGGATCTTTCCAGAAATCTGCTGATCGTTTGCCAAGGAGAGGACCACCCGGCGCTGTATTGCAACGCGCTGAGGGCATCCGCCCTGCACTTTATCGCGGGACGGGAACCGGCCAAGAGCTTTGCCTGTAGCGCCAAGGTTCGCTACCGGCAGGCGGATCAGGCCTGCCAGGTGGAAATACTCCAGGATGGCGGCGCGCTGGTGCGCTTTGAAAGCCCCCAAAGGGCCGTGACGCCCGGGCAATACGTGGTCTTTTACCAGGGGGATTGGTGCCTTGGCGGCGGCGTGATCGAGGAAGCGATCGGCCTGTAGGAAAATCAAAGTTTTTTTGAAAAAAGTGCTTGACAATAGAAAGCTGGAGTGGTAATATACAGAAGCTGTCCCGCGAGAGCGGGGGGCGAGGAACCTTGAAAACGATACAGGAAGAGAAGAGAACGAGGCAAAAAGCGAAAGGAAACGGGAACGGACGTTCGAGCCCGAAAGGGGGAGAGCGGACGGAAGAAAGCTTTTGTCGATTCCAAAGAATTCCAAAGACGAAGAGTCAGCGGCCCGCTTGAGGGAGGACGGGGGAACCCGGAGGACCCGAGCGAGGCGAAGCTGGGAAGAACTTTTAATATGAGAGTTTGATCCTGGCTCAGGACGAACGCTGGCGGCGTGCTTAACACATGCAAGTCGAACGGGGATATCCGCTTCGGTGGATATTCTAGTGGCGGACGGGTGAGTAACGCGTGAACAAGCTGTCCTATACAGGGGGATAACACTGAGAAATCAGTGCTAATACCGCATAAGACCACAACCTCGCATGGGGAAGGGGTCAAAGGAGGAATCCGGTAGAGGAGGCGTTCGCGTCCCATTAGATAGTTGGCGGGGTAACGGCCCACCAAGTCAGCGATGGGTAGCCGAGCTGAGAGGCTGATCGGCCACACTGGGACTGA
>CALWRM010000013.1 GCA_944383925.1 uncultured Clostridia bacterium
CGCATCAAGCCCCAGATGCGCACCCTTGGCCCCAAGTATGGCAAGCTGCTTGGCAAGATCGGCAAGCACCTGGCCGAGGCGGACGGCAACGCGGTGGTGGATACCCTGCACGCCGAGGGCGTCTATCGCTTCGAGCTGGAGGGCACACAGGTGGAGCTGGCCCAGAGCGACATGCTCATCGAGCCCATCCAGAAGGAGGGCTGCGTGGCCCAGACGGACGGCGAGTTCACCGTCGTGCTGGACGCCAAGCTGACCGACGCCCTGATCGAGGAGGGTTACCGCCGCGAGCTGACCTCCAAGCTGCAAACCATGCGCAAGGAGGCGGGCTTTGAGGTCACCGACCGCATCCGCGTCTATATGCAGGCCGAGCCCGCCCTGGTGCAGGCCGTCAACAAGGGCCTGGAGGAGATGCTCTCCGATGTGCTGGCCCAGGAGCTGCGGCTGGAGGACGCGCCCGAGGGCGCCTATGCCAAGTCCTGGGACATCAACGGCCTCGCGGCCAAGCTGGCTGTGGAAAAGGTCTAACAAACGAGCGGTGAAAGCCGCCGTTGCGGGCGTTTCGCAATGGAATGTGGAACGCCCGCTTTATCTAAGCGAACGACGAGCGAGGGATCGATGCGCGCATGTTTATAGCCGACAAATGGAAGGATTACGCCGTGCTGGACGTGGGCGGCGGCGAGAAGCTGGAGCGCTGGGGCGAGGTGCTCCTGCGCCGGCCGGACCCGCAGGTGATTTGGCCGGCGGAAAGGCCCGAGGCGTGGAAAAAGGCCCACGCCCATTACCACCGCAGCCAAAGCGGCGGCGGCCAGTGGGAAATGCTTAAGAAGATTCCGGAATCCTGGACCATCTCCTATGGCCCGCTGCGCTTTCTGGTTAGGCCCACGGGCTTTAAGCATACGGGGCTGTTTCCGGAGCAGGCTGCCAATTGGGACTGGATGTCCGGATTGATTCGGGAGGCCGGAAGGCCCGTTCAGGTGCTCAACCTCTTCGCCTACACCGGCGGGGCCACCATGGCCTGCCTCCAGGCCGGGGCCAAGGTTTGCCACGTGGACGCGGCCAAGGGCATGGTGCAATGGGCCAAGGAAAACGCGGCCCTGTCGGGGCTTGCGGATAGGCCCGCCCGCTACATCGTGGACGACGCCCTCAAGTTCGTCCAGAGGGAGCAGCGCCGGGGCCATGCCTACGACGGCATCCTCATGGATCCGCCCTCCTATGGCCGGGGCCCGGACGGCCAGGTCTGGAAGCTGGAGGACGAGGTGTACGGCCTGGTGGAGGAATGCGCCAAGCTCCTGTCCGACCGGCCGCTGTTTTTCCTGCTCAACGCCTACACCACCGGCCTGCAGCCGGCGGTGCTGCGCAACCTGTTGCAGCGGGCCGTCGTTAGCCGCCATGGGGGCGCTGTGGACGCCCAGGAGCTCTGCCTGCCCGTGGAGGGCAGCTCCATGGTGTTGCCCTGCGGGGCCTCCGGCAGGTGGCAGGCATGAGGACGACCATCGTCTATGAGGACAACCATGTGCTGGTGGCGGTCAAGCCGCGCAACATGCCCGTGCAGGCGGATTCCAGCGGCGACATGGATCTGTTGACCCTGCTCAAGGCGTATTTGAAGCGAAAGTACCAAAAGCCCGGCAACGTGTATCTCGGCCTGGTGCACCGCTTGGACAGGCCTGTGGCGGGCTTGGTGGCCTTTGCAAAGACCTCCAAGGCGGCCGCGAGGCTTTCGGCCCAGCTACAGGATCGCCGCATGGGCCGCAGCTATCTGTGCGTGGTGCGGGGCCTGGCCCCGGAGGAGGGAGAGCTGCGCGACTATCTATATAAGGACGAAAGGACCAACAGCTCCCGCGCGGTGAGCCCGGAGACCCCGGGCGCCAAGGAGGCGAGGCTGCGCTTTGAGCGCCTGGGCCAGGCCCAAGGGCTGAGCCTGTTGCGCGTGCGGCTGCAAACGGGCCGCTCCCACCAGATCCGCGTGCAGATGCAAAACGCCGGCCTTCCCCTATGGGGCGACGCCCGCTATGGCGGGGGTAGGCCCGGGGAGGCCATTGCCCTGTATGCCAGGGAGCTGGTCTTCCAGCACCCGACCACCGGAGCGGCCCTGCGCCTGGTCGCGCCCGATCCCTCGCCGTTTCCCTTCAGCCTCTTCGGCCCCCGGCCGGACGGCCTGACGGAAACGGAGGCTTTGGACGTCGTTTGCGACAATTCAGACCGGATCGATTGACAGCCCCCGCGCTTCTCCTACAATGAAGGATATAGAAGGGTTAGGAGGAGGGCGCTATGGAAAATAGGCAGGACCTGAACGCCGCCATGAGCTTTGGCAGGCTGATTCGCCTCTATCACCAGAAGGTCAACCGCCTGTTTGCGCGCGAGGGCCTTGGCAGGGGGCAATCGCCCATCCTATTGCTGTTGCTGTCCTACGAAAGCATGAACCAGAGCCAGATGGCCGCCCTGCTTGGCATCTCGCCCGCCACCGTCACCGTCACGCTTAAGCGCATGGAGGCCGCCGGTCTGGTGATGCGGGAGGTGGATCGCGGCGACCAGCGGGCTATGCGGGTCTGCCTGTCCCCCAAGGGCAGGGAGATCTGCGTCCAGGGCAGAAGGTGCATGCACGAAATGGTCCAGTCCATGCTGGAGGACTTTCGGCCGGAGGAGATCCGGCGCTTTGCCGGATACTTAGGCCGCGTGGAGGCCAACCTGCTCCGCCAGGAGCCGGGGCGCGAGGCGGATCGGGAGCCGCCGGCAAACGACGGCTGAGCGAGGAAAGGCGAAAAAGGGGGAATTGCTCGTGCCGGAATGGCCGGAGCTGAGAGCTTGGTCCGGACAGGCGCAGCAGGCGCTTCAAGGAGCGGCGCTGGATAGGATCGAGACGCAAAACGAAAAGATGCTCAACCTGCCCCTGGAGGCGCTCAATGCGGCCGTCCGGGGACGGCGGGTGCGCCAGGTTCGAAACATGGGCAAATGGATGCTGTTCGAGCTGGACGAGGGGCTTCTCGGCCTGAACTTCAACATGGGCGCGGACTTTTGCTTGGACCGCCGCCCCATGGAAAACACGCGGCTGCAAGTGTTTTTTGCCGATGGCCGCGTGTTTTCCATACGTTTTTGGTTCCTCGGGTACCTGGTCTATGGACGGAGCCTAGCCCTTTGCCCCGCCCTGGCGAGCTTGGGCCCGGATTGCATGGCCCTGTCCAAGGAGGACTTTTGCGCGCTGCTGAAGGGCCGGCGCAGCCTGAAAAACCTGCTGCTGGACCAGCACACCCTTTGCGGCATCGGAAACTTCTATCTCCATGACCTGCTCTTCCTGGCCGGCCTGCACCCGGCGCGCCAGGCGGGCAGCCTGTCCCAGGCGGAGAAGGAGGGGCTGTTCGAGGCCATGCACGCGCTCTTCGAACGGGCGGCCGCCCAAGGAGGCGCCGCCTACGAGCACGACCTCTTCTTTCAAAGCGGCCACTACCGCCAAAGCTTCGTCGGCTACAAGGAGCGCCAGGCCTGCCCGCGCTGCGGGGCGCCCATCGAAAAGATCAAGCTTGGCGCATCCCATGTCTACCTCTGCGCCAACTGCCAGCATTGAACCGGGAACGCCCAAAAGCGGCCGGAAATAAAGTTTTTATAAAAGCCTTGTTTTTTTATCCAACCCATCCTAAAATGATATATTGAGGTGGTTTTGGATGCCGGAGGCTGTGCTGGAGGCGGTGAAGGCGGGCTTGGGCGAGGGCCGCGGCCTGCTGGTGGCGCTTTCTGGCGGCCTGGATTCCGTCGTGCTGCTCCATGCCCTGCTCCGCCTGCGGGAGGAGCTCGGCCTGCGCGTGGAGGCGGCCCATTTGGAGCATGGCATCCGCGGCGAGGAGTCCCTCTGCGACATGGCCTTCGTGCAGGCGCTTTGCGACGCCTGGCAGCTTCCCTTGAGCTGCCGGCAAATCTCCGCGCCGGCCCTGGCCATGCAGAAGGGCTGGAACCTGGAACAGGCCGCCCGCAACGCCCGCTATGCGTTTCTGGAGGAGACGCGCCGCCAGCGCGGCCTGGACTGGATCCTCACGGCCCACCATGGGGACGATCAGGCCGAGACGGTGCTGCTGCACCTGGCGCGGGGCAGCGGCCTTGGAGGGCTTTGCGGCATGCGCGCCCGGACGGGGCGCGTGCTTCGGCCGCTGCTGGGCTTGGATCGGGCGCAGCTGGCGGAATATGCGGCGAGAAACGGTCTGTCCTATCGGGAGGATTCCTCCAACCAAGACCTGCGCTATGCCAGAAACCGCCTGCGCGCCCGCGTGCTGCCGGAGCTGCGAACCATCAATCCGGCCGCTGCCGCCAACATACGGCGCTGCGCCCTCGCCTTGCAGGAGGACGAGGACTACCTGCAAGCCCAGGCCGCCGCGCTGTTTCAAAAAGGCGCTCGCGGCAAGGGGCTGCGCCTGGACATGGACGCGCCGCGCCCCCTCAAGCTGCGCGCCCTGGCCCTGTACCTGCGCGGCTTGGGCGATGGGGACGTGGAGCGGCGCAAGCTCGTTTCCTTAGAAAGCTTGCTCGCCGCGCCCAGAGGCGAGCGCGCCAGCGTGGGGGCGAGGCTCTTCGAGAGCGAAGGGGGACGCATCCACCTGGTGGAGGACTTCGGCCCCTTTGCCCTGTCCATCCCCGGCCCTGGGCGCTACGCCCTGCCGGACGGCTCCCAGCTATGGGTACGCCTGTTGCCCAAACCCAAGGAGCTTCGCGGCCAGGCCAACCGGCGCCTTTTCAGCGCCGAGACGTTGTCCTTTCCCCTGCTTGCCCGCAGCCGGCAAAACGCGGATCGGGTGGAGCCCTTCGGACTGGAGGGATCCAAGCTGCTTTCGGACGTGCTGGTGGACGCCAAGCTGCCAAGGTGGCGGCGCGACCGCCTGGCCGTCGTGGAAAAGGACGGTTGCATTCTCTTCGTACCCCCGGCGGTCCGCTCCAAGCACCATCCGGTGTTGGAGAGCGACGAAAACGCCATCGAGATAGAGTATCAAGCAGCGGACGAATAAAGGAGTGTGGATCCATGCACTATTCTAAGGATGAGATTCAGAGCGTCCTGGTTTCCAACGAGGCCATTCAGGCCCGGCTGGACGAGCTCGCCGCCCAGATCAACCGCGATTACGCAGGCAAGGAGCTGCTGCTCGTCTGCATCCTCAAGGGCGCCGTCGCGGTGTTTGCCGACATCCTTCGCCGCATCGAAATCCCCTGCAGCATCGACTTCATGGCCATTTCCAGCTACGGCTCCTCCACAAAGTCCTCGGGCGTTGTGCGCATTCTCAAGGACCTGGACCATGGCATCGAGGGCAAGGATGTGCTGGTGGTGGAGGACATCGTGGACTCCGGCATGAGCATGAAATACCTGCTGGAAAACCTGGAAACCCGTTCGCCTGCGTCCATCCGCATCCTGTCCCTGCTGGATAAGCCGAGCCGCCGCAGGGTGGAGCTGCAGCCCGATTACGTGGGCTTCACCATCCCCGACGAGTTCGTCATCGGCTATGGTCTGGATTATGGCGAGAAGTACCGCAATTTGCCCGACGTTTGCATCCTCAGCCCCAAGGTTTACGCATAGGCTTCATATGGGAAAGCCCAATTCCGAAAGGAGGACCCCCCGGTTTTGAACAAGATTTTTAAGGGCCCCTGGCTGTATTTGATCGCGCTGGTGGTGATCGTGTTGTTTGCCCAGGCGATTTTTACGCCCATCAACACCACAAACACCACGGTCAGCTACAGCGAGTTTCTGCGCATGGTCCGGGACGGACAGGTGTCCAAGCTCATGGTCATCGCCTACGACGCCTACGGCTTGACCACCGGCACCACCATCAGCGAGAGCCAGTTCCCCTCCAGATATGATTTCAATTTACAAATCCCTAACTCCATCGAGGTCTTTGAGAGCGACATTCGCGCGGTGGTGGCCGAAAAGCTGGGCAAGGACGTTTCCCAGGTCACCGCGGCGGACTATGACTTCGAGTATTCCATCCGGGAGGTGCCCCAGGATCCCTGGTGGTATGCCTGGATTCCCATGGTGGTGCTCACGCTGGTCATCGTCGTGTTTTGGTATGTCTTCATGCGACAGCAGATGGGCGGCAGCAACAAGATGATGAGCTTTGGAAAGGCCAAGGCCAGGGTCGTGGACGACAAAAACCGCGTCACCTTCGCCCAGGTGGCCGGCGCCGATGAGGAGAAGGAAGAGCTGCGCGAGCTGGTGGAGTTTTTGAAAAACCCCAAGCGCTTTCTGGACCTGGGCGCCCGCATCCCCAAGGGTGTGCTGCTGGTCGGCCCTCCGGGCACGGGCAAGACGCTGCTGGCCAAGGCCGTGGCCGGCGAGGCCGGCGTGCCCTTCTATTCCATTTCCGGCTCTGACTTTGTGGAGATGTTCGTGGGCGTGGGCGCTTCGCGCGTGCGCGACCTGTTTGAGACCGCCAAGCGGAACGCGCCGGCCATCGTCTTCATCGACGAGATCGACGCGGTCGGCCGCCAGAGGGGCGCGGGCCTGGGCGGCGGCCACGACGAGAGAGAGCAAACCCTCAACCAGCTGTTGGTGGAGATGGACGGCTTCAGCGCCAACGAGGGCGTCATCGTCATCGCCGCCACCAACCGCCCGGACATCCTGGATAGGGCCCTGCTGCGCCCCGGCCGCTTCGACCGGCAGGTGACCGTCAACTATCCGGACGTGAAGGGCCGCGAAGCCATCTTGCAGGTGCACTCCAAGGGCAAGCCCCTGGATGGCGAGGTTTCCCTGGAGGTCTTGGCCCGCCGCACCCCCTACATGACCGGCGCGGATCTGGAAAACGTGATGAACGAGGCCGCCATCCTGGCGGCGCGCAAGGGCGCCAAGACCATCAGCATGGCCGAGCTGGAGGAAGCCATCACCCGGGTGCAGGTGGGGCCGGAAAAGAAGAGCCGCGTGATGACCGAGCAGGACAAAAAGCTGGTCGCCTATCACGAATCCGGCCATGCGCTGCTGGCCTATCTGTTGCCCAATTGCGATCCGGTGCATGAGGTTTCCATCATCCCGAGGGGCCGGGCTGGCGGCTACACCATGACCATGCCGACCGAGGAGAAGAACTACATCTCCGGCGCCCGCATCCGCGATGAAATCGTGGAGTTGCTGGGCGGACATACGGCCGAAAAGATGATGATGGGCGATGTGTCCACCGGCTCCACCTCGGACCTGAGCCGCGCCAGCGACATGGCAAGGCGCATGGTGACCGAGTACGGCATGAGCGCCGAGATCGGCCCCCAGTACCTGGGCGGCGATCAGGAGGTGTTCATCGGCAGGGACTTTGGCCACGCCCGCAACTACTCCGAGCAGCTGGCCGCCAAGATCGACGCGGCCGTGCACGAGATCCTCATGCAGGCCCAGGACAGGGCCGAGGAACTGTTGGGCGCCCATCGCAACACCTTGGAGCGCGTGGCTGCCGAGCTGTTTACCAAGGAAAAGCTGGATAAGGATGAGTTCATCGCCCTGGTGGAGGGCGGCGCGCCCGCCCTGGCCGGTCAGGCGCAGCCCGCGGCGGAATAGATGTCGCGCCCCTGCGCTGCTCCCGCGGCGCCGGGACGGAAGGGATTTGTACGGACAGGGCCGCTGTACTTTGGCGGCCCTGCTTTGCATGTGGGCTATGCCTGGGAGACGGCGGCCGGAAGGGGTGACAGGACTTGCAAGGAATCGACCTACATCTGCATTCGAGCGCTTCCGACGGCTCGCTGTCGCCGGAACGGCTGATGGAAAGGGCCAAGTCGGAGGGCTTTGCCGTCGTAGCATTGGCCGATCACGATACGACGCTGGGCCTGGCCGCGGCGGGCAAGCGGGCGGCGGAGCTGGACATGGCGTGCATCCCCTGCGTGGAACTGAGCGTCGGCCGCCAGCTGGAGATCCACCTGCTGGGCTACGGCGTGGACCCGGACGCGCCGGAACTGGCGGCCCTGCTGGACGAGATGCGCCGCGACCGCGTGGAGCGGGTGCGCGCCATGGCCGAAGGCCTGCAAAGGGCCGGCTATCCCGTGGACTACGAGCAGGTGCGCGCCCGCGCGGGCGGCGCCGTCGGCCGGCCGCACATCGCCCAGGTGCTGGTGGAGGCGGGCGTGGTGTCCTCTACGGCGGAATGCTTCGCCAAGCTGATCGGCAAGGACGCGCCCTTCTATGTGCCGCGCAAAAAGCTGAGCACCCGGCGGGGAATCGAGGCGGTCAGGAGCGCCGGTGGCGTGGCCGTGTTGGCCCATCCGGGCCAGCTGCGCCTGTCCCAGCAGGACTTGTTCGGCCAAATCCAGCATATGAAGGAAGAGGGGCTCCAAGGCCTGGAATGCTACCACAACGCCCACGCCCCCGCCACCCAGGATTGGCTGCGGGCAACCTGCAAGCGCTTGGCCCTGCTGGTGACGGGCGGCAGCGACTTCCACGGCGCGGCCAAGCCCAACGTGAAGCTTGGCAGCGGCCTGGAGCGCTGGGACGACGCCTGGGCGTGCCTGGACCGCCTGCGCGAGGCCATGGGGCAGGGTGCAAAGCCTGCCGGGGGCCCAAGGAATGACTAGGCAAAACATGTCAATCTGTGCTATAATCACGGAAGTATTTCTGAAATAAAGAGGTGCTTGGATGAGCGAGAATCGCAGGCCGCCCCGCAACAGGCAGCCGGAGGATAGCAAGCGTGAGCAAAGAGGCGGCGCCCCATCCGGGCAGCAGGCGCAGCGCCGCCCAAGCTCCGGTCAGGGCGAGGGCCGCGGTCCGGCCCGGCCGCAGGGAGGCAACCGGCCCAGGGGCGCTGCCCCCAGGCTGCCGGGCAAGGCCCCAAGGCGCCAGCCGGTAACCCAGGAGCAGATGGACGAGTACAACTTCCTCAAAAAGGCCCAGCTGCGCAAGGCGCAGCGGAAGCGCCAGCGCATCGTGCTGCTGGTGGCCGCCGCATTGCTGGTGGTGGGAGTTTTTGCCATCAAGATGGCCTTTGACCTGGGCGCCGGCGCCAACAGCTTCTATGAAGGCATCACCATCGACGGCCTGAAGATGTCCAGCTTCACCAAGGAAGAGGCTAAGACCCAGCTGGAGCTGGCCAATGCCGAGCGCGTGCGCGGCATGACCATCAAGCTGCAGTATGAGAGCAGGGAGTGGACCATCTCGCCGGAGCAGATGGGCGTTTCCATCAACATCGACGAAGTGATCGAGGAGGCCTGGGCCCTGGGGCATGAGGGGAACATCTTCGCCCGCCAGAGCGAGATCAACCGCCTGAAGAAGGAGGGCGAGGCCTTCCGCACGGAGCTGACCTACGACGAGGATTACCTGCGCCAGCAGCTGGAGGCCATCAAGGACGCGGTGGATACCCCGGCCATCGATGCGACGGTGACCTTCGACCCGGAAAAGGAGGAGCAGTTCCGCATTACGCCGGAGCAAAACGGCCGCTCCCTGGATGTGGATAGCCTCTACGAGCAGGTGGTGCGCCAGCTGGACAACGGCTTTACCACCACCATCGAGATCAAGCCGGACGTCGTCACCCCCAATCTCTATGCGGAGACGTTGCAGCAGTGCACCGAGAGGATCGTGCGCGTGACCACGGACCTGGGGTCCAGCTCCGACGAGCGCATCCATAACGTCAAAACCGCCCTCGCCTTCTTCAACGGCATGATCGTCCAGCCGGGCCAGGAGGTTTCCTTCAACGAAACCACCGGCGAGCGCGGGCTGGAACAGGGCTATCTCAACGCCGGCGTCATCCAGGACGACGAAATCGTGGACGGCCCCGGCGGCGGTGTGTGCCAGGTGTCCACCACGCTGTACCACGCGGTGGTTAAGGCGGGCCTGGAGATCATCCGCTCCAACAAGCATTCCATGGCCGTCAGCTATGTGGATGTGGGAACGGACGCGGCCGTCGCTTGGGACTATAAGGACCTGGTTTTCAAGAACAACACGGACTATCCCATCTTCATCGAGGGCAAGGTCTCCGGAAAAACCGTGGTGGTGGCCATCTATGGCTATCCCCTGGAAGAGGGCCTGAGCTACGAGATCGTCAGCGACGTCTACGAAACCATCCCCGCTCCCGAACCGGAAGTGGTGCTGGATACCAAGGCGGAGTACGTCACCTATACCGACGAGACCTACGAGAAGAAGAAGTCCCGCGCCGGCACCAAGGTGCGCAGTTACCGCGTCACCAAGATGAACGGGGAGGAGACGGACCGCGAGCTGCTGCGCGACGACTACTACAAGGAGGTCACCGGCATCATCTACCAGGGCGTGACCACCAGGCCGGAGGGAGAGGTTCCCGCGGAGGGCGCCGATCAAACGGGCGGCTCCACGGACCAAAGCGGCTCCGACGGCGGCGAGGAATAGCGGCCAAAGACGAAGCGGGGCGGACGGGGCGTTTTCCCGTCCGCCCTTGGTTCGATCCAAAAAGAGAGGAAGAAGGACCGGGGCGAAAGCCCCGGTCCTTCTTGGCATGTGGGATGTGAAAGGGGAGAGCCCGCCCCCCTTGACGGATCAGAAGTTGCGGACCGTCTCCATCACGATGCGCTCCCAGGTATCCAGGTTTTGCGGCCTGTGGGAGACGGAGGAGATGTCCTTGAGGATGAACTCGCAAGGGGTGTTGTTTTCCCGGCAGACCTGCAGGGTCTCCAGGATCTCCGCGCGAAGGGCCTCCTCATCCACCTGGTCCACGGCCACGGCCGCGGGATTGGGCTTGCGGGAAAGCACGTAGTCCCCGCCGATGTTTTCCGCGGCCACGCGCACGTCCGCCCAAGGGGTGATGGAGACCTTGCGCAGCTTGGGGAGCTTGCGCAGGATGTGGATCTTGTTGTGCAGGGGTTCGCAGCATCCGTAATAGGAAAGGCCGAAACCCTCCAAATATTGCTTGGCGTACTCGATTTCAAATTCGTCGTGCATGGCGGGGGAGACCACCGCGAAGATCTGGGCCGTGCAGCGGCCCCAGATGTCCTTGCGGGTGTAGCCGCCTCCGCGTTGCTCCTCCGGAAGCTCCGGGGCCAGCCCGGGCGTGCAGTGGATGGTCGCGCCACAGGCGTCCACCAGGCCCATGGACTCCAGCTTGGCCAGCAGCTCCAGCTTGATGTCCAGATAGCGCTGCATGAAGGCGTGGAGGAGTTCGGGGTTGTCGATCAGGTCGGTGAGGATGGGCTCCACGCCGCGCCAGCGGGACAGGTCGTCCAGGGGCGTGTGGTTGCCCGCGTAGTCCAGGCCGACCAAGCGAACGGGGAGCAGATCCCCAAAGGCAGCCCCCAACTGCTCGGCCTGCCGCTGGGTAAGGGCGTCGTCTACACGAACGCTGGGCACGTGCAGCTTGGCCAAGGACGCAAAGTCCGATAGCTGGTCGCTGTAGTGGTGGGAGATGATGTTGTTGCCCTTGTCCGCCTCCAGGGTGTCCTCCACCACCTGCACGCCCATGTCGCCGATGTGGATGCAGCGGTGCAGGGGGTAGTAGGGCAGAAGCAGCAGGTCGCCGCGGCAGTGACGCCAGCGGTACAGGGTTCTGCGCAGCCATTGCTCCGCCTCGCGGGCAAGGGGGTCCTGACAGGCCAGGTCCAGCTCGCCGCTGGCCTCCAACTGGTTCCAAGGCAATTCGTCCAACAGCACCGGCGGCCGAACGAGCTTAAGCCCGTTGACATCCCGGTATAGCTGCGCGGTTTCCTTCTGACAGGGCAGGGCGGCCGCCTCCGCAACGGCGCCCGCCAGCTTGCGCAAGATATCGCGATCCTGCATGGCGGATCAACACCTCCTTGGGGACAATGGCCGTTTACGTACATTGATTTTAGCACGTTCCCAATGGCGGAACAATCGCTTTTTTTGTCCGAGGGGCGGTTTTTTCGCGTTGTTTTTCGTTGCGCGCCGGGAAGCGCTTGTCGTAAAATACAGTTAAATCCTATAAACAAACGGAGGGGTGCTCGTTGAAAAAGGCCTTGCAAAACATTGGGAACAGACGGACGGAGCTGCTGCTCTACTTCTTGCTCATCGCCCTCGTGGCGCTTGGCAACGGCTTGAGCGATTCCATCTACAGCAACTATTTCAAGGAGGTCTATCAGGTCGATAGCGTGCAGCGGGGCTTCATCGAGTTTCCCCGCGAGCTACCAGGCGTGCTTTGCGCCCTGCTGGTGGCCGCGCTCTCCTTTCTGGGGGATGTGCGGCTGTCGCTCCTGGCCCAGATCCTCACCTGCCTAGGGTTGGCGGTGCTGGGCCTGTTCACGCCCGCCTTTGGCACGATGCTGGTGTTCTTGTTCATCAACTCCCTCGGCATGCACCTGTTCATGCCCGTGCAGGACTCCCTGGGCATGTCGCTGGCGGAACCGGATCAGCTGGGGCGGCGCATGGGCCAGTTTGCCTCCGTGCGCTCCGCCGTGGGCTTTGCGGCGGCGCTGCTGGTGTTCTTCGGCTTTCGCCAGGGCTGGTTCAGCTTTGCAACGGAGCGAAAAGGGGTGTTTTTGCTCGGCGCCCTCTTCTTTGCCGCCGCCGTCGCCGTCAATATTTGGCTCTTGGCAAAGGCGAAGCCAGGCCTTAGCGGTGGAGGTGGAAAACGCTTCCATTTGGTTTTTCGTAAGGAATATAAGTATTATTATTTGTTGACTGTTTTGCATGGAGTTCAAAAACAGATTGCGTATGTGTATGGTTCCTGGGTCATCATCGACCTTTTGCTCAAGGGCGCGGATGTAATGGCGTTGCTTTCCATCGTTTCCAGCTTTATCTGCATCTTTTTCCTACATTATCTGGGAAAGTGGATGGACCGCTTTGGCATCAAGCGCATGATGTTTGCCGACGCGCTCTCCTTCATCTTCGTCTATGTGCTCTATGGCTTTGTGGTCTGGGGCATTGCCGACGGCGCGCTGCCGAGCATCGGGTGGCCGGTGTTTTGCGTGTTTGCTTTGTTCATCTTGGATCGGCTTTCCATGCAGCTGAACATGGTCAAGGCGGTGTATCTGAAGTCCATCGCCCTCAGCGAAGAGGATGTGGTAACGACGCTGTCCGCCGGCACGAGTATGGACCATGTGGTGGCCATCGTGGCGGCCGCCATTGGCGGGATCATCTGGGCCCAATGGGGTAGCCAATGGGTGTTTTTCATGGCCGCCTTGATTTCCGTCGGCAACCTGATCGTGGCCTTCCGGGTGAAGCCGGAGGAGGAAAGGGCGCGGGCGCTGGCATGGCGCAAGGCTGGCGGCAAAGATCTGTCTGCCTAAACAAGAGAACACGGCTGTTCACAGAATAGACGTAGATAATTTACTAAATTCAGTGATAATGCTTGACGACTTTGTTTATCTAAGGTATGATGAAAGAAAGACGGCTGGTGCATACGCGCATGATAGAAGAACCCCTTGGCGGGCAAGGGGCGCGCTGTCCAGGCGATGAGAGATGGTGGAGAAGTCTATGGCAAAGAACGTCACAATCCGAGACGTGGCCGAGCGCGCACAGGTGTCGCCCTCTGCGGTGACCTTGGCCCTGAACGGCAAGGCCGGCGTTTCGGAGGAAACCCGGCAGCGCATCCAGCAAATCGCCCAGGAGATGGGCTATGCCAAGCGCAGGGAACGCCCGCCCTTGGAGCGCAGAAACATCCACTACGTGGTGGCACGCAAGTTTTTTCGGGAAGAGGAGGCCCATGTGCCCCATTTTCATAACCTGCTGATGCAGTCTCTGGAAAAGCATTGCCGCGAAAACAACTGTTTTATGGTGCTGCACTACGTTGGCAGCAATGAGAAGGACCACGACCGGGTGATGGATCTGATTGCTGGAGAGCGGGATCCGATGGTGGTGTTGCAGGCGGCGGATATGCCCGACGACCTGCTGCGCAGATGGCAGGAGGCGGTGCCCCGCCTGGTGGCGCTCAACAAGTATTTTGTCGCCGTGGACGTCAACCTGGTGGCCATCGACAACAAGGGGGGCATCTCCCAAGTCACCGAGCACCTGATTCGCCAAGGACATACCAAGATCGGCCGCATTCGCGGCCTGAGCCAATACCAGAACATCGTGGAGCGAGAATCCGGCTTTCAATCCTGCATGCGCAACCATGGGTTGACGCCCTTTTGCGACCTGGTGGTGGATACTACCCATAAGCTGACGTACAACGCCCTAGGGGACTACATCCGCAGGGGGGAGCCCTTGCCGGAGGCCTTCGTGACGGACGGAGATATCCAGGCCAACGCCGCCGTCCATGCCTTGACGGATGCTGGCCTTCGCGTGCCGGAGGATGTGGCCGTGGTGGGCTTTGATGACCTGCCCTTCGCCGCCACTTGCCGGGTGCCGCTGACCACCTGCCGCATCGACAGGGAGGCCATGGCGCGCATGTGCGTGTGGCTGCTGCTCAACCAGCGCTTTGGGCCGCAGGAGCACTGCCTCAAGGTGCGCACGACTACCGTGTTGGTTCCAAGACAAAGCGCTTAATACCGCGTTTATATGGGCTTGCGGCCGCATGGCCCAGGCTTGAAATAGAAAAAAGGGGGTTCTAAGAAGAATATGGCGATTCCGATGAAGACGATTCCCGGCTATTTTAACTCCAAACCCGGCATCCAGGTCGGCACGAAGATGGAAGGCCCCATCTACAAGGATGAGCGCGGCAGAATCCACGTGGATATGCAGGGCGTGCGCTTCTTGCAGCAGATGGGCGTGGAATGGGTGATGGTGGGGGCGCACCAGGTGCCCGAGCACTCCGCGGCCTGCTACAAAGCCATCCGCGACGCCCTGGCGGAGC
>CALWRM010000014.1 GCA_944383925.1 uncultured Clostridia bacterium
GGGCACATCGCCCTCTGTGGAAGCGGAAGCTTCCCTTTTGTAAGGGTGCGGGAAGCGTTTCGGCGCGGGGCCGCCCCTGGCGCGGGGCCGCCCCTGTGGAAGCGAAAGCTTCCCCTTTGAGATGGGAAAAGAGGCGGGGGAAGCGTTTCGGCGCAGAGCCGCGCCACCCCCCAGAAAAGCGGAAGCTTCCCTTTTGTAAGGGTGCGGGAGGCGTTTCGGCACAAGGGCACGTCGCCCTCTGTGGAAGCGGAAGCTTCCCTTTTGAGGGGGGAAAGAGGTGTGGGAAGCGTTTCGGCGCATGGCCGCGCCGCCCCTGGGGAAGCGAAGCTTCCCCTTTCCCGTTGCGGGGAGGACGGGGCGCATGGGGACACCCCTTGCAGGAATTGGCCGGGGGCGTGTAGAATGGAATAGGAGCAAGACGGGTCGAAAAAGGGGCGCGAGGAGCCCCTTTTCCTTATCTGTGGCCGAGCTGGGGAACAACGCGGGAAAAAGGGGGAACTGCCTTGGATAGCTTTGAGGGCATCGTGTCGGAAATCCGGTTTCAAAACGAGGAAAACGGCTTCACGGTGCTGAGCCTTGTGGCCGGTGGCCGGGAGGAAACGGTGGTGGGCGTGCTGCCCTATCTGAACGAGGGAGAGCGCGTGCTGGTCCGCGGCGAGTGGACCGAGCACCCCAGCTTCGGACGCCAGCTGAACGCGCAGGAGTACGAGGTGATCCTGCCCACCCGGGCGGACGAGATCGAGCGCTTCCTGGGCTGCGGGCTGATCAAGGGCGTGGGCCCCTCCATGGCCCACGCCATCGTGCACCGCTTCGGCGAGGAGACCCTGCGCGTGATCAGCGAATCTCCGGAAAAGCTGGTGTCCGTTCCCGGCATCGGCCCCAAGCGGGCTGCGGCCATCGGCAAGGCCTATGCGGATAAGTTCGAGACCCGCGAAGCCCTCCTGTTCCTGTCCAAGTACCAGCTGTCCCCGGCCCTGTCCATGCGCATCCTCAACGCCTATGGCAAGGCGGCCGTGGCCATCTTGCAGCAAAACCCCTATCGGCTCAGCTACGATGTGCAGGGCATCGGCTTTCGCACGGCGGACCGCATCGCCTTTTCCATGGGCTTTGCCAGAAACGACCCCAACCGCGTGCGGGCCGGGCTGGTCTATACCCTGCGGGAGGCCGCGGCTTCCGTGGGCCACGTGTACTTGCCCAAGGAGGAGCTGCTGCAAAGCGCCTCCGGCATCCTGCAGGTGGCCCACGAGGAGGTGGAAAACGAGTATGCCGCCCTGCGGCTCACCCGCCAGGTGGTGGAGGAGGAAACCGAGGACGGCCAGGCCGTGTACGAGGCCCAGATGTACGATGCCGAGCTGGAATGCGCCCGCCTGCTGTGCGGCCTGCTGGAAGCCCCTGCCGACGCCCTGGGCCTGGACGCGGCGCAGGCCATCGAGGACTTTGAGCGGCAAAGGGACATCACCTTCGAGCAGGAGCAGCGCAAGGCCATCACCCTGGCCCTGCGGGAAGGCGTCTGCGTGATCACCGGCGGGCCGGGCACAGGCAAGACCACCGTGCTCAACTGCGTCCTGGAGCTGCTGGCCCGGGCCGGCCTGGCCGTCTCCCTGGCCGCGCCCACAGGCCGGGCGGCCAAGCGCATGACCGAGGCCACGGGCCAGGAAGCCCAGACCATCCACCGCCTGCTCGGCTACGGCGGCGAGGGCGAGCGCGGCCTGCACTTCACCAGGGACCAAAGGGACCCCATCCAGGCGGATGTGGTGGTGCTGGACGAGATGTCCATGGTGGACCTTTTGCTCTTTCGGGCCTTTTTGCGGGCGGTGAAGCGGGGAACCCGCCTGATCCTGGTGGGCGACAGTGACCAGCTGCCCTCCGTGGGCGCGGGCAACGTGCTCCTGGACATCCTCCGCTCCGGCCGGGTGCCCACCGTGCGCCTCACCCAGGTGTTCCGGCAGGCGGCCATGAGCCAGATCGTGCTCAACGCCCACCGCATCAACGAGGGCAAGATGCCCGTGCTTTCCAACAAGAACACCGACTTCTTCTTCGAGCGCAGGGATAGCCTCTCGCGCATCGCCGACTCCGTCACCTCCCTGTGTCTGGACCGCCTGCCCGGGTATTTTCACATCGATCCCATGCAGGATATCCAGGTGCTTTCTCCCGTGAAGAAGGGCGAGGCGGGGGTGGTCGCCCTCAACCAGCGGCTGCAACAGGCGCTCAATCCCCCCTCCAGGCGCAAAAACGAGCGCCGCTTCGGCGAAACCCTCTTTCGGGAGGGCGACAAGGTGATGCAGACCCGCAACGACTACCAGGCCGAGTGGACGCGCCAGACGGACGCCGGCCTGGAGGACGGCCTCGGCGTGTTCAACGGGGACATGGGCCGCGTCCTGTCCATCGACGAGGGCGAGGTGGAGGTGCTCTTCGACGACGATCGGCGCGTCGTCTATTCCGACGCCATGCTGGCCGACCTGGACCTGGCCTACGCCATCACCATCCACAAGAGCCAGGGCAGCGAGTTCGACACCGTCGTGCTGGCCCTCAGCCCCGGCCATCCGCGCATGATGGCCCGCAACCTGCTCTACACCGCCGTCACCCGCGCAAAAAGCCGCGTGGTGCTGGTGGGCGCCGAGGCCCTGGTGCAGCGCATGGTGCTCAACGACCACACCGTCCGCCGCTACAGCCTGCTCAGCCGGCGGCTGCGCGAGGAGTAGGGGCCGTGGCGCAGGCGGGCCCTGTTAACTTTTTTTCAAGGCCGGGGTCCGGCCTTGACAGGGAAGAAACAATTGGATATACTCTTCGGTAAACGGATTTAGCGCTTTAGCACGCTAACGCAACAGCATGATAAATAGGAGGCGGCGCCATGCGCTTTTTGTTACCCGACTTTGTCAGCGACGCCCTCGGCGGCGAGCTTTGCCTCAAACGCGCCCTGGAAAAGGAGCTCCGGGAGGAGTTTTCCCTTTGGGGCTTTGACGAGGTGTTGCCGGCGGGCCTGGACTTTTACGACAACTTTGCCTTTGGTTCCGGCGCCAGGGACCAGCGGGACATGCTCAAGAGCTTCGACAGCCAGGGCCGCATCCTGGTGATGCGCCCGGAGTTCACCGCGCCGCTGGCCAGGCTGGCGGCCACCCGCCTGCGGGAGCAAGAGCCGCCGCTGCGGCTATGCTATTTGGGCAGCGCCTATGAAAATCCCGGCGCGGGTTCCGCCCAGCGCCGGGCGGAGTTTACCCAAGGCGGCGTGGAATTGATGGGCGAGAGCGACCCCAGGGCCGACGCCGAGGTGATGCTGCTGGCCCTGCGCTGCCTGCAAAAGGCCGGGCTGAAGGATAGCCTGCTGGAGCTGGGCCAGGTGGAGTTTTTCATGGGCCTGATGGAGGAGGCGGGGCTGTCCGATGGGGCCATCCAGTCGCTGCGCTCCCTCACCGAGCAGAAGAACACCCTGGCCATGGAGCTGCTGCTGCGCGAGGAGGGCGTCTCCGGCGAGGCGCTGCGAAGGCTCATGGAGCTGCCGATGCTCTTTGGCGGCGGCGAGGTGCTGGCCGCCGCCAGGGCCATGAGCCGCCATCCCAGGTGTGTGCGGGCTATCGACAACCTGGAAAGGGTGTACGAGCTGCTGTGCCAGGGCGGGGCCGAGAATCGCGTGAGCATCGACCTTGGCCTGGTGCACGGCCTGGGGTATTACACGGGCGTGGTGTTCCGGGGCATGACGGCCTCCTTTGGACAGCCGCTGCTCTCCGGCGGCCGGTACGACACCCTGCTGGCGGAGTATGGCAGGCCCATGCCGGCCACGGGCTTTGCCCTGGGGGTGGAGCACCTGCTTTCGGCCCTGCGGGCCCAGGGCGCGCAGGCCCAGGAGCCGGCGGTGGACCTGCTCTACCTGCCCTTGGACGAGCCGGTTTCCGTTACCTGGCGGGAGACCGAGGCCCTGCGCAGCCAGGGGCTGCGGGTGGAGCTGTGCTACGAGCGCGACCTGGAAAAGGCGGCCCGCCGCGCCAAGCAGCGGGGCGCCGAGCGCATCGTGCTGGGAAGAAAGGGGGAGGCGTGACCATGGAGCAAACCGTAACCTTCGCCCTGGCCAAGGGAAGGCTGGCGGAAGAGGCCATCGAGCTGCTGGAAAGGCGACAGGTGGATTGCAGCTGCCTACGGGAGAAGAGCCGCCGCCTGGTGTTTGAGACGGAGCAGGGCTACCGCTTTATGCTGGTCAAACCTTCGGACGTGCCCACCTATGTGGACCACGGCGTGGCGGACATCGGCATCGTGGGCAAGGATACCCTCATGGAGGAGAACCGCCCCCTGTATGAGATGCTGGACCTGGGCTTTGGGGCCTGCCGCATCTGCGTGGCAGGCCGGCCGGAGACCAGCCTGCAGGACAGCCACCTGCGCGTGGCCACCAAGTATCCCCGCATTGCTTCGGAGGTCTTCGCCCAAAGGGGCTCCACCATCGAGATCATCCGCCTCAACGGCTCGGTGGAGCTGGGGCCGCTGGTGGGCCTTTCGGACGTGATTTTGGACATCGTGGAAAGCGGCGCGACCCTTCGGGCCAACGGCCTGTGCGTGCTGGAGGAGATTTGCCCGGTCAGCGCCCGCCTGGTGGTCAACCGCGTGAGCCTCAAGACCAAGGCGGCGCGCATCCGCCCCCTGGTGGAAGGCCTGCGCGAGCTGCTAAAGGAGGAAAGAGCATGATCCCCATCTTTGAAATTGCCAACTGCGGCCAGCTGCCCGAGCGCATTTTGCGGCGCAGCCAGCTGGACGTTTCCGACGTGCGGGCCCTGGTGAAGGACATCCTGCAGAACGTGCGCAGGCGCGGAGACGAGGCCCTGGTGGAATACACCCGCAAGTTCGACCAGGTGGAGCTGCAGAAAGGGGCCCTGCTGGTCTCTAAGGAGGAGATGGAGCGGGCCTATGCGCAGGTGGAGCCGGATTTTCTGCCGGTGCTGCGCAAGGCCAAGGACAACATCTGCGCCTTTCACGAAAAGCAAAAGGAAAAGACCTGGATCGAGTTTGAAAACGGCGCAGCCCTGGGCCAGCTGATCCGGCCGCTGCAAAGCGTGGGCGTTTACGTGCCCGGCGGCAGCGCGCCCCTGTCCTCCTCGGTGCTCATGTGCGCCCTGCCGGCCAAGGTGGCGGGCGTCGCGCGCATCGTCATGGCCACCCCTCCGGGCAAGGACGGCCAGGTCAACCCCTACACCCTGGTGGCGGCCGCCGAGTGCGGCATCGCCGAGGTGCTTCGCGTGGGCGGCGCCCAGGCCATCGGCGCCCTTGCCTACGGCACCGAGAGCCTGGGGAGGGTGGATAAGATCGTGGGCCCCGGCAACATCTTCGTCACCAACGCCAAGCGGGAGGTCTATGGCCATGTGGGCATCGACATGGTGGCCGGCCCCTCGGAGGTGCTGGTGCTGGCCGACGACAGCGCCAACCCCCGCTATGTGGCGGCGGACCTGCTCTCCCAAGCCGAGCACGACAAGCTGGCGGCCGCCATGCTGGTGACCGACAGCCTGGAGCTTGCCAAGGCGGTGCAGCTGGAGCTGGAGCGGCAGCTGGCCGCCCTGCCCCGGCGGGAGATCGCCCAGGCCTCGGTGGAAAACCACGGCGCCATCCTGGTCTGCCGCAGCCTGGACGACTGCTTCGTGGCGGCCAACCGCATCGCGCCGGAGCACCTGGAGCTGAGCCTGCGCGATCCCTTTGCCTGGCTGGATAAGGTGCAAAACGCGGGGGCCTGCTTCCTTGGCCATTATGCGCCCGAGCCGCTGGGCGACTATTTTGCCGGCCCCAACCACGTGCTGCCCACTTCCGGCACGGCCAGGTTCTTCTCTCCCCTGTCCGTTCAGGATTTCATCAAGCGCAGCTCCGTCATCTACTACAGCCGGGAAAAGCTGCTGGGCAGCGCCCGGGACATCGGGCGCTTTGCCAGGGCCGAGGGCCTGGAGGCCCATGCCCGCAGCGCCCTGATCCGCTTGGAGGAGGAAGAGCCATGACCAAACGCTGCGCGCTGGAGGAGCGCAACACCCTGGAAACCAAGATCCGCTGCGCCATCGACCTGGACGGCGCCGGCAAGACCAGGTTGGAGAGCGGCATCGCCTTTTTCGACCACATGCTCAACGCCTTTGCCCGCCACGGGCTTTTCGACCTGGAGCTCAGCTGTCAGGGCGACCTGGACGTGGACGGCCACCACAGCGTGGAGGACTGCGGCATCGTGCTGGGCAAGGCCATCGCAAAGGCCCTGGGCGATAAGCGGGGCATCCGGCGGGTGGGTTCCTGCACCCTGCCCATGGACGAGAGCCTGGCCTTCTGCGCGCTGGACGTTTCCGCCAGGCCCTACCTGGCCTTTGCGGCGGACTTTCCCACGGAGCGCTGCGGCGGCTTCGACACCGAGCTTGCCAAGGAGTTGTTCCGGGCCCTGGCCGTGAACGCCGGGTTGACCCTGCACCTGCACGTGCAGGGCGAAAACAGCCACCACATGCTGGAAGCCCTGTTCAAGGCCTTCGGCAGGGCCCTGCGCGAGGGGGTCTCCCTGGACGAAAGGGTCCAGGGCGTGCCCTCCACCAAGGGCGTTTTGTAA
>CALWRM010000015.1 GCA_944383925.1 uncultured Clostridia bacterium
GTTGCAGGGAGGCGATGACGCCCTTGACCAAGGTCTCGTTCACCCCGAAGAGCTGGCTTTGGTAGCGGATGGCGTCCACCACCATGGACAGGGCCGTGGCGCAGACGCTCTGGTCCCCCAGGGCGTCCATGGGAAGCTCCAGATCCAGCTCCTCCTGTAGCGCCAGCAGGGTCAGGTCGTTGTGGGTGGCCATGGATAGGGTGGTGTACCGGGTTTGGTAAAGCTCCTCCTCGCCGGCGATGCGAAAGCGGGTGAGAACGTTGAGGCGGTGCGCGGCGTTTTGCAGGAGGGGGAAGGCCTCCGTGGCCTCGGCCAGCTTTTTCTTCAGGCGCTTTTTCAGCCCCTTTTCCATCGCCAGTGCCCTGTCCTGGCCGATTTCCCGAACCAGGGCCGGGTAGGTGGGGGCGGACTTGTAGCGGAAGAGGGAGTAGCGGCTGTCCAGCTCCATGGCCTGCAGGACCAGATAGTACTTGGGATGTTCCGCCAGGTTTTTCAGGTCGATGCTGCATTCCAGGGCGCTGCGCAGGAGGATGTTGGGCGCGGAGATATCGCGCGTCTGCCTGGAGAGCAGCACGGCCCCGCGCAGCAGCTCGATCAGGCGGCGGAAATAGAGCAGGAAGAACTTCCTGGTGTCCGCGTCGTCCTTGGCCAGCGCAGGGGCCTGGGCCTCCAGCTGCCCCAACACATCCAAAATGGTGTTTTCCGCAAGATGCATATTTGGGCTTCCCCCTAAACTATGGTATACTAGGGACCGCGACGAACTCCCGGCGGGAGAGCGTGGCGCAAGACGAGTGCGGGAGGTATGGATACCCATGACGATTTGGCAGGCGCTGATCCTGGGGCTGGTGCAGGGACTGGCCGAATTCTTGCCCGTAAGCTCCTCGGGCCACCTGGTGCTGCTCCGGCAGATCTTCGGCATGGACGAGCCGGGCCTGCTGCTGGACACCCTGCTGCACGTGGGCACCCTGGTCGCCATTTTCGTGGTCTTCTGGAAGGATATTCTGCAAATGCTGAAAAAACCCTTCTCCAAGCCCGTGTATTTGCTGGCCGTGGCCACGGTGCCGGCGGTGCTGGCCGCGGTGCTGTTCGGGGATTTCTTTGAGACCGCCTTCACCGGGAAATACCTGGGCGTTGGCTTTTTGCTCACCTCGGCGGTGCTGTTCGTTTCCGGCAGGCGCCAGGGCCACAGGCAGGAGCTTGGCTATGCCGACGCGGTGACCATGGGCGTGTTCCAGGCCTTCGCCATCCTGCCCGGGCTTTCCAGGTCCGGCTCCACCATTTCCGGCGGGCTGTTCCGCGGCGTGGACCGCGAACAGGCGGCCAAGTTTTCCTTCCTCATGTCCATCCCGGCCATCCTGGGTTCGGTGGTGCTGCAGGTGAAGGACCTGGCGTCGGGCGAGGCGGCGCTGCCCTTCTGGCCGGTGCTCGTGGGCACCGTGGCGGCGGCCCTTTCCTCCCTGTTTGCCATCAAGTTCATGCTGTACCTGATAAAAAAGGCCAACCTGGCCGCCTTTGCGGTCTATACCCTGGCGCTGGGCGTGTTGGTTTGCATCGACCAGTGGTGGACCCATCTGTTCTTTTAGCCCGGCGCCCCGCAGATGCGGGCGCGCCCAAGAAGGGCTGCTCCAACAGGAGCAGCCCTTCTTGCATGTTGCCCGGCGGCCGGGCGCCTTAGCGGAACAGGGGCGCGTAGGGGAGTTCCTCGTCCAAGGCCCAGGCGCAGGCGAGGCGGCCGAACACGAGGCTGGCGGCGATGGCGTTTTGCCCCAGGTTGGCCGCGGCGAACACCCTTTCGGCGCCTGGCAGGGCCCGGAAGCGGGGCAACCCGCGCCCCTGGGCCACGCCGAGAAAGCGCGCGCCGACGCCCAGCTCCTGGCACAGGGGCAGCAGCGCCCGCAGGCTCTGCTCCAGACGCAGAAAGCGCAGCGCGTCCACGGACCCTGCCTTGCGCGGGGCAAAGGGCCGCTTGCGCTGAAAGACCGGCAGGCTTTCCCCGAAGAGCA
Source organism: uncultured Clostridia bacterium (assembly GCA_944383925.1). Classification (GTDB taxonomy): domain Bacteria; phylum Bacillota; class Clostridia; order Christensenellales; family UBA1750; genus CALWRM01. The sequence continues at coordinate 2,004 of CALWRM010000015.1, forward strand.
GGGCCTTGCCGCCGTAGCGGCAGAGCAGGACCTCCTCGTCCAGGCGGCGGCAGACGTAGCCGTCCAGCCAGCCCTCCGAGGGCGGTAGCGCTTGGCTGGCCAGGCCGTATACCCGCCTAGGCGGCCAGAGGGACAGCTCTGCCGGCACGGCCAGCGGGCCGGTGCACAGCACCACGCGCTTGGCCTGTATCCGCTTGCCCAGGGAACTGAACAGCAGCACCGCGCCGGGCAGGGGCTGCATGCGTACGATCCGGGTGTTTTCGAACAGCCGGGCCCCGAGGGCCTGGGCTTCCCGCGCCAGGCGGTGGACGAGCAGGTAGGGGTCCGCCTGGGCGCACCCCGTTTCCGACAGCAGGCCCGCCTCCACGGGGAAGGGGAAGATCTGGGCGGCGGCCGCCTTGTCCAGGAAGCGGAGCTGGAAGCCCGCCCGGGAGCGCAGCTCGTACTCGGCGCGCAGGCGCGGGGCCTGGTCCGGGTCGGCGGTGTAGCACAGGGACCTGCGCGGGGCAAAGCCCAGATCCTCCAGGCCGGAGCCCAGCCCTTCCCGCAGCGCGGCGGGCGCGGCCTCCAGCACGCGCAGGGCCTCGGCCGCGTTGCGCAGGCCCATCCTGGGGGCCAGCGCGGAAAGGCTCAGCCCCAGGTCGTGGAGCAGCACGGGCGGCTGGGAGGCGGAAGCGCCAAAGCCCAGGGAGGCCTGCTCCATCAGCGCCGTTTGGATGCCGGCCTTGGCCAGGGCGTGGGCGGCGGCCGCGCCGGCCAGGCCGCCGCCGATGACGGCCACCTCCACGCGAAGATCGTCGACAAGGTAGGGATAGGTGTTGGGAATTTCTCGAAGCTCGCTAAAATAGCGGGGAACAAAGCAGTCCGTCATGGGGGAGGCCTCCTTTTGCAAGCGGGAATGCGGCTGTCCTGCGGGCAGGTCCGCTTTCCTTAGCTTGCCCCAAAGGCGGCCGGCCTATAGCCTTCATCGCCCTGGAAGGCGAGTCCGCGACCGGCCCAGGCGGGCTTGACAGCCGCGGCGCAGGGGTGCTAAACTAAAGGAAACGAGCGTTTACGCCAATGAGGAGGCTGGATTTCGTGGTGCGACCGCACAGCCAGACAGGAAAACGCATGCTCCGCTCCGTGCGCAATGCCAAAACCGATGAAACGCGCGCATGGAGCCTAAACCACGGGGAATCCTCCCTGCTTTGATCGGAAAAATAGGCAAGCGTTAAGGCCCCGCTGCTTCGGGGCTTTGGGGTTTTGCGTATTTTTCGGATTTCGCAACGATGGGTAGGGCCAGACCGAGGAAGCGCCGCTTCATCCGGTCTGGCCTTTTTGACTTCATCAACGGAAGGAGCCCATCGAGATGCGGTGGTTTGTCAGCGATTTTAGGATGTTTCGTTTGCTCGCGGCTGCGGAGCCCAAACGGGTGTGTGTGCAGATCCTTGCAAGCTGCCTGCGCTATGCCTATGGCGCTGTGTACGCGCTCGTGTTTTTCCGCTATCTGATCAACGCCCTGGAAAGCGGCGCGCCCCTGCTTTCGACGGCGGCGTTTTTCGTCCTGTTTTCCCTCCTCGGCCTGCTCGACGCGGGACTAAACGCCTATTTGCGGGACGAGCTCTTGCCATCCAGCGACGAGCGCTTACGGGCATGGCTGTTGGAAAGGCTGTGCGAGAAGACCTCGGGCGGCGGGATCGCCCCTTACGAGAACCCAAAGACCCTGGACGAACGGGCCAGGGCGGCGGAAACGGCCAGGGAAGGGGCGCTGGAGTTCCTGGGGACCGCGGCGGATTTTTGCGCCCTGCTCCTGGGGCTTGGATGGAGTCTGGGCTTTGCCTGCGCGGTGGAGCCCCGGGTGATGCTGCCGGTCCTGTTGGCGCTGTCGCTCAGCCTGTTTGGACAAAGGGCACGCAGCCAATCGCTCTTCGCCCTGCAGCGGGACCTGGCGTCGCCTGCCCGCCGGGCGGATGTTGCCGCCGGAACCTTCTTCGGCAGGGCCTATGCCAAGGAGCTGCGCCTTAGCCGCGTGGGCGAGTGCCTGCGGGCGCTGTACGACCGGGCGCTGCGGGACCAGCAAAGCGCGGTGAAGGCCCACGCCACGCGGGCGGCGGCCCTGGGCGCCCTGGCGGAAATGGGGGTGGAATGCCTGCTGTATGTGCTGGTGTATCTGCTCGTTTGCCATCGCTACCTGGCGCATCGGGCCTTTGGCCTGGGCGATCTGACCTCCCTTTTCGGCGCGACGGTCAATCTGATCTACTTTTCCCACGCGCTGCTGGCCGCCTATGCCTCGCTCCGGCGGCAGGGCCTGTCTTTTTCCGCCTTCCACGGCGTGCTGGAGAGCCAGCCGGACCTGGCCGACGGCGGCGCGCCCTGCGCCTTTGCCCGGGAGATACGCTTTGAGGGCGTGGGCTTTTCCTATGGGGACAAACCGGTGCTTAAAAATCTCAACCTGCGCCTGCAAAAGGGCGAGCGCGTGGCGCTGGTGGGCCTGAACGGCTGCGGAAAGACCACCTTGGTCAAGCTGCTGCTCCGGCTGTACGATCCCACGGAGGGCCGGATCCTGATGGACGGCAGGGACATCCGCGACTTCGATCTGCGGGCCTATCGAGCCATGTTCGCCGCCGTCTTTCAGGATTTTCAGCTCTATGCCCTGACGGTGGAGGAAAACGTCTCCCTGGGCGAGGAAGGGGCGGCGCGCCGCGCGGGGGAAGCCCTGCGGCTGGCCGGCCTTGCCCTGGACCCCTCCCGGGAGCTGACGCGGGAGTTCGATCCCGACGGCCTGGTGCTCTCCGGCGGCCAGGCGCAGAGAATCGCGGCGGCGCGGATCCTTGCCAGCGACGCGCCCATCGCCGTGCTGGACGAGCCCAGCTCCGCCCTGGATCCCCTGGCCGAGCGGGACGCCTATGAAACCCTGTTGCGCGCCTGTGCGGGCCGTACGCTGTTGCTGATCTCCCACCGCCTTTCCAGCGTGCGGGATGTGGACCGGGTGCTGTATCTGGAGGAGGGCCGCGTGCTGGAACAGGGCAGCCACCAGGAGCTGATGCGCCTGGGCGGCAGGTATGCGGCCCTGTACAACCAACAGGCCGAGGCCTACCGCAAGGAGGTGTGCGCCCATGAAGAGCCGTAGCGCGCTGGTCGCCGTGGGCAAGCTGTTGGCCATCCTATGGAAAAAGGTTCCCCTCTATGCCTGCGCCGGCCTGCTGGACCGACTGCTTCGCGCCGCCAAGAACGTGTTGGTCAATAGCCTGGCCGTGCTTTGGTTGCAGGAGGCCCTGGCCTCGCCCGCGCCGTATCCAAGGGTCATCTGGATCCTGTTGGCCGTCGGCGCGGCGGCGGCCGCCGTCTGCCTGACGCGGTCCCTTGTGCAGGACGCGCTGCGGCCGCGCGCCCAGCTGAAGCTGAAGAAGGCCATGCAGGCGCCCCTGCAAGATAGGGTCGCCGCCCTGCCGTTGCAGGCCATGGATGAGCCGCAAACCTACAACCGCGCCGTGCTGGCCGCCGCCCAGGCGGACGAGCGGGCCCTGCTGTGCTTGGACAGCGCGCTGGACTGCCTGGAGGCCTCCCTGTCCCTGGCAGGCTTCCTGGGCGTGATGACGGCCCTGGATCCCTGGCTGCTGCTGCCCGCGGGGCTGTATGCGGCCGTTTCCTATGGGGTGAACCTGCGAAGGGCCGCCCTGAGCGCCGACAAGGAGCGCCAGCTGCAGGACTGCCGGCGGCGCAGGGACTACGTGTTCCGCCTGCACAGCCTGCCGGCCTTTGCCAAGGAGCTGCGGCTCAGCCGGGTGGACGGCCCCTTGTTCGCCCGCTTTCGGGAGGCCCTGCGGGAGGCGGAGAGGATCCATGGGGAGCGGGGAAGGCGCTTGACCCGGTTGGCGCTGCTCCGCCAGCTGCTCTGCGAGGCGTTGCTGTTGAATGTGGGCGTCTATGCCTCCCTGACCTGTCGGCTGTTGGTCAGAAAGGATATCTCCGTTGGCGTCTTTTTGTCCCTGGGCTTTGCCGCGGAGAACCTCGTCGCGCTTGCGGACAGCCTGGCCGACCAGCTGGGCGCCCTGGCGGAGCACGGCCTTTTTGCCGAAAACTACTTCGACTTTCTGCGCCTGCGGACCGAACCCAAGGGCGGCGAGCTGCGGCCGGAGGGCTTCGAGAGCCTGGAGCTTCGCGGGCTGCGCTTTGCCTATCCGGGCGGGGAGGAGCTGCTCCACGGCGTGGACCTGTGCCTGCGACGGGGCGAAAAGCTGGCCCTGGTGGGGGAAAACGGCAGCGGAAAATCCACGCTGGTCAAGCTGCTGCTGGGGCTGTACGCCCCAACGGGGGGAAGCGTCCTTCTCAACGGCAGGCCGCTGGAGCAGTATGAGCTTGCGGCGGTCCGGGGGCTATTTTCCGTCGTGCAGCAGGATTTTCAGCTCTATGCCCTTTCCGTTTTGGAGAATGTGGCCATGCGGCCCGACGGCGACGAGGCCGCGGCCCGCCGGGCGCTGGACGAGCTGCGCCTGGGCGGCTTGCCGCTGCGCGCGCCCCTGTTGCGGGAGCTGGAGGAGCGGGGCGTGGAGCTTTCCGGCGGCCAGGCCCAAAGGCTGGCGCTGGCGCGGGGGCTGTATCCGGACCGGCCCGTTTGGGTGCTGGACGAGCCCTCCGCAGCCCTGGACGCCCGCAGCGAGCGGGAGCTGAACCGCCTGATGGCGGGGCTTGCGGGGGAGAAAACCCTGCTGTTGATCACACACCGGCTGTCGGCCACGGCGCGGATGGATCGCATCTGCGTGCTGGGCGAGGGCTGCGTGCTGGAGAGCGGCAGCCATGAGGAGCTGTTGCGAAAGGACGGGGCGTACGCCAGGCTGTGGCGGGCCCAGGCCAAGCCCTATACGCTGGAATAGCTGGGATAGCAGGAAAAGAAAAGAGGGGAAGGACACATTCGTCCTTCCCCTCTTTATGCGGGCGATAGGCCGTAGTAGAGCTGCCGGCCGGTTTCCTCGTCCAGCACGCTGCGCACCGGGCAGCCGTATACCTGGGAGAGCAACTCCGGCCGCAGCACCTCCTCCGGCGGCCCGAAGGCCACGCCCCGGCCCTCCTGCATCAGCAGCAGATGGTCGCAATAGGCGGCGGCCAGGTTGATGTCGTGCAACACCAGCAGCACCAGCCTGCCTTCCCCCGCAAGGCCCCGCAACAGGGCCAATACGCCGTTTTGATGGGCGATGTCCAGCGCTGCGGTGGGCTCGTCCAGCAGCAGGCAATCCGCCTGCTGGCACAGGGCGCGGGCGATGAGGGCCCGCTGCCATTCCCCACCGGAGAGGGTGCGGGCCAGCCGGTCTCCATAGGCGGTCAGGCCGGTCTTTGCCAGGGCCTCCTCCACGAGGGCCGCGTCGCCGGGCGCGGCCGCGCTGAGCCTGGAAAGATGGGGATAGCGCCCCATGCGCACCAGCTGGCGCAGGGTAAAGTTGAAGTCGCAGCCGGCGTTTTGGGGCACGTAGGCAAGGCGCCGGGCCAGCTCCCTGCGGGAATAGCTTCCAATGGGCCTGCCAAAGAGCAGCGCGCGGCCCTGGCTGAGGGGCAGAAGTCCGCACAGCGCCCGAAGTAGGCTGGTCTTGGCGGCGCCGTTGGGTCCCAGGATGCCCACCGCCTGGCCCAGCTCCAGATGCAGATCGACGCCGCGCACGATGGGCTTGCCGGAGAGGCGCAGGCAAAGCCCCTCCGCCTCCAAGGCATAGGCGGCCATCACGCCACCCCCCCTTCCTTCAGGCTGCGGCGCAGCAGCACCAGGAAAAACGGGGCGCCGAGCAGGGCCGTGAGCACGCCGATGGGGATTTCCGAGGGCGCCAGCAGGGTCCGGGCCAGGGTGTCCACCACCAGGAGCACCAGGCTGCCCGCCAGGGCCGACACGGGCACCAGGCGCTCATGGGACGGCCCCACCAGAAAGCGCACCCCATGGGGGACCATCAGCCCCACGAAGCCGATCACCCCGGAGACGGACACCGCCGCCGCCGCCACCAGGGTGGAGAGCAGCGTCACGATCAGGCGCACCTTTGGGGCGTCCACGCCCAGGCTCTGGGCCTGTTCGTCGCCCAAGAGCATGGCGTTGAGGTCCTTGCAGAAGAACAGCGAGAGGGACAAGCCCACCAGCACGAAGGGCAGGCAGGAGAAGAACTTTTCCCAGGTGGCGCTGGATAACGAGCCCATGGTCCACAAATAGACCCGTTCCAGCTTGTCCCGATCCACCAGCATCAAGGAGGAGACCGCCGCGGACAAGAACGCGGAAACGGCCGTGCCCGCCAGCAGCAGGGACACCGTGCCCCCCTTGCGGGAAAGGAACCAGACGAGGCTCACGGCCCCGAACCCGCCCAAAAAGGCGATGGGCGGCAGCAGGGCGCTGCTTTCAAAGAACACCATGCCGATGGCCGCGCCCAGCGCCGCCCCGGAGGAAACCCCAAGAATATAGGGATCCGCCATGGGGTTTTTGAACACGCCCTGGACCAGCGCGCCCGCGCCGGAAAGGGCTGCGCCCACCAACATGGCCAACAGCACCCTCGGCAGGCGGATCTGCAGAAAGATGGTATGGGCGGGCAGGCTTTCGTCCCCAAAGGCCGCAAAAAGCTGGCCAAGGGAAAGGTTGGCGCTGCCCACGCAGAGGGAGAGCAGCGCCGCGCCCGCCAATAGGCCCGCGAGAACGACGCAGACGACGGCGGTTTTTTTCATGTTTGCTTAGCCTTCCGGATGGAGGATGGCGTACACGGCTTCCAGGGCGTCCACCAGACGGGGGCCGGGCCTGGAAACGATGTCGCCGTCCACACAGTACACCTTGCCCTCCTTCACGGCGGTCAGGGTCTGGTAGCTTTCCGTGGCCAGGAAGGACTCCTTCATGGCCTCGTCGCCGGGGATGATGATCAGATCCGGATCGTCGGCCACGATCTGCTCGGGGCTGTACATGGGCCAGGCAAATTCGGATTCGCCGCTGACGTTCACGCCGCCGGCCATGCGGATGATCTCATCGGGGAAGGAGCCGGGCCCGACGGTGTAATCGCCGTATTCGCCGAAGGAAACCGCCCAATACACGCTGGGCTTGTCCTCCTCGGCCAGGCTGGAGGTCTTTTCCAACACGGCCTGGGTGCGGGCCTCCATGTCGGCGATCAGGGTCTCGGCCTGGTCCTGGGTGCCCGTGGCCTGGGCCACCAGGCGGATGGAGTCCGCCACGGCGTCATAGGTGCCCACCTCTGTGGCCAACACGGTCAGACCGAGCTGGCTCAGTTGGTCGATGGACTCTTGCTGCAGCTTGTCGCCGGCCAGCACCAGATCCGGCGCCAGGGCCACGATGCTCTCTGCATTGGGACCGGAATAATCGCCGACCTTTTCCAGACCCTCCACGGACGCAGGATAGTTGCTGTAGGCATCCACGCCCACCAGCAGATCGGACAGCCCAAGGGCGCAGACGATCTCGGTGTTGGTCGGCGTCAGGGACACGATGGTGGCGGGCCGCTCCGCGAGGACCACCTCGCGGCCCAGCACGTCGGTGAGGACGGCGAAGCTTTCCTCCTGTGCGGCGGGGCTCTGTTCGGGGCTTTCCGCGGGACTTTCCACGGGACTTTCCGTCGCGTCGGCCGAGGGGATTGGGCTGGGGGACGTCTGGGCCGCGGGCGCGCAGGCGCAAAGCAGCGCGACGGCGACCAGCAGGACTGCCAGCCAGGGGCGGTTGTGCTTGAACATGGGTATCCTCCCTTTCCGCAGACAGGCGGCCGTATGGGTTGAGGGAAGATGGCTTTTGCTTGGAAGAAATACGCCCGCTCGCTCCTTTCCGCTTGCGGGTTCCCCGTTAAGCGGCGGACGGGTGGGCGCGGCTAGGCGGACGCGCCGGTAAGCGCCGGCGCGCCGCCTGAAGGCCCTTCACCCTCCGTGAAGTCCATCTGCGCAAGGTCCGGCGCGCCGCCGTTTCGGCGTTGTTTTTCGCTCCGGCGCAAGAGCGGGGGCAGGTTTCCTGGCTCGACATCCTTCGGCGCGCCGCGCCTTCCCAGGGAAGCTTCCCCAGTGGCGGGTCCGATCCGGACCCTCCGGCGCGCCGTCCGTCCCTACAGTAGCGGGGGCTGCATCGGTTTTCGATTTCCCTTTTACCTCTTGCCTTTCAAGAGCACCCTCGTCTTAGCTTGCGCGTATTCGCTTGTCTGCAAGCCATAGGATACCACAGCCCGGGCGGCTTGGAAAGCGAAAAATGGACAAATATGCGCAAAGGGCCCGCGGGAGCGGACCCCTTGCACACATTTGTGGGGCCTACAGGCTTGGGATGCAGACAAGCCTTCCGGCCGTAAAGTCCAGGGGAGCCAGGTTGGGATTGGCCAGCAACAGCTCGCCGGCGCTCAGGTTGTTGGCCGACGCCAGGGATTGCAGGCTTTCGCCCTCCTGCACCAGGTAATCGCTGCCGTTTTCGCCGCAGGGGCCCCGGCTTCCCTCGGGGGGCACGCAGAGAACCTGGCCTGCCCGCAGCGAGAGCAGGTTGACGCCGGGATTTACGGCCGCCAGGCTGGCGTAGGAGACGTTGTAGCGGGTCAAGAAGTCCGCAAAGGTGGCCCCGGAAGGCACGCGCACGCGGGTGACGCACACCACGCTGGTGCAGCAGGCCGGCAGGCACAGCAGCTGGCCCACCAACAGGCGGTTGTTGGTGACGCCGGGGTTGGCCTCCATCAGGGCTTCCAGCGTGAGGCCGAAGCGGCTGGCGATGCTGCGCAGGGTATCCCCGGAGGAAACCCGGTAGTACCGCCTGCTGGGGCAGGAGGGGATGGGCGCGGTCGAGCTGCCCTGGCCGTTGCCGGGCAGGGCCGGGGTGGGCAGCTCCACGGGGCCCGTGCCGGGCGTGGCGGGGGTGTTGTCGGGCAGGGCCGGGGTGGGCAGCGCCTCGGGACCCGTGCCCGGGGCGGCCGTGTCGTCCTCCTGCGCGCCTTCCTGCTCGCTTGCGGAAAAGTCATCGACCACCAGTTCGCCGGCGTCCTCCGTGCCCGCGTCCGCGGCGGCGCTCGTGGCGGAGGCGACGGCGGGCACGCACAGGTTGTCGCCGGTCTTATAATAGAAGGGATTGGCGCTGGGGTTGTAGAGAAGCAGCTCGTTCAGGCTCAAGCCATAGGTCTGGGCGACGGAGCGCAGGGTTTCGCCTGTTTGCAAAACGTGGTTGACGAAGCCTTCCGGGCAAAGCGCCTGTTGGCCGGCGCTGGTGGCGGGCAGGGCGCCCAGCATGGCGTCCGCATCCTCGCGGGTATATGTACGCGTGTCAGACATGGTGCATCGATACTCCTTTCCGTGGCCTTTCGGTGGGGTGTTTCCTCTGGCAATGTATGATTTCCGTGGGCAAAAGGTGCCTTTCCAACAAAGAGAGGACGGGCCGTCCGGCTTTTTGCTTCCCTTGACGGGGGGGAGAAAAAGGGAATATAATGAGCCCATCATAGAAATTCAAGAAAAGGTGGGGAATCAGCATGTTTGAAAACGGTATGACCAGCCTAAAACAGGGCAAGATCCTGGGCGAACGACTATCCAGCGGCGTGATGGCCTTCCGGGGCGTCCCCTACGCCAGGCCGCCGCTTGGCAACCTGCGCTGGAGGCCGGCCCAGCCCGTGCGTCCCTGGACCACCGTGCTGGATTGCACCTGGTACGCCGCCAACGCCACCCAGATCGTCCTGCCCATGGATTCCTTCTATCAAAAGGAGTTCTATCCCACCACCCGGCGCATGTCCGAGGACGGGCTGTATTTGAACGTTTGGACCCCGGCCAAGTCCGCGGAGGACGGGCTGCCCATCTACGTGTGGATCCATGGCGGCGCCTTCACCGAGGGCGCGGGCTCGGCCCTGCAATTCATCGGCGAGAAGCTGGCCAGCCGCGGCGTCGTGGTGGCCACCATCAACTACCGGCTGGGCGCCTTTGGCTTCATGGCCCATCCGGAGCTGACGGCCGAACAGGGCCACAGCGGCAACTACGGCTTTACGGACATGGCCATGGCCCTTTCCTTCCTGAAGGAAAACGCCAAGGCCTTTGGCGGAAACCCCGAAAACATCACCATCGACGGCCAGAGCGCCGGTTCCATGAGCGTCTGCGCCCTGGTGGCCTCGCCCAAGGCCAAGGGCCTGTTCCAAAAGGCCATCGCCCAATCCGGCTCGGTCTTTGGCCGCAGGGGCATCCTGGACGCCCCCGGCGCCGAGGAGGCCGGCCTTCAGCTGCAAAAGGCCCTGGGCTGCAAGAATATCCAGGAGATGCGCCTGGTTCCGCCGGAGGAGATCATGGAGACCGTCGCGAAGGAGGGGCTGTTCTTCCGCCCCAGCGTGGACGGCAGCTTCATCCAGCAGCCCTATGCCAAGATCTATGAGGAGGGGCTGCACAACCAGGTGACCATGCTGGTGGGCTCCACGGCCGCCGAAGGCTGCCTGCACGAGGTGGAGCCGGACGACCTGGCCAAGCACCTGCGCCTGCCGCAGGAGCTGGGCGTGGAGGCCGAAGGCTTCCTGAAGGCCTTCCCCGCCTCGACCAACGAGGAGGCGGCCAAGCAGAGCGACGTCCTGCGCACCTCCACCACCTTCGCCGGTATGAAGGGCCTGGCCGACAGCCAGAAAAAGGCCGGGCGCAAGGCCTACCTCTATACCTTCGACATGCGCCTGCCCGATGGGGACGGCAAGGAGATCGGCCCCTTCCATTCCGCGGAACTGGTGTACCAATTCGGCACGCTGGACACGGGCTGGCGTCCCTGGCGGCCGGAGGATTACGCCCTGTCTGAACGGATGATGGACTACTGGGCCGCCTTCTGCAGGACCGGAGACCCCAATGCGCCGGGCCTGCCCCGCTGGGAGCCCTATGCCGATGACGGCCGCTGCATGCACCTGGGCAAGGCGCTTGGCATGGGCGAATATCCCTACGCCGAGCAGGTGGCCTATATGGAGGCGCAGATGTAGAGATGGCCGAGCGCAAAAACCTGTTGCTGCTCCGCCATGGGGAGGTCCAGAGCCCGCCGGGGGTGTATTATGGCAGGCGCGACTACGTGCTCAGCCCCCGCGGGCTGGAACAGGCCAAGCGCGCCGGGCTGCGCCTGCAGGGGGCCAAGGTCGATAAGGTCTATTCAAGCCCCCTGCGCCGCTGCCTGCAAACCGCCCGCCTGGCCTGGCCGGGCCTTGGGCCAACGCCCTTGCCGGAGCTTTGCGACCTGGACTTTGGCCGCTGGGAGGAAGTGCCCATCGAGCAGGCCATGCAGGACGCGGAAGCCTGGGAAAACTGGACCCGCCGGGGCATGGAAAACGCCCCGCCCGAGGGGGAAAGCCTGCGGGCCTTTCAGGACCGCTGCGCGGAGGCGCTGCTGCGCATCCTCTCCGAGCTGGCCGACGGCCAGACCGCCCTGGTGGTCACCCATTACGGCAACCTGCGCTCCATGGTGGCCCAGGCCCTGGGCATGGGCGAGGCGGGCGCGGGCAGCCTGGCCTGCGCGCCGGGCTCGCTGGCCAGGCTGGAGTTCCTGGACGGGGCGCCGGTGCTCAGCCTTTGGAACGGGTGAGAAAAGCATCCCAATGGGTGCGGAAAGCGTGGACTAGAACGAGATGATATTGCGCGAAACCCTTTTGCAGGTGGACCTTGGCGCCATCCGGCGCAACGCGCAAAGGCTGCGCGCCATGGCCGGCGTGCCGGTGATGGCCGTGGTCAAGGCGGACGGCTATGGCCACGGGGCCGCGCAGGTCGCCCGCGCCGCGCTGGAGGGCGGGGCCAGCGCCCTGGCCGTGGCCACCGTGGAGGAGGGCCTGGAGCTGCGGGAGCAGGGGCTCCAGGCCCCCATCCTGGTGTTGGGCCTTTGCGCGCAGCGCGCCTTCGGCCCGGCCGTGGAAGGCCGCTTGAGCCTAAGCCTTTGCCGTTTGGAACAGGTTTCCGCCCTCCGTCGCGCGGCGGATGGCGTGTCGGGCGAACCCGTCGCCCAGCTCAAGCTGGATACGGGCATGGGCCGCATCGGCGTGCGCACGCCCGAGGAGGCCGTCGAGCTTTGGCAGGCCTGCCGCCGGGCGGGCGTGGCGGTGGAGGCGGCCTTCACCCATTTGGCCACGGCGGACGTGGAAACATCGGAAGGAAGGGACTATGTGCAGGAACAGGCCAGGCGCTGGACGGCCATGATCGACGCCCTGCGCGCGGCCGGCTTTGGGGGCAGGACCCATGCGGCCGCCTCCGCCGCCTCCATCCTGTACCCCAGCCTGCGCCAGGACATGGTGCGCGAGGGCATCGCCCTGTACGGCACCGACATCTCCGAAAGCCTGGGCCTGGAGGAGGCCCTATGCTGGAAGACGGAGGTGGTGCACCTAAAGACCATCCCGTCGGGCGAGAGCGTTAGCTATGGCAGGCGCTTCGTGGCCAGCAGGCCCACCAGGGTGGCCACGCTGCCCGTCGGCTATGCCGACGGCTATCGCCGGGCCCTGCGGGATCGGGCCTGCGTGCTGGTGCGCGGCCGGCGGGCGCCGGTGATCGGCACCATCTGCATGGACCAAATCCTCGTGGACGTCAGCCAGGTGCCCGGCTGCGCCCTGGGCGACGAGGCGGTGTTGCTCGGCCGGCAGGGGGGCGAGCGCATCTCCAGCCAGGAGATGGCGGCCTGGGCCGATACCATCAACTACGAGATCATGACGGGCATCTCCAAGCGGGTGCCCCGGGTATACCTGCCGTGAACAAGGCGCAGGCCCGGACCCTGCTGAAGGAGGCCCGCGCCCAGGTGGAGGACCGGGCGCGGAAGGAAGCGCGGATGAACGGGGCGCTGCTGGGCTTTGCCCCCCTGCGGCAGGCCGGGACCCTGTTCGTGTACAGCGCCTTTGGCGCCGAGCCGCCCACCCAGGCGCTGATCGAGGCCCTGCTGCGCCAGGGCAAGCGGGTGTGCCTGCCCAGGGTGGAGGGCAGGGAGATGCTGGCCGTGCCCATCGGCCCGGACAGCGCCTACCGCCGGGGCAGCTTCGGCATCCTGGAGCCCCTTGGCCAGCCCATCCCGCCCGAGGAGGTGGACCTTGTGGTCTGTCCGGGGCTGGGCTTTGGACAAGACGGCAGCCGCCTTGGCTATGGCGGCGGGTTTTACGACCGCTTTTTGAAAAAAACTGCGGCGCTGCGGGTTGGGCTGTGTTATAATGCATGCATATGGCAATGCGTTCCCGCCGAAGAAGAGGATGAAAAAATGCACTACCTGGTCAGCGAAGCGGGCGTGACCAGTTGCCGGGAGGGCAAGACATGAAGGAAGTTTGGAAGATCGCCTTGCGCAGCGTCTTGGTGATGGCGGCGGCCACCATGTTGACCATGGCCTTCGCCTCCGCGGTGTTGGCGGACATAGAATGGCTGGGCGCGGTGATGACCATCGTGCTGCTGGCGGTGGTGTTTTACGTCGGCTTTTTGGAGGGCGTGCTACAAGGCCGCAAGGACCGCATGTACCAAGCCAGCATGCAGCGGCAGCAGCAGGAGCGGGGCATCGAGCCGACGCCGGAGGAAAGAACGCGCTTTTACAAGGCCTGGAAGGGCTTTGCGGGCGCCTTTTTGGCCGCGTCGCCGGGCATTTTGCTCTCGGCCTTCATGCTGTTCGTCGCGCCGGAGAGCGAGCTGTCCGGGCTGTTGACGCCGGTGGTGCGCCTGGTGCTTGGCGTATACCTGGGCGCCTTTGGCTGGATGGAGGGGCTCATGCCCTATGCCTACCTGCCCCTTTCCCTGCTGTTGCCGGCGATGATCGGCCTTGGCTACACCTATGGGCCGGTGTTCTATGAGAAGATGATGAAGCAGATCGCCGAGTCCAAGCGTAGGCGCAGGCGGCGCAAAAAGAAGAAGACGGTCCCGGAAAAATAAGGCCAATGCGCGGGACCACCCACAGAGCGGCTGTCGGAAGGGGTTTCGACAGCCGCTTTGTGGGTGGTCCCGGGGAATGCGATATGGCAAGAGTGAAGAGTTTGGGAGGAGAGGGTTTTATGAAACGGGTGAAGGACTTTGCCCTGCTCACCTTTGGCACCCTGTTGGTGACCGTGGGCGTGTACGTGTTCAAGTTCCCCAACAACTTTTCCACGGGCGGGGTCAGCGGCCTTTCCATCATCCTGGGCCGCCTGCTGCCCTTCGTCACGCCGGGCACGCTGGTGATGGTGTTCAACTGCGCGCTCCTGGTGGTGGGCTTCGCCTTCCTGGGCGTTTCCTTCGGGCTGCGCACGGTGTATTGCAGCCTGCTCACCTCCCTGGTCACCGTGCTGCTGGAGCGCGTGATGCCCATGGACGGGCCCTTGACCAACCAGCCCCTGCTGGAGCTGGCCTTCGCCATCCTGCTGCCGGCGGTGGGCTCGGCCATCCTGTTCAACATGCAGGCCAGCACGGGCGGGACGGACATCGTGGCCATGATCCTGCGCAAATACAGCTCCCTGGACATCGGAAAGGCGCTGTTCGTGGCGGACTCCCTGATCGTGCTTTGGGCCTGCCTGGTGTTCGGCATCGAGACGGGCCTGTACTCCATCCTGGGCCTGACCCTGAAGGCGGCTGTGGTGGACAACGTGATTGAGAGCATCAATCTGCGCAAGTACTGCACCATCATCACCGAGCAGCACGAAAGGGTGGAGGACTTCATCACCAAGCAGCTCAACCGCAGCGCCACCGTTTGGCAGGGCTATGGCGCCTACAGCCATGACGAGCGCCATGTGGTGCTCACCGCCGTCAGCCGCATCCAGGCCCAGGCCCTGCGCACCTTCGTGCGCTCCATCGATCCCAAGGCCTTCATCGTCATCACCAACTCCAGCGAGATCATCGGCAAGGGCTTTCGGGGCAATTGAGGCGCGGCTCCAGCGCAGGACGCGCCCCTCACCGGCCCAGCAGGGCGCTCCATTGCTCCGGCTGAAAACCGACGGCCACGAAGTCTTCCCCGATGAGCAGGGGCCGCTTCACCAGCATGCCGTCGGTGCTCAGCAGGCGCAGCTGCTCCTCTTCCCCCATCTGGGGCAGCTTTTCCTTCAGGCCCAGGGCGCGGTACTGCAATCCGCTGGTGTTGAAGAACTTCCTGACGGGAAGCCCGCTGCGCTCCACCCAGGCGCGCAGCTCCTCATAGCTGGGGTTTTGCGCCTGGATGTTCCGGTACGCCGCCTCGACGCCCCGCTCCGCCAGCCAGTTTACCGCCTTGCGGCAGGTGCTGCACTTGGGATAACACAAGATCCACATGGAACGTCCTCCTCAATACTCCCGCAGGACCAGCTCCGTGGTCCCGGGGTTTAATCCAATTTCCAGCCGCTTCACCTTGGGGTGCCGGCCGTAGGTTTCCCGAATCATGTCCCGCAGGGCGCTGCCGCCGTGGTAGCCGTGGATCAGCTCCAGGCGGTACACCCCCGGGCCGGCCCTGCGCAGGGCCGCGTCGATGGCCGCCTTGGCCTGAACGCGGTTCATGCCGTGCAGGTCGAGGGTCACGGTTCCCCCGGTCATGGCCTTCCTCCCCTTTTTTCCGCTTTCTTATCAGGATACCACACTCGCCCCCGCTTTGCCAGCGCCGGACGATCCGCGAAAAGAATCCCCGCCCGCGGGCGGGATAGGAGGTGCAAGCATGCCGCAAGAGGCCCGCAACTGCACGCTTTGTTACATCGAAAACGACCGGGGAGAGTACCTGATGCTCCACCGGGTGAAGAAGAAAAACGACGTGAACCAGGACAAGTGGATCGGGGTTGGCGGAAAGTTCGAGCCCGGGGAAAGCCCCGAGGAATGCCTGCTTCGGGAGGTGCGCGAGGAGACGGGCTTTTGTCTGGAGCGCTTTCGCCTCCGGGGACTCGTCACCTTCCTGGCGGAACCCTGGCCGACGGAATATATGTTTCTCTACACCGCCGACGCCTATTTTGGACAGCTCAAGGACTGCGACGAGGGCGAGCTTCGCTGGGTGCCCAAGGACCAGGTGTTCGACCTGCCCATCTGGGAGGGCGACAGGCTGTTCCTGCGCCTGCTTCGGCAGGAGCGGCCCTTTTTCTCCCTGAAGCTGGTCTATCGCGGGGAGAGCTTGGCGCAAGCGATTCTGGACGGAAAGGACATGGAACTATGAAGGAGAAGCTTTTGATCAGCGCCTGTCTGTTGGGCCGCTGCTGCAAGTACAACGGGGGCCACAACCTCCATCCCCTGGCGGAACGGCTCGGGGAAAAATACGAGCTGGTGGCGGTCTGCCCGGAAAGCTTCGGCGGCCTGCCCATCCCCCGGGAGCCCTCGGAGCGGGTGGGGGACCGGGTCTTGTCCAAATCCGGCCTGGACGTCACCGTCGCCTTTCGGCGGGGCGCGGAGAGAGCCGTGGAGCTTGCCAAAAAGACCAAGGCCAAGAAGGCGGTGCTGAAGGAGAGGAGCCCCTCCTGCGGCTTTGGCAAGATCTACGACGGCAGCTTCACCGGCACGGTGATCCCGGGAAACGGGGTGGCGGCCCAGGCCCTGGCCGCGGAAGGGGTGGCCATCTGGGGCGAAAGCAGGATCGAGGAGCTGCTGGGGGAGGACGGCCCGTAAAGGCCGAACGGAAAGAGAGGGACCGCGCTTTGCGCGGTCCCTCTGCGCTGTTGAAAGGGGCTTAGGCGGGTTGCCATGCGCCGCGCAGCAGGCGGCGCATGCGGGCGTAGTAGGTAAACATGAGGATGAGCTCTGCGCCGAGCCAGGCGGTGACCTCGGCAAAGTAGATCCCCTGCTGGCCGATCCACTGCGGCAGCAGCAGGGCGATGGAGATACGCATCACCAGCTCCAAGATGCCCGACCACATGGGGATGACCGTGTCGCCCATGCCCTGCAGGGCGCAGCGGTAGAGATGGAGCAGGTAGAGGATGGGCAGGGGATAGGACATGAAGCTCAGATAGGTGTAGGCCACGTCCAGCACCTGGACCGTCTCCTCGGGCGTGCCGGAGATGAAGGCGGAGAGGATGGACCGGCCGAAGAGCAGCATGCAGGCGCCGATGACGGCCGCGGTGGCCACGGCCATGACCAGGGCCGCGCGCATGCCGCTGCGGATGCGCGCATACTGTCGGGCGCCCAGGTTTTGCCCGGTAAAGGTGGCCATGGAGAAGCCGAAGGCGGTGGCGGCCAGCTCCAGCAGGCCGTAGAGCTTGTTGGTGGCCGTGAACCCGGCCACGAAGATGAAGCCAAAGCCGTTGATCACGAATTGCACCACCAGGCCGCCCACGGCGATGATGGCGTTTTGAAAGGCCGTGGGGAAGCCCAGGCGCAGCAGCTGGCCGCAGAGGGGCAGATCCCGCTTCCAGTCCTCCCGGCGAAACTGCAGGATGGAGAGCCTGCGCAGGGACAACAGGCAGTAGACCCCGGAAAAACCTTGGGCCAGCACCGTGGCGATGGCCGCCCCCGCCACGCCCCAGCCAAAGACGCAAACGAAGAGCAGATCCAGCCCCACGTTCACCAGGGCGGCGATCACCATGGCGTACAAGGGGGTGCGGCTGTCGCCCAGGGCGCGCAGCGTCGTGGAAAAGGCGTTGTAGGCCGTGATGACGGGAATGCCGCAAAAGCAGATGCAAAGGTAGGTCAGGGCGTCGGCCAGTATGTTGGCGGGCGTGTTGAGCAGCAGCAACAGGGGCCTTGCCAGCGACAGGGAGAGAGCCAGCAGGATCCCCGCCGCCAGGGCCGACAACAGGCCGCTCATGGCGATGGTCTTGCGCAGGCCCTCCAGGTCCGAGGCGCCAAAGCGCTGGGACATCAGGATGCCAAACCCTTGGGTCAAACCAGTGATGATGCCAAGGACCATCCAATTGAGCCAATCGGCCGCTCCCAGGGCCGCCAAGGCCTCCACGCCCACGAAGCGGCCCACCACCATGGCGTCCACCAGGGTGTAGAGCTGCTGAAACACGTTGCCCAGCATCAGGGGCAGGGCAAAGCCCAGGATGAGGCCGGCGGGCCTCCCCTTGGTCATGTCCTTAATTCTTTCCGCGGCCATGTGCATCCTTCCTTTCCCAAGGGCGCGCAGGCGCCCGGCCGGCAAAACGAAACGATCGACGTGGTTCACTGTAGCATAGCGCCAAAGAGGACGTCAAGTTAAGGCGGCTTAACCTGGCGGGCTGCAAACAAAGGGGGCGCTGCGGCCCGTCCCAACGACGGTTCGCGGCGCCCCTGTTTTGCCGGAGGCGGCCCGTCTTCAATCGCAGAAGGCGATGCCCAGCGAGCGGGCCACGTCCACCAGCTGGTGGTTGGTGGGCACGTAGCGGCTCTTGCCGGCCACGTCCTGCAGCTTATTGGCGCAGATGCCGCCGTTGACGCTGGCCACGGTCACGCCATAGGTCTCCTTGTCGATGAGCTTGGCGGCGTAGGCGCCGAATTGGGTGGACAGCACCCGGTCGTAGGCGGAAGGCGAACCGCCGCGCAGGTAGTGGCCGGGCACCATGGTGCGGGTTTCCACGCCGGTGTTTTCCTGGATGTACTTGGCCACCAGGGGCGTGACGTTGATGGGGCCGCCGCGCAGGGCCACGCGCTCCTTGCGCTTGAGCTTGGCCTCCTCCTTGGTCATGGCGCCCTCGGCCACGGCGATGATGGAGAACACATGGCCGCGCTGCACGCGGCGCATCACCGCCTGGGCCACCTTTTCGTAGGTGAAGGGGAGCTCCGGCAGCAGGATCACGTCCGCGCCGCCGGCCACGCCCGCATACAGGGTGAGCCAACCGGCCTTGTTGCCCATGATCTCCACCACCATGGCGCGGGAATGGCTGGCCGCGGTGGTGTGCAGGCGGTCGATGACCTCGGTGCCGATGTCCACGGCGGTGTGGAAGCCGAAGGTGACGTCGGTGCCGTACAGGTCGTTGTCGATGGTCTTGGGCAGGCCGATCACGTTCAGCCCGTTGTCCGAAAGCAGGGCGGCGGTCTTGTGGGTGCCGTTGCCGCCCAGGGTGAGCAGGCAATCCAGCTTCATCTTCTTGTAGTTTTCCTTCATGTTGGCGATCTTGTCCACGTTGTCGTCGCCGACCACCTGGATCTGCTTATAGGGCTGGCGCGAGGTGCCCAGAATGGTGCCGCCCCGGGTCAGGATGCCGGAAAAATCCGAGCGGTCCATCTTGCGGTACTCGCCCTCGATTAGGCCCGTGTAGCCATCGGCGATGCCCAGGATCTCCACGTCATCGCCCATGCGCTCATACAGGGCCTTGGCCACGCCGCGGATGGCGGCGTTTAGGCCGGGGCAGTCCCCGCCGCTGGTCAGGATGCCGATGCGTCTTTTTGCCATGCTGCTCACTTCTTTCTCTTCTTATTGTTATCCTTTGCGGAAGGTTTGCGCGTGTCCTTGGCGCTCATGGCCTCGTCCTTGGCGACCTGGAACAGGCTCATCTGCAGGTTGACGGGCTTGGCGCGCGTGGCC
This sequence comes from uncultured Clostridia bacterium, assembly GCA_944383925.1. Lineage (GTDB taxonomy): Bacteria > Bacillota > Clostridia > Christensenellales > UBA1750 > CALWRM01. Next base: position 21,271 of record CALWRM010000015.1, read on the forward strand.
TTGCCCGGCATCCTGTAGTTGCCGCTGGACTTGAGCACCCAGGCCTTCTGGTTGTCGCTGAGGGCCAGGCGCAGGATCTTTGCCAGCTTGCGCTTGGCCTTGTAATCGTAGACGGGGACGGCCACCTCCACCCGCTGCATGGTGTTGCGGGTCATGAAGTCCGCGGAGGAGATGAAGAACTTGCGGTTGGCGCCCACGCCGAAGGCGTAGATGCGCGAGTGCTCCAACAGGCGGCCCACGATGGAGCGCACCTCGATGTTCTCCGTCCGTCCACGAAGGCCGGGGGTGAGGCAGCAGATGCCGCGGACGATCATCTGCACGCGCACACCCGCCTGGGAAGCCTGCACCAGCTTTTCCACCAGGTCCTTGTCCGTTAGGGAGTTCATTTTCAGCACGATGCCACAGGGCTCCCCGGCCCTTGCTTTTTCAATCTCCTGGTCGATCAGCTCCATCAGGCGGTTTTTCAGGCAGAGGGGCGCCACGAGCAGGTGCTGGCTATGCTCCACGAAGTTGCCGGCCACCAGGCAGCGGAAGACCTCCTGCACGTCGGAGAGGATGCCCTCGTGGGCGGTGAAGAGGGCCAGATCCGTGTATAGCTTGGCCGTGACCTCGTTGAAGTTGCCCGTGCCCACCTGGGCGACGCCGCCGCCCTGTGCCAGGCCGATGAAGAGCAGCTTGCAGTGCACCTTGTAGCCGGGCAGGCCGTAGACCACATGGCAGCCGGCCTCCTCCAGCCGCTTGGACCAGTCGATGTTGTTTTCCTCGTCGAAGCGGGCGCGCAGCTCCACCACGCAGGTGACGGACTTGCCCCGCTTGGCCGCGTCGATGAGCGATTGCACGATCTTGGAGTTGGAGGCCACCCGGTATAGGCTGATCTGGATGCGGTCCACCCGCTCGTCCGCGGCGGCCTGCTCCAACAGGTCCAGCAGCATGGCGATGTCGTCGAAGGGGTAGGAAAGCAGCACGTCCTTTTCCAGGATTTGGTCCAGCAGGGGCCGGGTCCGGTCCACGCAGCTGGGGTAGAGGGAGGGCATCGGCTCGTAGTACAGTTCGGGATGCTCCTCCTTGGGAAAGCGCTTTTCCAGCAGGGACAAAAAGCCCATCTGCAGGGGCGCCGTCTGGCAGAAGAGCTGCTTTTTGCTCAGGTACAGCATTTGCTTGAGGTGGGAGAGGATCTTGTCGCAGTTTTCCCCCCGGTATTTCAGCTCCACGGGCGCCAGCTTGCCGCGCAGCTCCACCAGCTTGCTCATCGCGCCGCGAAAATCCACGTCGAAGTCGTACAGCCCCTCGTTTTCGTCGATGTCGGCGTTGCGGATGATGGTGAAAATGAGCGTCTCCACGATCTCGTAGCGATGGAATACCTTGTAGGCAAAGAGCTGGATCAGGTCCTCCAGCAGGATGAAGCGGCAGCGCCGTCCGGGCAGGAAGATGGCGCGGGGCAGGGCCTTGGGCACGGAGATGAGGCCGAACTTCACGCCCCCGCTCTTGCGCTGCAAGGTGACGCCCACCACCTGGACGCCGTTTTCCAAAAAGGGGAAGGGGTGCTTCTTGTCGATGACGAAGGGCGCGATGAAGGGCGCGATCTCCCGCTCGAAGATCTGCTTGAGGGCGGCGCGGTCCTCCTCGGAAAGCCCCTGCTCCGTCAGGCGCACGAAGCGGCCGACGGCGTCCTCCATGCACTCGGCAAAGAGCAGGTCCAGCCGGGGCAGCAGCTGACGGGTGGCCTTGAACACGTCGGTCAGCTGGCGCGAGGTCTCCTTGCCGGCGTCCTCGTCCTCGTCCTCCTCCATCAGGGCCTTGTCCTGCAGCGCGCCCACGCGCACCCGGTAAAACTCGTCGAAGTTGCTCTCGAAGATGGAGATGAAGCGCAGCCGCTCCATCAGCGGGTTGCGCCCGCGCTGGGCCTCTTCCAGCACGCGCTGGTTGAACTGCACCCAGCTCAGCTCCCTGTCGATCCAAAGCTTCTTTTCTTTCATGCAAATATCTCCCGCTCATGACTTTGGGGAATCCTAACAAACATTAGTATACCACAAGGAATATCAAAGGAAAAGCGCGGATGGGAAAAGTGCGCACTTTGTCAAGGAAAATTGGGCGAAGGACCCGGCGCCGCCCCCGCCAAGCCGCGCGGAAAAAACAAAAAATTTCCTTGACAAGCGCGGCGACGGCCTCTATAATGATTTTCAACTCAAGAGCCAAACCCTTGATGAAGAGGAGTAGGCCGGGTTGGCTGTCCAAAGAGAGCCCCGCGCTTGGTGGAAGCGGGGCGGCAGACGCCGGTTCGAATGGACTTCGGAGGGCGGGCGCGAACGGGAGGCAAGCTCCCCATTAGCTCCCGACGGGAGACCGGACCCGTTATCCTCACGGCGCATATCAAAGCGTATGCGAAGAAAGAGCGGATCGCAACCCGCCTTCTGCATGGAAAGAGGGCGTGGACGATCAAGTTGGGTGGCACCGCAGGCGTTGTCAATGAAGCGCTTGTCCCTAGGAAAACGAGGGACAAGCGCTTTTTCTTATCCAAATATGGAACGTACCAAAGGAGGAAACGAAGATGAAAAAAGTTCCCTATAGGCTGTATTTGACCGAGGACCAGATGCCCAAGGTATGGTATAACTTGCGCGCCGACATGCCCGAACAGCCCGATCCCCTGCTCAACCCCGCCACCGGCAAGCCCGCCACCCTGGAGGAGCTGGAGCAGGTGTTCTGCACCGAGCTGGCCAAGCAGGAGCTGGACGGCAAGACCCGCTACTTCGAGATCCCCGAACCCGTGCAGGAGATCTACAAGCAGTACCGCCCCTCTCCCCTGATTCGGGCCTACAACCTGGAAAAGGCCTTGGACACCCCGGCCAAGATCTACTACAAGTTTGAGGGCAACAACACCTGCGGCAGCCACAAGGTCAATTCCGCCGTGGCCCAGGCCTATTACGCCAAGCAGCAGGGCCTCAAGGGCTTGACCACCGAGACCGGCGCCGGCCAGTGGGGTTCGGCCCTGTCCGAGGCCTGCGCCTACTTCGGCCTGCCCCTGACGGTGTATATGGTCAAGGTCTCCTACGAGCAGAAGCCCTACCGCAAGGCCGTGATGCAGACCTTCGGCGCCGAGGTGATTCCCAGCCCCTCCAACACCACCAACGCCGGCCGCGCCATCCTGGAAAAGGATCCCACCACCGGCGGCTCCCTGGGCTGCGCCATTTCCGAAGCCGTGGAAAAGGCCGTCTCCACCCCCGGTTACCGCTATGTGCTCGGCTCGGTGCTCAACCAGGTGCTGCTGCACCAGTCCATCATCGGCCAGGAGGCCCGCATCGCCATGGACCTGCTGGACGAGTATCCGGACGTGGTCATCGGCTGCGCCGGCGGCGGTTCCAACCTGGGCGGTCTCATCGGCCCCTATATGCGCGATAAGCTCACCGGCAAGGCCAACCCCCGCATCGTGGCCGTGGAGCCGGCTTCCTGCCCGTCCCTGACCCGCGGCAAGTACGCCTACGACTACTGCGACACCGGCAGGATCACCCCCCTTGCCCGCATGTACACCTTGGGCTGCGGCTTCATTCCCTCCGCCAACCACGCCGGCGGCCTGCGCTACCACGGCATGTCCCCCATCCTGTCCAAGCTCTACCACGACGGCTACATGGAGGCCGTGTCCGTGGAGCAGACCAAGGTGTTCGAGGCCGCCACCATGTTTGCCAGGCTGGAAACCATCCTGCCCGCGCCGGAGAGCGCCCACGCCATCCGCGCGGCCATCGACGAGGCCCTGCGCTGCAAGGAGAGCGGCGAGAAGAAGACCATCCTCTTTGGCCTGACCGGCACCGGTTTCTTCGACATGGCCGCCTACACCAGGTTCAACGAGGGCAACATGCAGGACTACATCCCCAGCGACGAGGAGCTGCAGAGGAGCTTCGACACCCTGCCCGAGGTGCCCGGCCTGAAGGACTAGGCGCGGCGGGAGCTCGAGCCCCAGGAGAAAGGCATGAAAAGACGAATCTTGACCGGAGACCGCACCACCGGCCGCTTGCACCTTGGCCACTATGTGGGCAGCCTGCAATACCGCGTGGACCTGCAGGAAAGCCACGAGACTTTCGTCCTGCTGGCGGACGTGCAGGCCCTGACCACCCATTTTGAGAACCCCGCGCTGATCGGCCAGAGCATCCTGGAGGTGGCGTTGGACAACCTGGCCGCCGGGCTGAAGCTGGAGAACGTGTGCTTTGTGCAGCAGTCCCGCGTGCCGGCCATCGCGGAGCTGACGGTGTTTTTCTCCATGCTGGTACCGGTCAACGTGTTGCGCCATAACCCCACCATCAAGACCGAGGCGAAGCAATACGGCTTTGAGGAGTTGAGCTATGGCTTTCTGGGCTATCCGGTGAGCCAGGCGGCGGACATCCTATTTTGCCAGGCGGATCTGGTGCCCGTGGGCGAGGATCAGCTGCCCCATCTGGAACAGGCCCACCGCATCGTGCGCCGGTTCAACGAGCTATACGGCGGCGGCCGGGAGATCCTCAAGCGGCCGGAGGCCCTGCGAAGCCGGGTCGGGCGCCTGCCCGGCCTGGACGGGAGCAGCAAGATGGGAAAATCCCTGGGCAACGCCCTCTATCTCAACGACGACGCCAAGACCGTGCATGAAAAGGTGTTTTCTGCCGTGACGGATTACCATCGCATTTCTTCAAGGGATTTGGGCCATCCGCAGCTTTGCACCGTCTATCGTTACCAGACGGCCTTCAACCCCGAGGAGGCGGAGGACATTTGCCAGCGCTGCCGGACGGGAACCATTGGCTGCGTTGCCTGCAAGCGCAGGCTGGAACAAAAGCTGAACGAATTGTTGGACCCCATGCGCGCCAGGCGGGCAGCCTACGCGCAAAGAAAGGACTTGGTGCTCCAAGCCATCGACGAGGGCAGCCGGAAGGCCTGCCGCCTGGGCGAGGAGACGCTGGAACAGGTGAAGGAGGCCATGGGTCTTCGGCTCGGCTAAACGAGGCCGGCGCCCGCGCGATCTTTGGATGCGCGGGCGCTTTTTGAGCGTATACGGGGACAGGGAGGGGTGCGCGTGCAGAGCGTTGTGTTTGTGGAGGGCGTGTCCGGCGCGGGAAAGACGAGCTGCCTGCTGGAACTGCAGCGGCGGCTTTTGCAGCGCGGCCTTGCGGTAAAGGCCTATACGGAAGGGGACCCTGCCAGCCCGCTGGACCTTTGCTGGGTCGCCTATGTGACCCAGGAGGAAGCCCGGCGGCTGACCCGGAGCATCCGGGGCGCCAAGGAGGAGATGGAGCAAAACTTACTTTTATCGGAGGGGGACGCCCTGCTGGTACGCTACCGGAACCGCGAAGGCCCCAGCTGCTCCATGCAGCTGTACGAGGCCTTGCGCGCTTTGGAGCTGAACTATAAACCTAAAAGGCTTGTTGCGCCCGAAACGTTCAAGCGGGTGTTCGAGGAGCTGTGGAAGCGCTTTGACCAAGGCGAGGAAAGGGAGGAGCTGTTGCTTTTTGACGGTTCCCTGCTCAGCCATACCGCCAACGACATGCTGCGAAATTACGGCGCGAGCGCGGAGGAAATCGCGGGCCAGGTGCTGCGCCTGGCTGGGGCGCTTGAAGGCAAGCGCATCCTTGTGCTCTATCTGGACCCGGTGGAGATGAAAAAAAGGCTGCAGGAGGCTAGACAAAGCCGTGGACAGAGCCCGGCAGGGCCGGGGGAACTGGCGTTTTGGATGGCTAGGCGGAAGGTGGATCTGGCGGTTTTACAGCAGCTTGCCGTGCACAAGGTCATCCTTGCGGTGGATGGCAGGGATTGGGACGGGGTTTTGGATCGAATGCTCCGCGCCCTGGAGCGCTTTGTGCTTCTTAGGTGAAAACGAAAAGAACGGACGGCAGACGCCGTCCGTTAGGGAAGAGTAGGAGGAGTGACCAACGATACTGCCGGAACGCTCCCGGCAATTCTATCATGGCCGGCCGCGCGAAGGTTTATGCGCGGCCGGCAAGAAATTTTTTCTCTTCGATCGTTGCGGCGGCTGGCCGACTTGATTTTCCAGGGAAAACTTGTGGGCCGTGCCCGGTTGTGGTATGATGATGAATACTGGAGGGATTCTATGCGCATCGTAGCGGGCACGCGCAGGGGAAAGACGCTGGTTTCCCCAAAGGGGGAGACCACCAGGCCGACCCACGAGCGCACCCGGGAGGCCGTGTTCAGTTCGTTGCAGCAATTGGTGCCCGGCGCGCGGGTGCTGGATTGCTTCGCAGGCTCCGGCGCCATGGCGCTGGAGGCGCTCAGCCGCGGCGCGGCCTGGGCGTTGCTGCTGGAGCGGGATGGGGAAGCCTGCAAGACGATCGAGGAAAACATTCGCCTCACCGGCATGGAGGACCGGGCGGAGCTGCGGCGGGGGGACACCCTGGAAAGCCTGGCCGGACTGCGCAATACGGCCTTTGACCTAGCGCTTCTGGATCCCCCGTATGGCCAGGGATTGATCGAGCGGGCGTTGGCGCTGTTATCGATGGAAAGCCGCTTGGCGGAAGGGGCCGTGCTGGTGGCCGAAACCGCCGCCGGCGAGGCCTTGGAGCTTCCAAAGGGATATTGCCTTTGGAAGGAGAGAAAATACGGAAAGAACCTGGTGCGTTTTTTGCGCTTTGAAGGAACGAACGGCTGCGGCACACAAGAGGGGAGGAAGGCAGAACCATGAGCGCGTGTCTGTTTCCGGGCAGCTTTGATCCGCCCACGAACGGCCATCTGGACCTGATTCGGCGCTTGAGCGCCCTGTTCGATCGGGTGTATGTCTGCCAGATGGAGAACATCGCCAAGAAGGCCTTCCTGCCGCCGGAGCGCAGGACCGCCCTTTTGCGGGAGGCTTGCCGCGGGCTGGCGAACGTGGAGGTGATCCAGGGCGCTGGCTTTACCGTGCACATAGCAAGGTCCTGCGGGGCCAAGGTCATCGCAAGGGGCGTGCGCGGGAGCCAGGATTTTGCCTACGAGACCCAGATCGCCAAGGCCAACGCCTACCTGGACCCGGAGCTGGAAACCCTGCTGCTGCTGGCCAAGCCCGAGCACGAGGGACTTTCCTCCAGCGTCGTGCGGGAGATCTACGGCATTGGCGGCGACGCGAGCGGGCTGGTGCCCGATTGCGTGTGGAGGGAGCTGCTCGCCCTGCGCGCCCGGGGCCGGTCTTAAGGAAGCTGTGAACGTAATCAAAGAAACGGCTTTGAGCGCGAGGCGGGCCGTTGCTTGATCCCCAGGAGAGGAGAAAACACCATGAACGTCATGAAGCTGCTAGAGTTCTTGTACGAGGAGTTGAGCAATAGCTCCTCCGTTCCCCTGACGGGCAAGCGGTTGGTGGACGTGGAAAAATGCTTGGACATCGTCTCCGAGCTGCGCGTCACCTTGCCCGACGACGTCAAGGATGCGGAGATGATCGTGCGCGATCGCGACCGCATCTTAAAGGAAGCGGAGCTGCAGGCCAAGGACATCCAGCGCGATGCCGAGGCGCAGTTTGAGCGCATGGTTTCCGAGAGCAACATCGTGACCGAAGCCCAGCGCCGGGCCCAGGATATCGTAAACAGCGCCAGGCGCCAGGCCAACGAGGCCAAGCTGGCCGCCGACGACTATGCGGACGATCTTCTGGCCGGCCTGGAGAAATATCTAAAGTCCGTGCTGGACGACGTGCGCGACAACCGCGACGAGCTCAACGGCGTGAAGAAGTAGAGGAAGGGCCGCCGCGCGGACGGAGGAGGAGTCCGGCCAAGGCGCAGAGCAGATAGGCGCCAAAGGCCAGGGGGCCAAGCTCGGCGGTTTGCAGCGGCGCAAGCGGCGACCAAACGGGCAGGATGCCCCGGACAAACAACAGGCTGAAACGGCAAAGGATGAAGCAGAGCGTCCCGTGGCTCAAGCGCTGCAGGGCGTATATGCGCATGGGCACGATGCCCTGCAAGAAGCAGGCGGACTGGCAGAGAATGGAAAAACCGCCAAAGCCGGCGAGACCGCAGAGCAGGGAAAGCCGAAGCCCGAGGGGCAAGGAGGTCAGGCAGACGGCCTTGCAGCCGATGCTCACCTCCAACGCTCCGGAAACGAGGGGAGAGACAGCCTGGCGCGGAAAAAGGCCGGACAACGCGCTCGCCAGCGCGTCCATAAATCCCAGGTCGGCAAGCAACCTGGCCAGGCTTGCAAAAAAGCAAACGGCGCAGCCGACCAATAGGATGGCGCTGCAGCTGTCCGATAAGGCCTTAGGAAGGGTTTGAAAGGGCGAGGGCGCCGGCCCGGAGCGCTTGGGGGCCGGCGTTGCGCCCTTTTTTCCATAGCCGCGCCAGAGAAGCCCGTTGAGCAAGGCGCAGAGCAGCTGCACCACATAGACAAACGCCCCCAGCGCAGGCGACCCCAAAAGGGCGCCGGCGGTCCCGATGAGGAAAAGAGGACCAGTGAGCACGCCGGCTGCCAGGAGCCTGGCAGCCTCCTCCTCGTGCATTAGACCCTGGCGGCAGAGCTCCGCGGTCAGGCGGGCGCTGTTGGGCGCGCCGGTAAGGAGGCAAAGGGGCAGCACGCTGCCAGCGGCGCCGCCCAAGCGGAAGGGAAGGCCGAGCAAACGGCCGGCCAACCCCAAGGAGCGAAATAGGCCGCTTTGGGCCAGAAGAGAGCTGAGGACGAAGAAGGGCAACAGGGCGGGCAGCACGCTGTTGCCGAACAACAGCAGGCCGTCCCGAGCGCCCTGCATGGAGCTGTCAGGGAAAAGAAGAAGCAAAAAAAGAAGGCAGCCGAGCGCCAGGGATGCAACGGCGGTTTGAAAGCCTTTCAAGGAAAACACCTCCCGCGCCATGGGGTGGAAAACGCCCCATGCGCTTGCTTTAGCCTATGAAGGGAGAGAACGCGTTTATGATAGAGACGAATTTGAAAATCGGTCTGGCCTTGGGGGGAGGCGCTTTTCGCGGCCTGGCCCACATCGGCGTGTTGCAGGTGATGGAAGAGTATGGAGTACCTATCCATATGATCGCAGGAACTTCCATGGGAGCCTTGGTAGGCGGCGTCTATTGCTCCGGCATGAATATGCACCTTGTGGAAAGGTATGTTTATACAATTGAAGAGAGAGATCTCATCGATATGACCATACCAAGAACCGGCTTTATCGCCGGCCAGCGCATCGAGCTGCTGATCAAGACGCTAACGGGAAACCGGAGCTTCCAAGATCTCAAGATTCCCTTTGCGGCGGTGGCTGCGGACGTGGAGAAGGGACAGCCAGTGGTGTTGACGGAGGGGAAGGTTTATGAAGCGATTCGTGCGTCCATTTCCATTCCGGGTGTGTTCAAGCCCGTGATGCGGGACGGCCGCATGCTGGTCGACGGCGGCATCGTGGCCAGGGTTCCCACCGATACCGTGCGAGACATGGGCGCGGACTTCGTGATTTCCGTCGATGTGGGATACCATGGCGGGGAAACCAAATGCGACGGCATCGTTTCAATCATGATGCAAGCCTTTGCCGTGATGGAGTGGCATATCATCAAGGAACGGGTTAATACTTCGGATATCAACATCGTACCGGCCCTTGGACATATCAACATGGCCTCCATCGCTCAGGCGGAAGAGACGATCGAGATTGGACGCCAGGCAGCCCGGGCGCAGATCCCGGGGATTTTACAGGCCTTACAAGATAGAGGGGCAAAACTACTCGATTCTCAGTAGCATGCAGGAAGCCCTCCCAAGCTGCAAGCTTGGGAGGGCTTCCTGCAAAGGAACGGCGGCGCCTGCTGCTGGATGGAGGGGGAATCCCTCCGACGCGGCTTCGCCGCGCCACCTCCCTTTCACAAGGGAGGCTATCGGGAACGCAGCTGGCTGCACCATTTCGGCCCCCTTGTGAAAGGGGGCTGTCCGCCGCGAGCGGACTGGGGGATTCCCCTCGGATGGCAAGGCAGGCTGGCGAACACAAGGATCCTATGGTTGCAGGAGAGGCATATCCAGATCGCGATTGGACCGACGAAAGTCTGGATTGTTCTGGCACAGGCCCCAAAGATCCTGTGCTCGGAGATCCGTTTGAAACATCGGATGGTCTTGCCATTGGGCTGGGCGAAGGACCAGTGGAATATGGCTACGCCTGCCGATTTCCCGCAACAGGGGCAGCGTGTCCCCGCGAAAGCCCAGTACCCGGGCGTATTCGGCCCGCGGGTGGGCGTTTAGGCATTCCTGGGTGTTTTGCAGGAGGATATGCAGGAGGCTGCGCTTGAGCCTTGCCATGGTATAACGCTTGGTTTTGAGAAGTGCGAAGAACTCGTCGAGGCTGCAAGCCTGTTGGGCGCAGCGGAAAAAGCGATTTTCCAGGCCTTCCGTCATGCCAGGATAGGCGGAGATGGCGCGCGCGCCCATTCGCCGGAGCAGGGCCAGAGCCAATGGTTCCAGGCGTTCCAATTGAGCCGGCCCCCCTTGGGCCAAGATCGCCTCGGAAGACAGAGCGGAACACGAAGGGGGGCAGGCGGCCCAAGCCAGCTCGGGATCGACGGCCAGCAGGCGCCGGACGGCGGAGGAGGAGCCTTCCCCGCCGTGAGGGGCGTCTCGACGGACCACGACCGGCTGTATGGAACTGTTCATGCGGCGCAAGGCCCGCAAATATTCCACGGCCAGCAAGGCGTTGGGGGGCAGGGGCTTTCCGGAGGCCAGGGCGACCGCCCGTGGGTAGCTGTGGCCCTCGGACAGGGCGTGATTGATTAAAACAGACTCATGGTCGGTTTCTGGGAGCGCATGCCGCCAAAGCGCATCCAAATCGTCCAACTCGCTCCCAAAGCTCAGGTGCGTCACCGCGCCAAGCGCGTCGAGCAAGCTGACGGCTCCATAGGCGAAGTCCTGAGCCGCGCGGAGGGCAAAGAGGGAAGGCAGCTCCATCACCATGTCCGCGCCTGCGGCCAGGGCGGTCTTCGCCCTGGTCCACTTGTCCAAAATGGCCGGTTCCCCCCGCTGGACAAAGGGGCCGCTCATCAAGCAGAGCAAATAGTCGGCCCCGCTGAGGCGGCGCGCCTCCGCCATCTGGCGCGCATGCCCTAGGTGCAAGGGATTGTATTCACAGATGATTGCGCAAACCTTCATCATTTTCACCTTTTCAAACCCGATGTTTTTCGTTATACTTAGTGTGTTTAGGAATAGATCGCTTCTGCTCCGAAGGCTCGGGTGGGTTTTCGACAGACCAAGTATAGCACAGATGAGGGAGGAACTAGTATGAGTTTGATGGATCGCATTCAGGCCAAGGCCAAGGCCAACAAAAAGCGCATCGTGCTGCCCGAGGGCGCCGAGGAGCGCACCGTGAAGGCGGCGGCCATCCTGCTGAAGGAGGGCATCTGCGACCTGATCCTGCTAGGCGATGAAGAGAAGATCCGCGCCTGGGGCGAGGACCTCAGCGGCGCCACCATCATCGATCCGAAGAAGAGCGATAAGTTGCAGGACTATGCCGACACCCTGTACGAGCTGCGCAAGGCCAAGGGCATGACGCCGGAAAAGGCCTACCAGCAGATGCAGGAGGAAACCTTCTTTGGCACCATGATGATGAAGAAGAACGAGGCCGACGGCATGGTTTCCGGCGCCATCCATTCCACCGCCGACACCCTGCGCCCGGCCCTGCAGATCATCAAGACCAAGAAGGGCGTGACCACCGCCTCCTCCTGCTTTGTCATGGAGTGCCCCAACACCGCCTATGGACAAAACGGCGTGCTGATCTTTGCGGACTGCGCCGTCAACATCGAGCCCGATGCCCAGCAGCTGGCGGCCATCGCCATCGCTTCTGCGGAAACCGCCAAGACCATCGCCGAGATCGACGAGCCCAAGGTCGCCATGCTGTCCTTCTCCACCAAGGGCTCCGGCAAGGGCGACATGGTGGATAAGGTCCGCCAGGCCACGGAGCTGGTGAAGGAGCTCGCTCCCCAGCTGCAGGTGGACGGCGAGCTGCAGGCCGACGCCGCGCTGGTGGAGAAGGTTGGCCAGCTCAAGTCCCCCGGTTCCCAGGTGGCCGGCAAGGCCAACGTGCTCATCTTCCCCAGCCTGGAGGCCGGCAACATCGGCTACAAGCTGGTGCAGCGCCTGGCCGGCGCCACGGCCATCGGGCCCGTGATGCAGGGCTTGGCCCGTCCCGTGAACGACCTTAGCCGTGGTTGCTCCGTGGAGGATATCGTATCCCTTTGCGCGTTGACCGCCGTGCAGGCCCAGAACGAATAACCGCCAGAAAGAAACCAGCCGAAGGGGGAGCAAGCCTCCCCCTTTCTCCAAATACACCAGCGCGAACATCAAGGGAGGAAACCAGGCAATGAACATCTTGGTCATCAACGCGGGGAGCTCCTCGCTGAAATACCAACTCTTTGACATGAACAACGAAGCCGTCCTGGCCAAGGGCCAGGTGGAGCGCATCGGCTTGCCCATGGGCGCCATCTCTCAAAAGTCCGACAAGGGCCCCATCTCCATCGAGGCGCCCGTGCCGGACCACACCGCCGCCATGGAATTTGTGGTCAAGTGCCTGACCGACCCCGAGAAGGGCGTCATCCCCGACCTGAGCTCCATCGACGCCATCGGCCATCGGGTGCTGCACGGCGGCGCGGACTTCACCAAGTCCACCGTGGTGGACGGCCCCGTGAAGAAGGCCATCCGCGATAACTTTGTGCTCGGCCCCCTGCACAATCCCGCCAACCTGGCCGGCATCGAGGTTTGCGAAAAGCTCATGCCCGGCAAGCCCAACGTGGCCGTGTTCGACACCGCCTTCCATCAGACCATGCCCGACTACGCCTACATGTACGCCGTGCCCTACGAGTACTACACCAAGTACAAGGTCCGCCGCTACGGCTTCCACGGCACCTCCCACCGCTTCGTCTCCGCCGAGGCGGCCAAGCGCCTGGGTTACGAGGGCGGCAAGGGCCTGAAGCTGATCGTCTGCCATCTGGGCAACGGTTCCTCCCTCTCCGCCGTCGTGGACGGCAAGTGCGTGGATACCTCCATGGGCATCACCCCTCTGGAAGGCATGGTCATGGGCACCCGCTCCGGCGATGTGGACCCCGCCGTGTTGCAGTATGTGATGAACATCGAGGGCCTGTCCATCGACGAGATGCTCAACATCCTCAACAAGAAGTCCGGCCTGTTGGGCATTTCCGGCGTGTCCTCCGACATGCGCGACACCACCAAGGCGGCCGAGGAAGGCAACGAGCGGGCGAAGCTGGCCATCCGCATGCTCTGCTACCGGCTGCGCAAGTACATCGGCGCCTACGCCGCCGCCATGGAAGGCGTGGACGCCATCGCCTTCACCGGCGGCATCGGTGAAAACGACAGCCAGGTCCGCCAGGAGGTGCTCTCCAAGCTGTCCTTCCTGGGCATCGAGCTGGACGAGAAGGCCAACGCCGCCACCCGTGGCAACGGCGTCATCTCCACCGAGAACAGCAAGGTCAAGGTGTTGGTGGTTTCCACCAACGAGGAGCTTGCCATCGCCAGGGACACCAAGGCCCTGTGCCAATAAGGCGCAAAGACAAGGAACGCCCGCGGGACGAACGCCTCCGCAAGGAGGCGTTCGTCCCGTGCGGCAATCATAACGAAAAATCTGTTTGACTTTTGCCGGCGCTTTGCCTATAATAGTGAATCGGTGACGGAGTGAGGGGCTTCCTATGCAATTGTCCGTACAAAAGGCCCTGCAAAGGCAGGGCGAACGCCTGGAGTTCCGGGTGGAGCTGGGCTTGGAGCCCTTTGAGTTTTGCGGCGATCAGATTGCCCCCTGTGGGCCTGTCCTGGTGGAAGGGCACATGATGGGCGTGGAGGATCGCATCGAGCTGGACGGCGTCATCCATGCGCGCCTAAAATCCAGCTGCGTCCGTTGCCTGTCCGAGGCCGTGCTCGAGCTGCGGGTGCCCTTTACCGAAAAGTACCTGCGTGAGCCGGACGAGGAAGAACCAGACGCCTTCCTGTATGAGGCTTCCGCCGTGGACCTGGACCAGATGGTGCTGGGCAACCTGGTGATGAACCTGCCCGTGCAGATCCTCTGCAAGGAGGATTGCAAGGGCCTGTGTCCCAAATGCGGCAAGAACCTCAACGAAGGCCCCTGTGATTGCGATTCGGAGCCCTTGCATTCGGCCTTTGCCGTTCTCAAGGACCTGAAGCTGGAGGAGGATGAGCCCTAGGCCCATCCGGATCTCCCCAACCCGACCAGACCGCGATGAAAGCATCGAGTGCTTTGCGAAACGCACGGTGTAAAGCCTTTTGGCGCACCAACGGGCTTGATGCGAAAAAACGGGTTTACACCATGGAAAAGGAGGTGTGTTTCAAATGGCAGTTCCCAAGGGGAAAATTTCCAAGCAGCGCAAGCATACCCGCCGCGCCAATTGGCGCCTGTCCCTGCCCGGCATCGTTGAGTGCCCCCAGTGCAAGTCGATGAAGCTGTCCCACCGCGTGTGCAAGAAGTGCGGCTACTACGACGGCAAGCAGGTTGTGAAGGTCGCCGATGAGAAGAACGCCTAAGGTCAAAAACGCCGGTTTTTGAAGAAGGTATCTGCCAAGCGCAGAAGGCCTTCTTTTTTTGTCCTTTGCGGCGCCGCTTTTTCCATGCTATACTGAATTTTGTACGCGTTCATCCGCCGCCTTGAATGGAAGAAAGGGGAGAGAGCAGGCATATGCGGACAAAGCGAATTATCCACTCAGCGCGGCTAATGCGCCCGGTTGGCGGGCAGCGCTGAGCATAGATACGACGCCAACCGATGGAGCAAACCGCGCTTTTCATTTCCAAGAGACGCGATAAAGTTGGTTTGGGAAAGGCGAGTGTTGTTCCATGAAACACATACGTTCCGTTGTGAAGAAGGAAGGATGGCTTTGCGCGGCCTACATAGCCCTTGGCGTCCTGCTGTCCTTCCTGGAGGTATATTGGACCAAGGTCACCCAGCTGACCTTGGACGACCTATCCGGCGGCACGCTGTCGCTTGGCCGGATCGCCTGCTTCGGCGGGGTGCTGCTGCTCAGCTACGCGCTGGGCTATTTGGACGAGTTGCCCAGCTCCCGCTTGGCCCAGCGCCTGGTGCTGGACTTTAAGCTGCTGGCCATGGAGAAGCTGCAAACGGTGGAATTCGGCTTTTATCAAAGCCTGGGCACGGGCCTGCTCACCCAGCGGGTGGAAAGCGGCGCGCAGGCCGGCAAGGCCATCGCCTTTGACTTCTGGTTCGAGCTGTTTCGCAGCGTGTTGCCGTCCATGGTTTTTAGCCTGTGCTACATCGCCGCCATCGACCCGCGGGTGGTGACCGCGATCGCCTGTGGCTATGGGCTCGTGTTCTTGCTGTCCAACCTGCTGCTCAGGCGGCTGTACCGCATCAAGGAGCAGGTGCTGGACAACGAGGAGCTCTTTAACCGGCGTTTGGTGCGGGCGCTGATGGAGCTGAGCTGCTTTCGCACCTCCAGGCTCTATCCGGGGCAGATCGTGCGGGCCCGGGCGGAGGCGCGGGAGATTGAGCGGGGCAAGACCCGCATGCGCATGGTCCACGAGGCCTTTTTCGCGCTCTTCGCCCTGCTGATGGGCTTGGTCAAGATCGGCATCGTGGTCTATGCGGGCGTCGGCGGCCGCTTGAGCGTCGGCGAGGTGGTGGCCCTGCTGGCCCTGTCGGACAAGGCCTACGTGCCCGTATCCATCTTCAACGTGCTGTTTGTGCAGTATAAGCTGGACAGGAGCGCCTTTGCGCGGCTGGCCCAGCTGTTGGATGCGCCCGACGAGCCGGGCTTGCTGGGGGGCGAGGCGCTGGAGAAGGTGCGGGGCGAGCTGTGCCTGGAGAACGTCTGCCTGGCGTATGGCCCCCTGCAGGCGCTGCGCGGCGTGAGCCTGCGCCTCTCGCCCGGGCAGACGATCGGCTTTGTGGGCAGGAGCGGCTCGGGAAAGACCACGGCCCTGCGGGTGGCCGCGGGCTTGCAGCGCCCAAGCGGGGGCAGCGTCCGCGTGGACGGACGGGAGCTGTACAGCCTGGATTTGAATAGCTATTTTGCCTGCATCGCCTACGCCAGCCAGGAGGCCCCGGTGTTCGACGGCAGCCTGCGGGAGAACCTGTGCCCGGGCGCGGGCCGCCCGGATGCGGAGCTGTGGCAGGCGCTGGAGGATTGCTGCCTGGCCGAGCGGGTACGGGCCCTACCCCAGGGCCTGGACGCCCAGGTGGGGGAGAAGGGCGCCCTGCTCTCCGGCGGAGAGAGGCAGCGCCTGGCCCTGGCCCGGGTGCTGTTGTCCGACGCCAAGCTCGTGCTGCTGGACGAGGCCACCTCCGCCCTGGATAACCTGACGGAGGAGAGGGTGATGCAAAGGCTGCTGGAACGGCTCAAGGGCCGGACGCTGCTCGTGGTGGCCCACCGCTTGGAGAGCCTGGCCGCCCTGGAAACGCTGGCCGTGTTCGAGGACGGCCGGGTGGTGCAGCGGGGCGCCTACGCGCAGCTGGCCGCCCAGGACGGCCCCTTCCGCCGCCTGCTGCAGGCCTATGCAGGGGGCGAGGGAGAAGCAAGGCCATAAAGAAGGCAAAAAAGGGGCGCGCGGCGATTGGATTTTCGCCGCGCGCCCTTGCTTGCGCGGTGCGCGCCGGGTCACTCGTCCCCTTGCAGCAGGCTTTCCGCATAGGAGAAGAGCTCGTCCCTGGAGCAGATGTCCTCGGCCCTTTGGTCGATGGAGTCCTTCACAAAGGCGGGCAAGGCGGTGTAAAAATCGTTGCTCTCCTCGTCGCTGTCCAGCAGGTCGTACAGGCCGTTGTAGGCGTCAAAATCGTTTGCCATGGGAATGCACGCTCCTTTTCCTCGTGATCTTCCAGGGCCGGCGGCCCCATGGGCCTTACTGTTGCCGAAAGGCGGCCCGCTTATGCAAAAAAGGTCCGCAGGGGCTGGAAGCCCTCGCGGACCTTTTTGGCGCAACGGCGCGTTTTGGGGGCGTTAGGCGGCCTGCTTGCGATGGGCGCTGAGCTCGTGGCCGTCGTAGTCGATGAGCACGGTGTCGCCCTGGGACAGGGAGCCTTCGATGATGCGCCTGGCCAGCAGGGTTTCCACCCGGCTTTGCAGGAAGCGCTTCAAGGGCCTTGCGCCGAAGCTCGGATCGTAACCGGACTCGATCACGTAGTCCTTGGCGGCCGGGGTCAGCTCCAGATGCAGCTGCTTATCCTTCAGCCTGGAGGAGAGGTCGGCCAGCATCAGATCGACGATCTGGGCGATTTCCGCCTTGGCCAGGGGTTTGTAGAACACGATTTCGTCGATGCGGTTCAGGAACTCCGGCCGGAATTGCCGCTTGAGCAGGGCTTCCACCTGTTCGCGGGCCTGCTGGCTGATCTCGCCGTCGGCCTGGATGCCGTCCAGGATGGCGGCGGAGCCCAGATTGGAGGTCATGATGAGGATGGTGTTCTTAAAGTCCACCGTGCGGCCCTGGGAATCGGTGATGCGGCCGTCGTCCAGCACCTGGAGCAGCACGTTGAACACGTCCGGATGGGCCTTTTCAATCTCGTCGAACAGCACGACGGAATAGGGCTTCTGGCGAACGGCCTGGGTCAGCTGGCCGCCCTCCTCGTAGCCCACGTATCCCGGAGGCGCGCCGATGAGCCTGGAGACGGAGTATTTCTCCATGTACTCGCTCATGTCGATGCGCACCATGTTCTTCTCGTCGTCGAACAGGGCCTGGGCCAGGGCCTTGGCCAGCTCCGTCTTGCCCACGCCCGTGGGGCCGAGGAACAGGAAGGAGCCGATGGGCCGGTCGGGGTCCTGAATGCCCGCGCGGGAGCGGAGAATGGCGTCGGTCACCTTCTGCACGGCCTCGTCCTGGCCGACCACCCGCTCATGCAGGATGGAGGACAGGCGCAGCAGCTTCTCCCGCTCGCCCTCGACCAGGCGGGAAACGGGGATGCCGGTCCACTTGGAGACGATGCGCGAGATTTCCTCGTCCGTCACCCGGTCGCGCAGATAGGTCTGCTTGCCGGCCTCGGCCTTCTTCTCCTCCTCTTCCAGCTCGCGCTGCAACTGGGGGAGCCGGCCGTACTTGATTTCGGCGGCCTTGTTCAGGTCGTACTCCCGCTCCGCCTTTTCCATTTGGGCGCCAAGGGACTCCAGCTCCTCGCGCAGCTTTTGCACCTTGCCGATGCCGGCCTTTTCGTTTTCCCACTTGGCCTTCATGGCCGCAAACTCCTCGCGGTACTGGGAAAGCTCCTTCTGGATGTCGGCCAGGTGCTCGCGGGAGAGCTGGTCGGTCTCCTTCTTCAGGGCGGCCTCCTCGATTTCATGGCGCATGATCTTGCGGGAAAGCTCGTCCAGCTCGGCGGGCATGGAGTCCATCTCCGTGCGCACCAGGGCGCAGGCCTCGTCCACCAGGTCGATGGCCTTGTCCGGCAGGAAACGGTCGGTGATGTAGCGGTTGGAGAGCACGGCCGCCGCGATCAGGGCTTGGTCCTGGATCTTGACGCCGTGGAACACCTCGTAGCGCTCCTTCAGGCCGCGCAGGATGGAGATGGTGTCCTCCACCGTGGGTTCCTCCACCATCACCGGCTGGAAGCGGCGCTCCAGGGCCGCGTCCTTCTCGATGTATTTGCGGTATTCGTCCAGGGTGGTCGCGCCGATGCAGTGCAGCTCGCCGCGGGCCAGCATGGGCTTGAGCAGGTTGCCCGCGTCCATGGAGCCTTCCGTCTTGCCGGCGCCCACGATGGTGTGCAGCTCGTCGATGAACAAAAGGATCTTGCCCTCGGACTTCTTGACCTCCTGCAGGACGGCCTTGAGCCTTTCCTCAAACTCGCCGCGGTATTTGGCGCCGGCCACCAGCGCGCCCATATCCAGGGAGAAGAGCTGGCGGTCCTTCAGGTTTTCTGGCACGTCGCCGCGCACGATGCGCAGGGCGAGGCCTTCGGCGATGGCGGTCTTGCCAACGCCGGGCTCGCCGATGAGCACGGGGTTGTTCTTGGTCTTGCGGGAGAGGATGCGAATCACGTGGCGGATTTCCGCGTCGCGGCCGATCACCGGGTCCAGCTTCTGGGCCCGCGCCAGGGCGACCAGGTCCTGGCCGTACTTCTTCAGGGCGTCGTAGGTGGTTTCCGGGTTGTCGGAGGTGACGCGGGTGTTGCCGCGCACGCCCTTCAGCGCGGTCAAAAAGCCTTCCCTTTGCACGCCGTAGCGCCGGAACAGCTCGGCCACCGTCTTGTCCGGACGCTCGATCAGGCCAAGGGCCAGGTGCTCGACGGAGGTATATTCGTCCTTCATCTGCTCGGCGTCCTTTTCGGCCTGGTTGAGGGCCGCGTCCACCTCGCGGGAAACGTATACCTTGTCCGCCTCGCGGCCGGGACCGCTGACGCGGGGCAGCTCCGTCACCGCCCGCTCCACGTCCTTGGCCAAGGACTTGGCATCCACGCCCATCTGCATCAGCAGCTGGGGCAGCAGGCCCTCCTCCTGCTCCAATAGGGCATAGAGCAGATGCACCTGCTCGATCTGTTGGTTGGAATATTCAACCGCCAGGGACTGGGCGCTCTGGATGGCTTCCATGGATTTTTGCGTAAGCTTGTTGGCATTCATATCGGATACCTCCTTTGGGTCGGGGAAATGGTTCTATCGTTATAAGAGTAGGGGATCGCCCTGCTCGTACAGGGCGCGCTGCCGGGCTGCGGCCTGGCAGGCGGCCGTGTAATCCGGCCAAAGGGACAAGAACGCTTGCAACGCCCCGTCCACCAACTGGATGTAGTCCGAGATGGCCTGGGCGGTCTCGTCCGCCGAGAGGACCGCACTTCGGCGCAGGCGCAGTTCCTTTTGAAAGCGGCCTTCCGCATAGGAGCAGGCCGCCGACTCCGCCTGCATGAAGGCCTGGAAGAACAGGCCGAGGGCTTGCAACAGGGAAGAGGACTGGGTGCGGAAGCTGGCCTTGAGCTGGCCAAGCCGGCCGTCCTCCTGGGGATGAAGCTCCACCTGGTAGCGCACGGCCGGCCTGTACTTGACGGGCAGCACGCCGCGCACCGCGAACAGCCCCGCGGCGCTCTGGCGCAGGGCCTGGAACGGCCCCTCCTGGCAGATCAGGCGCTCCATCTGTTCGAAGACGGAGGAGGCGTGCATCTGCGGCGTCACCATGGAGGCGTGTTCGGCCAGGATCTCGTCGATCAGGGCCGAGCGGCTCAGGCCGCGCGCGTAGGCCATTTGATCGATGCGCTGCACGACGCCGTCGCTGAGCACCAGGGAATAGACGCTCTTGTGCATAATCTCCACCTCCTTTGCACGACAGTAGTATATACCGAGGAGAAATAATTTGTCAATAGAATTATATAATTTAATGTGCAAATTATTTTGGCGGAAAATGGGGATCCATCCATGCTCCATCGGAACTTGAGGAAGGTGTGGCTACATTGCAGGAAATGAAAAGCAAACTTGCAGAAAGTTTGCATGCAAAAGGTAGGAAAAGAAAGAAAAAAACGTTTTTGAAGGATAATGATGCATGTGCATTGACAAGGCGCAAGATAAGATTCAAACGCTTGAAATCAAATATAAAATAGGAAGGGGAATTTTCTTTGAGAAAAACGAGGGGGAAAACCCCCTGTAGAAATGCAGAGTTAACCCAACTTTTTTGCAAAAACCCCTGTGTGCCTATTGAAATGAAGGCATGCAACCTGCTATAATACAGAACATGGTTTACGCCATACAACATTTCGTAGGAGGTATATGCTGTGAAAAAGCTAATGGCTTTGCTGCTGGTCGTGGCGATGGTATTCGTCTTTGCGGCCTGCCAGCCCGCGACTTCTCCTGTGGATGAAGCGACGGAGTCTCCCGCCACCGAACCGGCCGAGTCTCCCGCCGACGAGTCCGAGGAGCCCACGGAAACCGCCGAGTCTACAGGCGATAAGGCCGGGGACAAGCTCGACACCCTGACCGTCGGCACCCCTGACATGAACGGCGACTTCATCGAGGGCTTCGGCAACAGTGCTTACGACGCCGCCATCAGGGACCTGCTCCACAACTACACCGGCCTGGTCGTCGTGGATCCCGCCGGTGAGTTCGTCGTGAACGAGTCCGCCGTCAAGGAATACACCGCCGAGCTGGACGAGAACGGCAACAAGGTTTACACCTGGACCCTGAACGAAGGCCTGCTCTGGAGCGACGGCTCTCCCCTGACCGCGCAGGACTATGTGTTTGCCATGCTGTACCAGGCTTCTCCCCAGTGGGTGGAAGCGGGCGCTACCAGCTCCGTGGGCTACGGCCTGCTGGGCTACCAGGCGTACAACGCCGGTGAGACGGACGTCTTCGCGGGCGTGAAGCTGGTGGACGATTACACCCTGCAGTTCATCATCGACGCCGCCGAGCTGCCCTACTTCTACGAGCTCAGCTACGTGACCGTGGCTCCCGCGCCCATGGCCGTGTACGCTCCCGGCGCGACCATCGAGACCACCGAGGAGGGCTCTAAGATCGTCTGCGACGACCTGCTGGCCGCTCTGAACAACGTGACCGCCACCGAGCGCTTCGCGCCCACCGTGGTTTCCGGCCCCTACAAGTTCGTCTCCTTCGAGAACCAGACCGTTACCCTGGAGCTCAACGAGAACTTCATGGGCGACTATCAGGGCAACAAGCCCACCATTCAGTACATCGTGCAGAAGGCCATCCCCCAGGATACCAACCATGACGCCGTCATCGCCGGCGATGTGGACATCGTGGCTGGCAACATCGAGGGCTACAAGATCGAGGCCGCCAAGGCTGCCGATACCGTGGTCACCCACAGCTACTTACGCAACGGCTTCGGCTACCTGGCCATGCACTGCGATTGGGGCCCCACCGCTGATGTGAACGTCCGCTGGGCTCTGGCTTACCTGATCGACCGCAACGCCGTGATCGACTACGTGCTGGGCGGCTACGGCGGAATCGTGCAGGCCGAGTACGGCTTCGCGCAGTGGATGTATGAAGAAGCGGGCGCCGATCTGGAAGAGATGCTGACCCCCTTCAACCTCAACGTGGACAAGGCCAACGAGCTGCTCGACCAGACCGAGTGGAAGTACGAGGCCGACGGCACCACCCCCTTCGACGCCAGCAAGGCCACTGCCGACGGCAGCTACCTGCGCTACAACGCCGAGGGCGAGCCCCTGCAGATCCACCACATGGGTACTGAAGAACAGGACGTGACCGACATCATCGAGATCCAGTACGTGGCCAACGCGCCCCTGGCTGGCATCGCCTTTGATGTGACCCGCGCCGACTTCAACGCCCTGTTGGATAACTACTACTATGGCTATGAGCTGGGCGAGGATCGTTACTACAACACCTTCAACCTGGCCGTCACCTTCTCTGCTGCCTTCGATCCCTATATGAGCTCCTGGCACTCCAGCAAGTGCGGCACCTGGGAGAACTCCTGCCAGCTGGCCGACGAGCAGCTCGACGAGATCATGATGCAGATGCGCGCTTTGGATCCCGAGCAGACCGACGAGTTCGTCGACCTGTGGCTGCAGTACGAAACGCGTTGGCAGGAACTGATGCCCCAGATTCCTCTGTACTCCAACGAGTACTATGATTTCGCCTACTACACCGTAGACGGCATCGAGAACACCACTCCCTTCGCCAATTGGGAGGATGTTATCTGCTACATTTCCAAGTCTGCTAAGTAAGACGCCACGTCAGGCGTAATGCCCAAGGAGGGGGGACGGGATTAGCTCCCCCCTCCATTTTCATAATCCGGGCGCTAGGGAGGATTGTCGAACCATGACCCGATACATCATCAAGAGGATTTTGATATTGATACCGGTGCTGATCTGTATCACCATCATACTCTTCAGCATCAATAAGCTCATGCCCGGCGATCCTGTCAAGGCTATGCTGCCCACAAACCTAAAGGCTGAGCAATACCAGGCCGCCTATGACGCCATGTACGAAAAGCTTGGCTTGGACAAATCCCTGCCCGAGCAGTACGTGCGTTGGATGCTCAACATGTTTCAGGGCGACTTTGGTTGGTCCACCATGAACAACCGCGCCGTGGCGGACGTGGTGGCCGAACCCATCCGCAACACGGTCATCCTCAATGTCGGCGTAATTATTCTGCAATTGTTGATTTCCATCCCCATCGGCATCCATTGTGCGGTGAAGCGCCGTGGCCTCTTCGACAATTTCTGGCAGGTGTTCTCCCTGATCACCTGGTCCATGCCGTCCTTCTTCCTGTCGATGTGCTTGCTGTACATCTTCGCCATCAACCTCGGATGGCTGCCCTTTGGCGGCATGCCCAACGCTTCCCTGCTTTCCGGCATGGAATACGTGCTTGCTTGGCTTAAACACCTCATCCTGCCCACCATCGTGCTGACGCTCATCTCCATCGCCAGCACCATCCGCATCGTTCGCAACGCCATGATCGATGCCCTCAACCAAGACTATATCCGGACCGCGCGGGCCAAGGGCCTGAAGGAAAAGGTCGTCGTTTATTCCCATGCCTTCCGCAACGCGCTGATTCCGGTTTCTACCGTCGTCGTAGGCACGGTATTCTCCCTGTTCGCAGGCTCCACCATCACGGAGACCATCTTCGCCTGGAACGGCATCGGTAAGGTGCTCATCTCCGCCATCAACGCCCGCGACACCATGCTCATCTCCACCATGAACACCTTCTTCTCCCTGGTGAGCGTGCTGGCGGTGCTGGTGTCGGATATCGTGTACGGCTTGATCGATCCCCGCGTACGCCTGAGCTAATAGAAGAAGGAGGAAAAGCCAATGGCAAAGAATGATTCCACGGCCAAGAAGCTGGGCAACTCCTTCGTGGGGATGTTCAAACGCTTGTTCGTGCCGCAAAAGCGCTCGGCTTTGGAGGAAGAAGCCATCCAAACCCCCATGCGCACGGTCCTGAAAAACTTTTTCCGCAGCAAGCTGGGCGTCATCGGCCTGGTGATGTTCGTGGGCTTCCTGCTCTTCGCCTTCCTGGGCTCCTATCTGTACCCCATCAGCCTGACCTACATCGAGCTGACCAACGCCAACCTGGCTTCGGGCCGCAACTATTTGGACGTGCCCGAGGACATCAGCGCCCAGGACGTGAAGAAGATCGTCTCCGGCGTGTCCTTCTCCGTGCTGCTGACCAACGACGGCCAGCTGCGCATCTGGGGCACCGAGCCCAACCAGAAGCTAAAGGACGTTTCCGACTACGTGTTGGACATCCCTAAAGAGGTGCAAAACGCCAACATCGTGGACATCGCCACCGGCGGCAAGCACGTGCTGGCCCTGGATGACCAGGGCAACCTCTACGGCTGGGGCTACTACGGCCATGGCCAGACCACGCTGCCGGAGGACACGGCCGAGGACTTTGCCGAGGAGGGCATCGTGGCCGAGAGCATCTACGCGGCCACCATGTGGAGCGCCGTCGTGGGCTCCGACCAGAACCTCTACTTCTGGGGATCCTCCCAGGCAACCACCAACTTTAAGGTCACCAGGGCCGTCAAGGGCCATATCGAAAAGATCGCTTCCGGCGACAACAACATGGCCGTGCTGCTGGACGACGGCACCATCACGGTGTTGGGCGATAAGTCCTCCGAGTATTACAGCAATGTGCCCGAGGAGCTGCAGGATGGCTCCGTGCGCGTGGTGGACATCGCCTCCACCAACCGCAACGTGCTGGCCCTGGACGATGAGGGCAACATCTACACCTGGGGTTCCAGCCAGGACGGCTTGACCACGGTTCCGGAGTTCACCGGCGAGGTGACGGCCGTCGAGGCGGGCTATAAGCACTTCATCCTCCTGCTGGACGACGGCTCCCTGGTCACCTGGGGCGCCAACGAGCTGGGCCAGACGGATCTGCCCGAGAACATGGGCCCCGTCACCCAGATCTTCTCCGATTACTTCCAGAGTTACGCGCTGGGCGAGGACGGCACCATCTACGCCTGGGGCAACAGGGGCTACTTCCTCGGCTCCGATGAGTTTGGCCGCGACATGCTGGGCCGCCTCATCCACGGCGGACGCATCTCCCTGACCGTCGGCGCCATCGCCATGCTGATCTCCACCATGATCGCCCTGATCGTGGGCCTTGCGGCCGGCTACTTCGGCGGCTGGGTGGACCACCTGCTGATGCGCTTGGCGGATGTCTTCAGCGCCATTCCCTTCTACCCAATCGCCATCACGCTCAACTACGCCATAGGCAACTCGCTCTCAGAATCAGGCCGGCTCTACCTCATCATGGTGGTGCTGGGCGTGCTCGGCTGGATGGGCCTGGCCCGCCTGGTCAGGGCGCAGCTGCTGGTGGAGCGCGAAAAGGACTTCGTGCTGGCGGCCAAGGCCCTTGGCATCCGCCAGAACAAGATCATGTGGCGGCATATCCTTCCCAACGTGTTCAACCTGGTCATCGTCAACGTGACCCTCGGCTACGCCAGCTCCCTGCTGACGGAGGCTGGACTCTCCTTCCTTGGCTTCGGCGTTGCGGCGCCCACGCCCTCCTGGGGCAACATGCTCACCTCGGCCCAGGCCTCCACGGTCATTCAGTACTATTGGTGGCGCTGGTTCGTGCCGGGCCTTTGCGTGGTGCTGGCGGCCCTGTCCGCCAACCTGATCGGCGACGCGCTGCGCGAGGCCATGGATCCCAGGGAAAACGAGAGATAGGGAGGTAAGAGAGATGAAGCTACTTGAGATTAACAACTTACATACCTATTTCGAGACCAGGCGCGGCCTGATCAAGGCCGTCAACGGCGTTTCCCTGAGCATCGAGGAGGGAAAAACGCTGGGCGTGGTGGGCGAGTCCGGCTCCGGCAAGAGCCAGACGGCCATGAGCATCCTGCAGTTGTTTGAAAAGAACCAGAAGATCTACGATGGCGAAATCTACTTCCAGGGCCGCCTGATCTCCAAGCTGAGCACCAACGAGCTGTATAAGATCCGCGGCAACTCCATCTCCATGATCTTTCAGGAGCCCATGACCTCCCTGAACCCCGTGTTCAACGTGCGCAAGCAGATCGCCGAGGTGCTCCTGCTGCACCAGAAGCTTCCCAAGAGGGAGGCTTACCAGAAGGCCGTGGAGATGCTTGCGGCCGTCAAGATCCCCAATCCCGAAAAGGTGGCCAAGCAATATCCCCATCAACTCTCCGGCGGCATGCGCCAGAGGGTCATGATCGCCATGGCCCTGGCTTGCCGGCCCAAGCTCCTCATCGCCGACGAGCCCACCACGGCCCTGGACGTGACCATCCAGGCCCAGATCCTGCGCCTGATGAACGAGCTCAAGCAGCAGACCGGAACGGCCATCATGTTCATCACCCACGACCTTGGCGTCATCAACGAAATGGCGGACGACGTGGTGGTCATGTACTGCGGCCAGGTGGTGGAGCGCGCCCCCGTGGAGACCATCTTTGGCAATGGGCGCTATTCCCACCCCTACACCGAGGGCTTGATGACCTCCATCCCCAGGCTCGACACCCCGCCGGGGGTGCGCTTGGAGGCCATCCCCGGCTCCGTGCCCCATCCTCTGGACCTGCCGAAGGGCTGCAAGTTCGCGCCGCGCTGCAAGTATTGCACCAAGCGTTGCTTGGAGGAGGAGCCGGAATTGGTGCAGGTTTCCGAAAACCAGGAAATTCGCTGCTTCTATCCGGAAAAGGAGAATCGCCATGAGTGAAAAGAAGGTTCTGATCAAGACCACCGATCTGAAGCAGTATTTCCCCGTCGATAAGAAGGGTTTGTACGTCAAGGCCAACGACGGCATCAGCATGGAAATCTTCCAGGGAGAAACCTTTGGCCTGGTGGGCGAATCCGGTTGCGGAAAGTCCACCCTAGGCAGGGTCATCCTCCAGCTGTACCACCAGACCGACGGCAAGACCATGTACTACGGCTGGACGCTGGACGAGTATTCCCCCTCCTATGTGCGCAATACCCTCACCAAGGTGGAAAAGCTGCGCCAAAATGCCAGGCAGCTGCAACACAAGGCGGATCAAGCCAAAAAGGAGTTTGACGCCCTTGGCGGCCGCGATGCCCTGGAAAAGACCGATTCCGCCGGAAACAAGGCCATCTTCGATAAGTACAACGCCTACCGCGCCGCCCGGAAAAGGGCCGACGACGCCTTTGAGGACATCGTGGAGATCATCGGCGGATTCTATAAGCAGGAGGACCTCAAGCCCGTGGCGGAGATCTTCCTCAAAAAGTTCGCCATCGCCAAGGAGAACGCCAACCTGCGCGAGCGCATCGCCGCCGTTCGGCTGGAAATCGACGAGCGGGAATATAAACAGATCCATAAGCACAGCAACCAAGCCGAAGCCCTGGCCCAGCTGCAGGAGAAGATCAAGACCCTGGAGGCCCAGAGAGAGGCCAATCAAGGCCGCCTCAACGAGGTGGAGGCCGAGATCGAAAAGATGCGTGCCGCGTATGCAAACGATGAAGAGTTTCAGGAACTGGAAAAAAAGCGCGAGACAGGCATCGATTTGGCCCGTTTGAAGTACAATGAGATGCGCCGCCTGCGCAGCGACATGCAGATGATCTTCCAGGATCCCTATTCCTCCCTGAATCCCAAGCTCACCCTTGGCCAGATCATCGGCGAGGGCCTGATCGCCCATAAGTTCTTCAAGCGCAATGACGACCGCTTGCAGGAGTACGTGCAGCAGATCATGGAGAAGTGTGGCCTGCAAGCCTACTTCATCCACCGCTATCCCCATCAGTTTTCCGGCGGCCAGCGCCAGCGCATCGGCATCGCTCGATCGCTGGCGGTCAAGCCCAAGTTTGTGGTCTGCGACGAGGCGGTTTCCGCCCTGGACGTTTCCATTCAGTCCCAGATCATCAACCTCTTGCAGGACCTGAAGGAAAAGGAAAACCTTACCTACCTGTTCATCTCCCACGACCTTTCCGTGGTCAAATACATCTCCGACCGCATCGGCGTGATGTATCTGGGCAACCTAGTGGAGCTGGCCGAAACCCAGGAGCTGTTTGGCAACGCCAAGCATCCCTATACCGAGGCCCTGCTCAAGGCCATCCCCACCACAGACGTGGGCCCCAAGAAGGAGCGCGAGCTGTTGGAGGGCGATATTCCCTCGCCCATCAACCCGCCCAAGGGCTGCAAGTTCCACACCCGCTGCCGCTATGCCACGGAAATCTGCCGCCAGGTGGTTCCGGAATGGGAGCAGGTGGGCGAAAACCACTACGTGGCCTGCCACCATCAGCTGGGACAGGAGTAGGGTATGGCGCTGGGCAAGCTTTGGCGCTACATGAAGCGCTATGAAAAGGATCCCCTGGAGGGACAAGAGCAGGAGAAGGAAAGGATGGAGAAGAGCGATGTGCCGGCGATGATGCTGGCCGCCTTTCTGGTGTTCCTGCCCGTCACCCTTTTAATCCTTGCCGTGGTTATCGGCATTCCCCTGTTGTTTTTCCTGCGATGATGCAGGGCGAGGCCCCCGGCTTGCGCCGGGGGCCTCTCTTGTTAGCAGGCACTCGGATCCCCCCGAATCGGGTGGGAAAAGTCCACGACAAAAGAAAGGAAGATCACTGTATGACGAAGCCGAGTTTGCACATTCTCCCGACGGACTACACGCCCAGCTTGGACCTATACCAGACCCAGTTGGCCATCAAGGCGGCCAAGGATATCTTTGAAAGAAAACTGGCAAAGGCGCTCGACCTGCAGCGCGTGTCCGCGCCCCTGTTTGTGGATAAGCTCACCGGCCTGAACGACGACCTCAACGGCGTGGAGCGCCCCGTGCAGTTCGACCTGCTGGAGCAGCCGGGCGTGTGCATCCAGGTGGTGCAATCCCTGGCCAAGTGGAAGCGCTACGCCCTGGGCCGCTATGGCTTCCCCGTTGGCAAGGGCCTCTACACGGATATGAACGCCATCCGCAGGGACGAGATCACCGACAACTTGCACTCCATCTACGTGGACCAGTGGGATTGGGAAAAGGTCATCACCAAGCAGATGCGCAACGAGGAAACCCTGCACGAAACCGTGCGGGCCATCCACGGGGCCATCTATGAGACCGCCGCCCTGCTCAAGAAGGAGTTCCCCGCCCTCACGGTGGAGATCCCCGAGGAGATTCACTTCATCACCACCCAGGAGCTGGAGGACCGCTGGCCCGATCTTTCCCCGGCCCAGCGGGAGCAGGCCTTCGTCCAGGAGCATGGCGCCGCCTTCTTCCAGCAGATCGGTTGGCCCCTGCGCTCCGGCGTCCGCCACGACGGCCGCGCGCCCGACTACGATGACTGGAGCCTCAACGGCGATATTGTCTACTTCCATCGCCCCCTCGGCTGCCGCTTCGAGGTGTCCTCCATGGGCATTCGCGTGGATGCGGAGGCCATGCGGACCCAGCTGAAGGCCGCCGGCTGCGAAGAGCGGGCCGCCCTGCCCTTCCATAGCGCCCTGTTGTCCGGCCAGCTGCCCCAGACCATGGGCGGCGGTATCGGCCAGTCCAGGCTGTGCATGCTGTTGCTGGGTAAGGCCCATATCGGCGAGGTGCAGTGCGCCGTGTGGCCGCCGGAGGCCGTGGAGCGCTTCGCCAGCCATGGCGTGAGCCTGTTGTGAGGTGAAGGGCATGCGCTTTACCAAGATGCAAGGCATTGGTAACGACTATATCTATCTGGACCTGTTCGAGCTTGGGCCCATTCAGGAGCAGGAGCTGCCCCACTTGGCCAGGGCCATGAGCGACCGGCATTTTGGCGTGGGTAGCGACGGCCTGGTGACCATCGGACCGGCCGAGGGCTATGATTGCCGCATGCGCATGTTCAATCTGGACGGCAGCGAGGGGGAAATGTGCGGCAACGCCCTGCGCTGTGTGGCGCTGTACATGCTGGAACGCCGGGGATTCTCGGGCAATGTGCTCAACGTCATCACCAAGGCCGGCCCCAGATCCGTGCGGGCGCTGCGCAGCCAAGACGGCGCCGTTCGGGCCCTGCGGGCGGACATGGGCTTGCCCAGGCTGGAAGCCGAGGCCATCCCCACCACGTCGCCGGATCCCGCCCGCGTGCCCGTGACGGCCCTTGGCAAGGAGTACCGGCTGTTTTGCGTCTCCATGGGCAATCCCCATGCGGTCGCCCTGGTGGAGGATCCGGAAGCGCTGGATCTGCCCGTCCTGGGGCCGCTGCTGGAATGCGCCGGCGTCTTTCCCCAGAAGGCGAACATCGAGTTCATCCGCCTTCGGGCGGGCGGCATCGATATGCGCGTCTGGGAGCGGGGATCCGGCGAGACCCTGGCCTGCGGCACGGGCGCCTGCGCCGCGGCGGTGGCCGCCATCAGCCAGGGTCTGTTGCCCAGAAGGCCGGTGACGCTGCGGCTGCGCGGCGGCGAGCTGACCATCGACTGGGACGAGGCCAGCGGCCATGTGTTCATGGAAGGACCGGCGGCCTTCGTGTTCGACGGCCAATGGCCCTAGGTGAAGCCAAAGCGAGGCAAGCGCGCCCTCCACGTTCCGCTTCCGGAGCGTGGAGGGCGCGCTTTTGGCCACCCCGCACAAACAAGACCGCCCCGGCCGGAGAGGCCGGGGCGAAAGGAAAGGATGTAATCTTGCCTAGTTGGCGGGGGAAACGCTGTTGTTCTTCAGGATGACGTCGTGGGAGCCGCCCTCGACGATGGAGGTGGAGGACACGATGGTGAGCCTGGCTTTCTTCTGCAGCTCGGGGATGGAGAGCGCGCCGCAATTGCACATGGTGGAGCGGACCTTGTTGAGGGTTTGGCCCACGTTGTCCTTCAGGGCGCCGGCATAGGGCACGTAGGAGTCCACGCCCTCCTCAAAGGAGAGCTTGGCCGCGCCGCCCATGTCGTAACGCTGCCAGTTGCGGGCGCGGTTGGAGCCCTCGCCCCAGTATTCCTTGACGTAGTTGCCGTTGAGGTTGAGGCGCAGGGTGGGGCTTTCGTCGAAGCGGGCGAAGTAGCGGCCGAGCATGATGAAGTCCGCGCCCATGGCCAGGGCCAGGGTCACGTGGTAGTCGTGCACGATGCCGCCGTCGGAGCAGATGGGCACGTAGATGCCCGTCTCCTCGAAGTACTCGTCGCGCGCCTGGGCCACCTCGATCAGGGCCGTGGCCTGGCCGCGGCCGATGCCCTTCTGCTCGCGGGTGATGCAGATGGAGCCGCCGCCGATGCCCACCTTGACGAAGTCCGCGCCGGCCTTGGCCAGGAAGAAGAAGCCATCGCGATCCACCACGTTGCCGGCGCCCACCTTCACGCTGTCGCCATAGGTCTGGCGAATCCAGGCCAGGGTGCGGGACTGCCACTCGGTGAAGCCCTCGGAGCTATCGATGCACAGCACGTCCGCGCCGGCCTTCACCAGGGCGGGCACGCGGGACTCATAGTCGCGGGTGTTGATGCCGGCGCCGACGATGTAGCGCTTGTTGGCGTCCAGCAGCTCGCTCGGGTTTTCCTTGTGGGAATCGTAGTCCTTGCGGAAGACCATGTACTTCAGGCGGCCCTGCTTGTCGATGAGGGGCAGGGAGTTGAGCTTGTTGGCCCAGATGATGTCGTTGGCCTCCTTAAGGGAGGTGCTCTCATCGGCGGTAATCAGCTGTTCAAAGGGCGTCATGAAGCTGTAGACCTTGGTTTCCGGGGACATGCGGCTGACGCGGTAGTCGCGGCTGGCCACGATGCCCAGCAGCTTGCCCGTGGCGCTGCCGTCATCCGTGACGGCCACGGTGGAGTGGCCGGTCTTTTTCTTCAGATCCAGGATGTCCTGCAGGGTCTGGTCCGGACGGATGTTGGAATCGCTCACCACGAAGCCCGCCTTGTAGGCCTTCACGCGGGCCACCATGGCGGCCTCGTCCTCGACGGACTGGGAACCGTAAATAAAAGAAATGCCGCCTTCCTTCGCCAGGGCGATGGCCATGGTGTCGTTGGACACCGACTGCATGATGGCGGAGACGAGCGGAATATTCATGGTTAGGGACGGGGTTTCTCCCTTGCGATACTTGACAATGGCGGTCTTTAGGCTTACATTGGCAGGGATGCACTCGGCGGAAGAATACCCGGGAACCAGCAGGTACTCGCCAAAGGTGCGGCTAGGCTCGCTGTAGATAAAGGCCATGCTTTTTCGCTCCTTTGCAATATGAATAATTAGATGGATTATACCAAAGAGACGCGAAAATACAAGGGCGGTTCATGTAAAAACGGGGATAAAAACGTGGCTTTTTAGAGGTATCCCAGGGACTTGAGGAGGAAGGTCCACAAAAAGATGGTTATCACCGAGAGCATGGTGCCAAAGACCACCAGCTCGCCGGCCAGCTCGCTGTCGCCTCCCATCTGTTGGGCCATGGTGTAGGAGGAGACGGCCGTGGGCGCACCGAGCATGACCATCAGCCCCAGCAGCTCCGGCCCGCGGAACCCCAGCAGCACCCCAAAGGGCAGGAACAGCGCCGGCATCACCAGCAGCCTGCCCACAAGGCCGATGGTCAAGGGCCGCAGGTTCCCCTTCACGCTGCCGATGGCAAAGGAGCCGCCGAGCACCACCAGCGCCAGGGGCGTCGCCACGGAAGCCAGGTCCGCGATGGTGTCCTCCAGCACGGCGGGGAAGCGCAGGCCCGATAGCAGCACCAGCATGCCCAGCACCGCCGCCAGGATCAGCGGGTTGGTGACGATGCCCTTGACCAAGGCCATGGGCCGCACCTTGCCGTTGCTGCGGAAGCTCTCCAAGGCCACGACAGCCAGCACGTTGTAGATGGGGATGATGAAGGTGATCAGCAGGGAGACGGCCCCGCAAGCCTCCTCGCCATACATGTTGGTGGCAACGGATAGGCCGAAGATGATGAAATTGCTGCGGAAGATGCCCTGAATGAGCACGCCCCTTCGGCGATTTTCCTTTTCAAGCTTGAGCACGACGACAAAGGCAAGGGCAAACATGCACAGCACCATCACGATGCCCGTGAGGATCAGCTTGCCGTTAAAGGCGGTGCTCAGGTCCGATTCATAGATGTTTCGAAAGATCACCAGGGGCAGGAAGAGGCGGAAGGTGAGCACGTTCATCTGGTCAAAGCCGTCCGGCGTCACCACCTTAAAATGCCGGATCAGATAGCCGATGACCAACATGAGAAACAGGGGAAGCACCACTTCTATGGAAATGATCAGGTTGTCCAACGCCGCGCCGCCTCCTTCCAAGCACCAGATGTGAAACTTTTCGCATTCTAGTATACGCTTTCCCCCCGCGCTTGGCAATTGCCGGCCGGGAATTCAAGGAAATCCCTTTGCAGGAAGAAAGGAGCCGTTGCCCCCATGGCCATCCGCATCGTCAGCGACGCCAGCGCAGGTTTGCCCCGCGCCTTTTGCCAGGAGGAGGGGATCCTGTTGGCTCCCTTGGGCATCCACCTTCAGGACGAGCTGCTGGAGGAAACCTATCTGGAGGATATGATCGACCCAACCCGCCTGGCCGGGGCCAAGACCTCCCAGGCCCAGCTGCGCGTGTTCGCCGCCATGTTTGAAAGGATCGTGTTGGACGGGGACGAGGCCGTCTGTTTCTGCCTATCGTCCAGCCTTTCGGGCACCTTCGCGGCCGCCAAGCTGGCCGCGGAAATGGTGGGTGGCAGCGCCGTCCGCGTCGTGGACACCAAGACCGGCGTAGGCGGCCACCGCATCCTGGTGGAGAACGCCGTGCGCCGCCGGAACGCGGGCGCCTCCCTGGAGAAGATCCTGGAGGCGGCCGCCTATGAAATCGCCCACTGCGCGGCGCTGTTCACCACCGGCGACCTGCAGGCGCTGCGCCGCTCCGGCAGGCTGGGCGGGGCCCAGGCGCTGCTGGGCGGCATGATGCGGGTGCACCCTGTGCTCTGCCTCAACGAGCAGGGCGCCATCCAGGTGCTGGATCGGGTGCGCGGCGAGCAAAGGGCGCTGGACGCCCTGGTGGAGCGCCTCCCCAACGCGCCGGGCCGGGTGGCGGTTTGCTACACCAAGGAGGAGGAGAGGGCCGCCGCCCTGTTGGAGCAGGTGCGTCTCCGGCGCCCCAACTGCCGGCCGGCCCTGATGCGGGCCGGGGCCGTGATCGCCTGCCACCTGGGCCTGAGCGCCTTTGGCCTGCTGCACGTGCAAAGCCCCGAGGACGGGACGTGAGCGGCCTTTGCGCTCCGGGGCGTGGAGTGCTATAATATCCCTTGGAATCGAGCAAGAAAGAGAACAGGAGGGTTTGCGCTTGCTTACGTTTAAGGAATTCCCCTATGAGCGTCCCCAGTTGGACAAGATGCTGGCCGAGGCGGAGACCATCGCCCAGAGCATTGAAAACGCCAAGAACGCCCAGACCGTGTTCGACGGCATCAAGGCTTGGGAAAGCCTCCAGGGCCATTTCATGACCATGGCCAACGTCGCCCACATCCGCTACACCGTGGACACCACGGACCCCTTCTACCTGAAGGAAAAGGAGTATCTGGACCAGGCCAAGCCCAGGATGATGACGGCCGAAAAGCGCGTGTACGCCACCATCGCCAACTCCTCCTTCGCCAAGGATATCGACGAAAAGTACGGCCCCCATTACCTAAACATCCTGCGCCTGGAGCAGAAGCTGCTGGATGAGCGGCTGGTGGAGCCCATGATCGAGGAGAACCGCCTGGCCGCCGAATACCAAAAGCGCATGGCCGCCTGCCAGGTGGAATGCCGGGGCGAGGTTCGCAACATCTACGGGCTGCTCAAGCTCATGCAGGACGACGACCGCGCCGTCCGCAAGGAGGCCTTCGAGGCCTGGGCCGGCTTCTTCGCCGAAAACCAGGACTTCTTCGACGACATCTACGACCGCCTGGTCAAGCTGCGCCACTCCATGGCCAAGACCATGGGCTATGAAAACTTCATCCCCATCGCCTACATGCGCAAGGGCCGCAGCGATTACGGACCAAAAGAGGTGGCCCGCTTCCGCGAGCAGGTCCTGCGCGATCTGGTGCCCCTCTGCAACCGCATCCGCCAGGCCCAGGCCAAGCGCATCGGCGTGGACAAGCTCCACTTCTACGACGAGACCTACATGTTCGCCACCGGCAACCCCATGCCCAAGGGCAACAAGGACGAGCTGGTGCAAAGCGCCCTGGAGATGTATCGGGAGCTGAGCCCGGAAACCGGCCGCTTCTTCGGCGACATGGTGGACATGGAGCTCTTCGATCTGGAGTCCAAGCCCGGCAAGGCCAACGGCGGCTACTGCACCTTCCTGCCGGAGTATAAGATGCCCTTCATCTTCTCCAACTTCAACGGCACCTCCGCGGATGTGAACGTGCTCACCCACGAAAACGGCCACGCCTTCATGGGCTATGAGAGCTCCCGCGTCAACGAGCTGCTCAAGTATCGCGGCTCCACCTCCGAGGTGGCCGAGATCCACTCCATGTCCATGGAGTTCTTCACCCATCCCTACATGGAGAAGTTCTTCGGCGACCAGGCGGACAAGTACCGCTATGCCCATATCGCCGATTCCCTCATCTTCGTGCCCTACGGCGTGTGCGTGGACGAGTTCCAGCACAGGGTCTACGAAAACCCCGACCTCACCCCCAAGCAGCGCCGCGCCCTCTGGAGGGACCTGGAGCGCAAGTACCTGCCCCACAGGGACTACGACGGCAACG
Source organism: uncultured Clostridia bacterium (assembly GCA_944383925.1). GTDB lineage: Bacteria > Bacillota > Clostridia > Christensenellales > UBA1750 > CALWRM01. The sequence continues at coordinate 56,596 of CALWRM010000015.1, forward strand.
AGACCATGGAAAACGGCGCCTTCTGGTTCAAGCAGCTCCACATCTTCCTGTATCCCTTCTACTACATCGATTACACCTTGGCCTCCATGGGCGCCTTCGCCTATTACGGCAGGGATCTCAAGGACCACAACGAGGCCTGGCAGTCCTACCTGAAGCTGTGCCGCGCCGGCGGCAGCAAGCCCTACCTGCAGCTGTTGAAGCTGGCCGGCCTGGATAACCCCTTCGAGGAGGGGAGCGTGCGCCGTGCCATCGAGCCCCTGGAGAGGGAGCTCAACAAGGTGGACGACAGCAAGCTGTAGGGCGCCAAGGGAACCGAAAGGCACAAAGCTTCGTTGAAAAGGGCATGCGGACGAGGCGCCGCGTGCCCTTCCCCTTCGGGGGAGACGCGTTCGCCAGGCGCGCATAGGGAAAGGAGGTGGGCGGCGGCCCATGATTCTTCGCCATAGGAGGAGGGACCTCTTCCTCAACAGGAGCAAGGGAAAGGTGGATTGGTGCCTGCTCGTCTGCCTGATCTGCTTGCTGATCGTGGGGGTTGTGTCTATTTCTAACGCCACCGCCGACCCCTATGCCCAGACGGAGGGCGAGGGCCTGCTGGCCCAGCTTTCCCGCGTGCTCAGCTACTCCACCCGCTTGCAGCTGATTTGGATCGGCGTGGGCACGGTGGCGCTGCTTCTGGTGCTGTTCCTGTTCGACTACAGGGTATACGGCGAGTTCGCGCTTCTGATCTACATCGTGGCCAACCTGCTGCTGCTGGCCATGCTGCTCCTGCCCAAGGTGCGCGGCATATCGGCCTTCCTGCAGTGGGGCGAGGAGCGAACCTTCCAGCCGTCCGAGCTGTGCAAGGTGGCCATCATCATCACCTTGGCCAAGCACGTGAGCCTTCGGGAGGAGAAGATCCGCACCCTCAAGGACTTCCTGCCCTACTTTCTCCACTTTGCCATCCCCTTTGCCATCGTCATCTTGCAGGACGACTACGGCAGCGCCCTGGTGTTCGCGGCCATCTTCATCGGCATGCTGTTCGTCGCGGGCATGAGCTGGAAGCTGTTCGTGGGGCTCGGCCTGACGGGAGCCCTGGCCTGCGTGGGCATCTGGCCCTTCCTGGACGACTGGCGCCAGGCGCGCATCCTCAACTTCCTCTATCCGGACAGCGACACCAGCAACACGGGCCTGCAGGTGTATTACTCCAAGATCGCCGTGGGCTCCGGCGAGCTGACCGGCCGCGGCCTGTTGCAGGAGGGCAACATCAGCCAGCTGGATTTCGTGCCCGAAAAGCATACGGACTTTATCTTCGCCGTCACGGCCGAGTCCGTGGGCTTTCTTGGCTGCATGGTGATCCTGGCCCTCTACCTGACCCTGCTGCTGCGCCTGTTCTATGTGGCCTACAAGACCCAGGACCGCTTTGGCAGCTACATCGTGGCGGGCGTTGCGTCCATGCTGCTGTTCCATGTGCTGGAAAACATCGGAATGACCATCGGCCTGATGCCGGTGACCGGCATCCCGCTGCCCTTCCTCAGCTACGGGGGCAGCAACCTATTGGCCAACATGTGCGCCATGGGGCTGGTGTTCAACGTCATCAAAAACCAGCAGCGAAGCCTGTTCTAGCGTTGGGAAGCATTTTTTGCGCCGCCTCCCCATACATGTGTAGAAGAACACGTGTAGGGGGAGGCGTTTTGTGATGGAGGAGAGGCGGTCCGACCTGCACCGGGTGAGCATGCAGGAGAAAAAGGCCAAGCTGGAGCGGGAAAAGGGAGCGCTGCGCCGCAACCACCGCTGGCGGGGAAGGAGGCTGCGCCGGGCGCTGCAAAAATACCGCGAAACCCTCGCCGGCGACGGAGCGCCCAGGCCGGCGCCCAGTGTTCGCTCCAGGTTGCTGGCCCAGAGCACGGCGGCCCTGTGCCTGTTGGCCCTGGCGCTGGGCCTGCGCGCCCTTCCCTTCGAGGGCGCGCAGCGGCTGACGAGCCGGCTGCGCGCCGTGGCCACCACGCAGCTGGATCTGGAGTCCGCCGGCCAGGCGCTGGTCCAGCTGGAATTCGTCAGCAGCCTGGTCCCGGAGAGCGTTCTGGTGTTTTGGAACAAAACGGCCGCCGCGCCCAGCCAAGTGGAGCTGCCCTTTACGGATGGCCGCCTGGCCCTGGAACAGGACGGCGGGGCATGGGTGGTGGGCACGGGGGTGGTGCATGCCGTCGCCGACGGCACGGTGCTGCGCGTAAGCCGCTCGGAGCTGGGCGGCTATCAGGCGGTGGTGGAGCATAGCGGCGGGCTGACGAGCGTGTATGAACCCTTGGTGGGCGTGCGCGTGGCGCCGGGCGAGGCCCTGCGCCAGGGCCAGAGCTTCGCGGTTCCCGTGGAGGAAGAGGGCGTGAGCAAGGTCTTCTTCCGGCTGGAGCTGAACGAGGAGGCGGTGGACCTGGCCGATTACCTGGAGCCATGACGCTGTTCCAGATTCGGGGCGTCGCCATCAAGCTGCACCCCAGCATCTTGGCCCTGGCCGTCCTGTGCCTGCTGACGGGGGCGAGCGCCCGCCTGCCCGCCGCCCTGGGCTTGGTGCTCTGTCATGAGGCGGCCCATGGCCTGGCGGCCCGCCGCCTGGGCTTTCGGGTGTTGGAGATCGAGCTTGCGCCCTTCGGGGGCGTGGCGCGCATCGCGGGGCTGGAGGATCGGCCCGGCGCGGAGGCGCTGGTGGCCTTGGCGGGGCCGGCCGCAAACCTGCTGCTGGCCATGGCCGCCTGCCTGGCTTGCCAGCTATGGCCGATGCTTGCGGGGGACCTGGCGGGCTTCATCGCCCTCAACCTCTGTCTGTGCGGCTTCAACCTGTTGCCCGCCCTGCCCCTGGACGGCGGCCGGCTGCTGCGGGCCGCCCTGCTCCCCTGGCTGGGGCGGAGCCGGGCGGGTTCGGTGGCCGCCGCGCTGGGCGTGACCCTGGGCGCCGCCCTGGCGGCCCTGGGGGTTGCGTTGTTTTGGCTGTCCGGCAGGGCGAATCTGACGCTGCTGGTCAGCGGGGCATACATCGCCCTATGCGCGCTGAAGACCCGGCGGGAACGCCCCTTTGAGGGCGCGCGGGAGCTCCTCCGCCTGGAGCGGGAAAGTCTGCGCGGCAGGGTGCTGCCCGTGCGCCTGCTGGCGGCCCCCGCCGGCACGAGCCCTGTGGAGCTGATGCGCCGGTTTCGGCCCGACAGGCTGCATCTGGTGGTGTTCGTGGACGAGGAGCTGCGCGCGGTGGGGAAGCGCTGGCAGGGGGAAATCGTGGCCGAGGCCCTGGGCCGCGATCGGGGGCCCCAGCGCGGGGAAGGGGACATTTCCATTTGACGGAAAGGGTTTGGCCGTGGTACTCTAACCATACTGGAGTATTGCGGCCTTTTGCCGTTTTAAGTGCAAAGGAAGTGTGTTTTTTGCTGTATGATCGCATTGCGCCCCTGCTGCCAAGGGTGCAAAAGCCGGCCCGCTACACGGGCGGCGAGGTGAACATGGTGGTCAAGGACCCCGCCAAGATGGACGTGCGCTTTGCCTTCTGCTTTGCGGATACCTACGAGGTGGGCATGAGCCATCTGGGCATGAAGATCCTCTACCACATCCTCAACAAGGAGGAGAAGGTCTACTGCGAGCGGGTGTTCGCCCCTTGGGTGGATATGGAGGCGCTCATGCGGGAAAACGGCATCCCCCTGTTTTCCCTGGAGACCTTTAGCCCCGTGCGGGAGTTCGACCTGGTGGGCTTTACCCTGCAATACGAGATGAGCTACACCAACGTGCTGAACATGTTGGAGCTGGCGGGCATCCCCAAGTTGGCGGCGGAGCGCGGCGAGGAAGAGCCCTTGGTGGTGGCCGGCGGCCCCTGCGCCTTCAATCCCGAACCCCTGTGCGACTTCATCGACCTGTTCATGGTGGGCGACGGCGAGGAGCAGATCCTGGACCTGGTGCGCCAATACGACGCCTTCCGCAAGCAGGGCGCCACCAAGGAGCAGTTTCTGCTGCACATGGCCGGCCGGCAGGGCTTCTACATCCCCAGGTTTTACCGGGATAGCTACGACGAGGCGGGCGGCTTCCTCGCCCTGACGCCCACGCGGCCGGAGGCGCCGGCCACCATCCTCAAGGCGTTCGTGCCGGACATGGACGCGGCGGATTATCCGGACCGCTTCATCGTGCCCTTTACCGAGACCGTGTTTGACCGAGTGTCCCTGGAGATCGCCAGGGGCTGCACCAGGGGTTGCCGCTTTTGCCAGGCGGGCATGCTCTACCGCCCCCAAAGGGAGCGCTCCCTGGAGACCCTGAAGCGCCAGGCGGCCGCCCTGATCGCCTCCACGGGCTATGAGGAGATCTCCCTGTCCGCCCTGTCCACCGGGGACTATTCCTGCCTGCCGGAGCTGGTGCGCGGCCTGATGGAGCAGCACAAGAAGGATCGGGTGTCCGTCTCCCTGCCCTCGCTGCGCATCGATTCGGTGTTGGGCGAAACCCTGGAGGAAACCCGCCAGGTGAAGAAGACCTCCCTCACCTTCGCGCCGGAGGCCGGCAGCCAGCGCCTGCGCGACGTGATCAACAAGGGCGTGCAGGAGGAGCAGCTGCTGGACAACGTTTCGGACGCCTTTGCAAAGGGCTGGAACGGCGTCAAGCTCTATTTCATGATCGGCCTGCCCACGGAGACGGAGGAGGACCTGCTGGGCATTCCGGCGCTGGCCAAAAAGGTGACGGAGCGCTATTTCGCCGTGCCCAAGGAGCAGCGCCAAAGGGGCCTTCGGGTGACCTGTTCCGCGTCCTCCTTCGTGCCAAAGCCCTTCACCCCCTTTCAATGGGAGCCCCAGAACAGCCTGCAGCAGCTGATGGACAAGCAGCGCTTTTTGCGGGAGCATTTTCGCATCCGGGGCGTGGAGTTCAACTGGCATGAGCCCCACCTAAGCTTCCTGGAGGCGGCCTTCGCCCGGGGCGACCGCCGCCTGGGCAAGGTGCTGCTGCGCGCCCAGGAGCTTGGCTGCCGCTTCGACGGTTGGAACGATTGCTTCCGCTTTGATCTGTGGATGCAGGCCTTTGCGGATTGCGGGCTCAGCTGCGAGAGCTATGCCTATAAGCGCTTTGACCTGGACGCGCCCCTGCCCTGGGATCACATCGACTGCGGCGTGAGCAAGGCGTTCCTGCGCAGGGAATGGGAGAAGGCCCAGCGGGCGGAGCTCTCGCCCGACTGCCGGCTGCATTGCCATGGCTGCGGCATCCAGGCCAAGTTTGGAAAGGGGGTGTGCCCCGTTGCGCATGCTCGCTGAGTTTCAAAAGACGGACCGCTGCATCTGGTTTTCCCACCTGGACCTGCAGCGGACCATGCAAAGGGCCCTGCGCAGGGCCCAGCTGCCCATCGCCTACAGCCAGGGCTTCAACCCGCACGCGGAGCTCTCCTTCGCCTCGGCCCTGCCGGTGGGGGTGAGCAGCCTGTGCGAGATCCTGGACGTGCGCCTGGATGGCGAGCTGGCCCCCGAGGCCTTTGTGCAGGCCATGAACGGCGTGCTGCCCCGCGGGCTTCGGATCTGCGCAGCCCGCCTGGTGGAGGACCGCTTCCCGGCCCCCATGGCGAAGATGGCCCAGGCGGGCTATGAGGCGCTGGCCTTCGGCGCGGACCTGCGCCAGGCCGCGCGGGATTTTCTGGCCAGCCAGCGCTTTGAGGTGGAGAAGCCATCCAAGGGCAAGGTCCGGCAGCTGGACATCCGCCCCATGGTGCAGGCGCTGGACGTGGAGCTGCAGGGAGAGGACAGCCGCCTGACCCTGTTGGTCACCTGCACCAACGCCGACAACCTCAAGCCCGAGCTGCTGCTGGAGGCCCTGTGCCCGGGCGGGCGCTTTCAGGTGACCCGCACCCGGCTGCTGGCCCAGGGAGGCGCGCCCCTGTTCGCCTGGACGGAGGCGTAGGCGGCGATGGAACGCAAACTGTTGGTGGAGGACGCCTTTGGGCTGCTGCGCGTGGCCCTGTTGGAGGACGGCCGGCTGGTGGAATGCCGCGTGGAGGAGGCCGGGGGCAAAAACCGCGCCGGAAGCATCTACAAGGGCCGGGTGAAGAACATCCTGCCCGGCATGCAGGCGGCCTTCGTGGACATCGGGGAGGAAAAAAACGCCTATCTTTCCCAGAAGGACCTGCTTCCCGGGGAGGACGCGCCCATCGGGCAGCGCATCAAGCCGGGGGACGAGCTGCTGGTGCAGGTGCTCAAGGAGAGCGACGGCAACAAGGGCGCCAAGCTGACCATGCGCTTGAGCCTGCCGGGCAGGCTGTTGGTGCTCAAGCCCTTTGAGCCCGGGCTCGGCGCCTCCAAGCGCATGGGGGACGAGCACAAGCGCGCCTCGCTCAAGCGGGCGCTGGCCGAGCGCTGCCCCAGCGGCATGGGCCTGGTGCTGCGCACGGCCGCCCAGTTCGAGGAGGAGTCGGCGCTGATGCGGGCCTTGGAGGAGGCGCTGGACGGCTGGGCGGCGCTCCAGCGGGCGGCGGCGTCGAAGAGCGCCCCCTGCCTGCTGCGGGCCGAGAGCGATCTGCTGGAGAAGGACCTGCGGGACCTGGCCAATGAAAGCCTTGTGGAGATCGTGGTCAGCGGGGAAGAGGCCTGCGCGCGGGCGCGGGAGATCCTGCGGGAATCATCGCCCCCTTGCCTGGAAAGGCTGCGCGCCTACCGGGGAGAAACGCCCCTGTTCGATGCGTACAACCTGGAAAAGGAGCTCCAGGCGGCGCTAAAGCAGCGCGTGCCGCTTAAAAGCGGGGGCTTTCTGGTCATCGAGACCACCGAGGCCCTAACCGTGGTGGACGTCAATTCCGGCGCCTACGTGGGCAGGCGGGGCTTGGCCCAAACGGCGCTGGAGGTGAACCTGGAAGCGGCGCAGGAGCTGGCCAGGCAGCTGCGCTTGCGGGACATCGGCGGGGCCGTGATCGTGGACTTCATCGACATGCAGGACCAGGGACACCGCCAAAGGCTGGTGGAGGCCCTGCAAGCGGCCTGCCGGGCGGACCGGACGCCCGTGATGGTCCACGGCATCACCCGGTTGGGATTGGTGGAGCTGACGAGGCGGAGGACCCGGCAGTCCCTGGCCTTCGACCTGACCCGCGCCTGCCCCCTGTGCGGGGGCGAGGGAAAGCTGCTCAAGGAGGAGCACCTGCTGCGCAGGGGACTGCGAGAGGCCCTGCGCAAGGGCTGCGGCCTGCGCGTGCGGCAGGACCTGTGGCCCCTGGCGAACGAGCTGGCCCGGGGCAGCGGGGTTGCGCTGCGCCGGGACGAGGGCTTGGCCAAGGCCTACGCGCTGGAAGCGGAGCCGGAAACCTGATTTTTCCATGTTATGATCTTCGAAACAGGCGCAAAACGGCGCTAAAAGCCGTTGACGCGCCGGGCCCGAGGAGGTATACTAGTAAGGCCGCGCGAGCAGGGTCTACAAGTCGCGCCCGTCAAGGCGCGCACCCGGATCGGCGAGATTGGGTAGAGGAGGTGCTACCAGACATGTTTGCGATCATTCAGACCGGTGGAAAGCAGTTCCGCGTGCAGAACGGCGACGTGATCTTCGTGGAGAAGCTCAACGCGGCCGAGGGCGATGTGGTGGACTTCGAGGTTCTTCTGTATGAGAAGGATGGCGAGGTCAAGATCGGCGCTCCCACGCTGGAAGACGTCAAGGTGCAGGGCAAGGTCCTGCAGCAGGGCCGCGGCCAGAAGATTCTTGTGTTCAACTACAAGGCCAAGAAGAACATCCGCCGCCGCAAGGGCCATCGCCAGCCGTTCACCAAGGTGGAAATCACGGCCATCGGCTAAGCCATGACCAGGGTTGAGGCGTTTTTTGCGGACGAAAAGCTGCTGGGCCTTCGCATCAAGGGCCACACGGGCTTTGCGCCGCAGGGCGAGGATTTGGTGTGCGCGGCCGTCTCGGCCATCGCGCAGACCGCGATATTGGGATTACGGGCTTTCGCGCCCGATGCGGACATCCTACAGGATGAGGAACGGGCCTTGATCGACATCGGCCTTTCCCGGGAGAAGAGCGACCGCGCGCAGGCGATCCTGCAAACGGCGTTGCTCGGCCTGGAGGATCTTGCGGCGGGAATGCCCCAATACGTACAGGTACTCCACAAGAAACGGAGGTGGAAAGCATGATGAATCTGCAATTCTTCGCGCACAAAAAAGGAATGGGTTCCACCAAGAACGGCCGCGATAGCGAATCGAAGCGCCTTGGCCCCAAGCGGGCGGACGGACAATTCGTTTTGGCCGGCAACATCCTGGTGCGCCAGCGCGGCACGAAGATCCATCCCGGCATCAACGTTGGGATTGGCAAGGACGACACCCTGTTCGCCTTGGAGAGCGGCATCGTTCGCTTTGAGCGTAAGGGCCGCGCCGACAAGCAGGTGAGCGTGTATCCCAAGGAAGCGCTGACCGCGGACTAAGAAACAACCGATCAAAAAGCGCATGGCAAGCCGAAACGGCAGCCAGGCGCTTTTTTCTTGGCCATCGCCGGCCTCGCTTGCCGGGCCGGCGGGCGGACGCGAACGGCGCGGGAGGGGAGAAGCCATGGAAGAGCGGCGCTTTGCGGCGAACATCGATTTGGAACAGCTGTTTGACAGCGGACAGGCCTTCCTGTGGGAGAGGGAAGGGGAGGGCTTTGTCTGCCGCCATCTGCGCGGCGGCGTTCGGGCGCGCAGCGTGGCCGGCGGCTTTGCGCTGAGCCCCTGCGGCCAGGCGGACGTGGCCTTCTGGCGCGAGTACTTCGACCTGGACAGCGATTACGGCGCTCTGCTGGCCCCCGTGCTGGACGCCCCCCTGGCGGCGGCCATGGCCGCCTGCCCGGGGCTGCGGCTGTTGCGCCAGGACTTTTTTGAGACCCTCTGCGCCTTCATCAGCTCGGCGCACAACGCCATGCCCCGCATCCGCCGCATCCTGCGCGGCCTTGCCTCGCTGGGCGATCCCCCCGCCTTCCCCACGCCCCGGCAGGTGGCGCAGGCCGGCGTGGAGGGCCTGCGCGCGCTGGGCCTGGGCTACCGCGCCGCCTATCTGCATGCCAGCGCCTGCATGGTGGCCGACGGGCTGGATGCCAGCGCCTTTAGCGCTCTGGACTATGAGGCGGCGCTGCGCCTGATGCTGCGCTTTCCCGGGGTGGGGGAAAAGGTGGCGGATTGCGTGCTGCTCTTTTCCCTGGGCTACCGGCAGGCGTTCCCGGTAGACGTTTGGATGCTGCGGGCCATGGAGCGCTTGTATGGCCTTTCCGGCAAACCCGGCCAGGTCAAGCGCCAGGCCATGGAGCGCTTCGGCCCCAACGCCGGAATCGCGCAGATGTATCTGTTCCACGCCTACCGGAAGGGCTTGCTGCGGCCGGAAACCCTCGCCTTGGGCCCCCGCGCCCGGCAGACCCTCGCTTGACAGCCGGGATCGGGACAAAGTACAATGCAGATAAGTAAAACTACGCGGGCGTTAAGCGCGCCCGACAGGAGGGTTGATCGGATGAAGGCGTTGTTCATCGGCGGCACGGGGACCATCTCCTCGGCCATCACGGCCCTGGCGTCCAGCCTGGGCTGGGAGTTGCCGCTGCTCAACCGCGGCAACAGCAATGGGAGACTGCCCGAGGGCGTCGAGACCATCCGGGCGGACATCCACGACGAAGCGTCCGCCGCGCAAAAGCTCCAAGGCCGGCGTTTCGACGTGGTGGCGGACTTCATCGCCTTCGAGCCGGAGGCGGTGGAGCGGGATTACCGGCTCTTTGCCGGCAGGACCGGGCAATACATCTTCATCTCCTCGGCCTCGGCCTATCAGAAGCCGCCCGTCACCCCCTTCATCACCGAAAGCACCCCCTTGCACAACCCCTACTGGCTCTATTCCCGCAACAAGGCCGCCTGCGAGGACGCGCTGATGGCCCATTACCGCCGGGACGGCTTCCCCATCACCATCGTGCGGCCCAGCCACACCTATTCGGACCGCTCCGTGCCCGTCGGCCTGCACGGGGCCAAGGGCAGCTGGCAGGTGCTTCGCCGCATGCAGCTGGGCAAGAAGGTGATCATCCCCGGGGACGGCACCACCCTGTGGACCCTCACCCACAACGAGGACTTTGCCCGCGGCTTCCTGGGCCTGATGGGCAACCCCCACGCCATCGGCCAGAGCGTGCACATCACCTCCGACGAGCGGGTCACCTGGAACCAGGCCCACCAGGCCGTGGCCGCCGCCCTGGGCGTGGAGCTGAAGGCCATGCACGTCAGCTCCGAGTTTCTGGACGCCTGCTCCCCCACGGACCTGCTCGGGCCCCTGCTGGGCGATAAGTCCAACAACGCCATCTTCGACAACAGCAAGATCAAGGAGCTGACCCCGGGCTTTACCGCCGCCATCCGCTTCGACCAGGGCGCCAGGCGCTGCGTCCGCTACATGCTGACCCATCCGGAAACCCAGGTGGAGGACCCGGACTTCGACCGTTGGTGCGACCGGGTGATCCAGGCTTTGGAGGAGGCCAAGGCCAAGCTGCGCCCCTAAAACCCTCCGCCCGTGTTTCCACGGCAACACACCCCTTGGCTTTTTCCATGCAGGCCCCAAGGCTCGCCCTTGGGGCCGTTGTGGTATAGAAAAAGAAAGGGGAGTACAGAAGTTTTTGCAGAATGATTACGATGTGCGCTTGCGTAAAAATGGGCAACGTGCTATTATGAGTACGCCAGCCAAATCATATGTATAGGAGGATGCCGAGAGAATGAAAGGGTACATGTCCCTTTGTCTGGCTGTTCTGCTCGTGCTGGCCCTGTTGCCGACCATGGCGTTGGCGACTACTACTACTAAAGTAGGCACAGCCGATGAATTGGCCAACGCCATTCAAAATGCAGAGAGCGGCGAGACCATCGAACTGACGGCGGACATTGTCGTGAATGTTGGGGGAGTTGACAAGAATAGTGGAAAGTTTATCATCCCCGACGGCGTCACCGGCGTCATCATAGACGGCAACAATAAGACCATTACGGTAACAGGAAATGCTGCTGCTTCACTCTTTCTGGTCAGCGGGGACAGCAGCTCGGCGACGATAAAAGACCTTACGATAAACGGCGCGAATAGTATTAAGCACGGCATGCAGGCATATGGTGGCGCTAAGCTGACCGTGGAGAATGTAGAGGTGCAGAACTGCACCGGCTATGCCTTGGTGGTGAACGGCTCCACGGTGACGGTCGAAGGGAAGTATGGCCTGGTTACCGACGGCAGCAATGGATCAGGCGGCATCAACGTGGATCTTGGGAGCGGCGTAGAAACCCCTGCGACTCTAACCATTAAGAACGCGGAGATCGCGGAAGAGAATTCCGTGTATGTCGAGCATTCCCACAGCGAGGGTGTGGAAGTCACCGCCACCATCGAGGACGGCAGCTTCAAGTCGGTTGGCATTGCCGAAGGTGAGACGAAGAATACAACCCTCAAGGTTTCCGGCGGTACGTTTACGACCCCGCCCACGGAATATGCAGGTTCAAATAAGACCGTGTGCACTGTGAATGGTACAACCTATGTGAACACCGAAGAGTATTTTTACAATAATATGAAGTTGGAGAAAGGCTGTATCATCACGGTGTGGAAAGGCGACCTGAAACTACAAGTCCTACCCGCTGACGCTATGGTGACCAACAAGGGAAAGGGCCAAGTGACAGTGACAGTCGGTAGCATTTCGGTGGGTCCTGGCGAAAGCTACCCACCGCAACCCACCAAGCCCACCGAGCCCACCAAGCCCATCGCGGGCGTGGTGATTGGCGGCGGCAACCAGCAGGAGGACGAGGACGAGCCCGAGCAGAGCCCCAGCAGCGCGCTGCGCTATGCGGTGATCTGCCGCACGCTGAACGTGCGCTCCGGCCCCGGCACCGAGTATAGCAAGCTGGGCACCCTGTCCCGCGGGACGCTGCTGGACGGCGAGCTGCTTTCCAACGGCTGGGTGAAGTTCAGCTACAACGGCCAGACGGCCTATGTGAGCGGCATGTATGTGCAGAGCGTGGAGAACGGCCAGCTGAGCGTGCAGTGCGGCACGCTGAACGTGCGCTCGGGCGCCGGCACCTCCTACAGCAAGATCGGCGCGCTGTATCGCGGCACCTATGTGAAGCCCTTGGAGACCCAGGGCAATTGGTACAAGATCGGCTACGACGGCGGCTACGGCTGGATCTGCGCGGACTACGTGGGTTAGCCGCGCGGCCTTCCCTCCCCAAAGAGGCAGCAACAGGCCCGCCCCGCGATTGCGGGGCGGGCCTTTCCTGTGCAGGAGGAAGGGGAAGGCGCTAGCGCTGCTCCTGCAGGCGCAGCCAGAACATGCCCACCGCCACGTCGCACAGGCAGCGCTTGTCCTCCATGGAGAGGACCTGGCCGTTCATGGAGACGGTGTGGGTGAGGAGAAAGTCGGCATACTCGTAGACCTGGGCGCTGGCAAAGGCGTCGGCCGTGCGGCGCTCGGAGGTGCGGCCGAGCAGATAATCCACGGAGACGTTAAAGAAATCGGCGAAGGCCACGAGTTGGTTGATTTCCGGCTCGCGAAGGCCGCGCTCGTAGCCGCCGATGGCGCTGGGGGAGAGGTTGAAGTGTTGGGCGAGCTCGCGCTGTTGAAGGCCGAGCTCCTTGCGCAGAACGCGCAGGCGGTCGCCAAAGGATGCTATGGTTTCCGGCATATCGCTCACTCCTTCCTAACGCCTATAATAGTTTAACACAAAATGGCCAATTTGCATAGCTTCGAAGAAGAACAACGTGATGGGCCGGTAGCCTCCCGCTTTTTTGGAAAAATCCCTTGACAAACAGGGGAACTTGGAATATAATACTTTTTGTTCGCGGGAAACCGGAACCATCTGGGTGTGGCGCAGTTTGGTAGCGTGCTTGAATGGGGTTCAAGAGGCCGGAGGTTCAAATCCTCTCACCCAGACCAGGTCGGAGCAAAGTTCGCTTTGCTCCGGCGTTTTTTTGTTTCCGGCAAGGGGACGTCCGCCTTTTGCCGCTCGTACAGGAACGGAACAAGCCGGGGCTTGCTCCGTTTTTTTCGGCGGCTGGGTCCGCGCGCGGGGGGGCTACAGGGCGGCGTCCGGCCGGTAGAGGGCGCGGCCCTCTCGCAGGCAGTCGGACAGCTCCATGGCGCCAAGGCCCGTTTCCAGGGTGTCGGCGGGCATGCGGCCGGCGTCCACGTCCTGCAGGAAGCTGCGAAGCTGGTGGTAGAAGCCGTTGCTCTCGAACATCGCGGGCCCGTCGCCCAGGGCCAGTCCGTCGGCCTGGAACACCCGCTCCCCGCCGCTGTACTCGGCGAGCAGGCCCGGATTGCCCCGCGCTCCCCAGATGGGCAGGTCCACGAAGAGGCTGCCGCCGTCCACGCAGACGGCCAGCTGTTCGCAGACCAGGCCGGCGCAGGGGCAGAAGGAGAGGCTGGCCGTGGCGCCGGAGCCGTAGCGGCACAGAGCCTGCACGTTTTGCACGCCGATCCCCTGGTCCGGCAGGGGCTGGTAGAGGCTGTGCATCTCCAGACAGGCGCCGCCGGCCAGGTAAAGGCACAGGTCCAGGCCGTGCACGGCGGTGGTGTGAAAATGATCCTCGCGCCGGTCCACCCGGTGCATGCGGTAGTCGATGTGGCGAATGGGACGGCCCTGCAGCCGGTCCAGCAGGGCCCGGATCAGGGGCATGTGGCGGCGGTTGAAGGCCACCTGGTGGATCGTGCCGGAGTCGCGGGCCGCCTGTAGGAGGGCCCGGGCCTGCGCCGCATTCTCGCCCAGGGGCTTTTCCAGCAGGGTGGGAACGCCGAGGCGCAGCAGCTCCTCGGCGATGGCGGCCGTGACGGTGAAGGGCGTGACCAGCAGCACGCAATCGGGCCGTTCTTCCCGAAGCATGCGGCGCCAGTCGCCATAGGAGCGGCCTTGGCCAAGCTCGGCGCGGAAGCGGCGGGCCCTTTCCTCGTCCAGGTCGCTGCAGCCCGCAAAGCGCAGGCCGCCGTCCTCGCGCAGGCAGCGGGCCAGGGAGGGCAGATGGGATTGGAAGGCCTGACCGCCGCAGCCGATGATGCAGATGCTCAGTTCCATGACAAAACGCCTCCTTGGGGCCGGGCCCGCTTGCCGGGACTCCGGCGGGATGGTATACTTTAGGCAAAAGGACGAGGTGCGCGCCCCGCGCGGCGGCGCGCCTGGGGGAGGAAGAACCATGCGCGAAGGGATGGCCCTTGGGCTGTATTCCCCGGAGATTCCCGAGCGGGAGCCGGACAGGCTCTTTGCCCGCGCCGCGGGGCTGGGCGCCACGGCCATGCAGTTCAGCTTCGCCAGCACCCACGGCCAGGAGCTGCCGCCGGCGCTGCCCCGCGAGCAGGCGGAGGAGATCGGCCGGCAGGCCAGGGCGGCGGGCGTGGCCATCGAGGCGGTCAACGGCACCTTCAACATGCTGGAGGGGGCGGAGCGGCTGGAGGAGGACCTGCGCCGCTTTCGGGGGGTGGCCAGCGTGCTGGACGCCCTTGGCTGCCGCTGTATGACCCTTTGCACGGGCTCCTACAGCCCGGCGGGCATGTGGGTCTACCATCCAGACAACGGGGGCGAGGAGGCCTTTTTGCGGGCCGTGGCGGTGACAAAAAGGCTATTGCCCATCGCCGAGGACTTTGACCTGCGGCTGTTGGTGGAAACGGAGGCCTCCAACGCCATCTGCACGCCCGAAAGGACCCGGCGCTATCTGGACGCGGTGGCCTCCCCGCGCCTGGGCGTGATCATGGACTGCGCCAACCTGTTTCCGGCGGGCACGGCCCAGCGGCGGAACGTGCGCCCCACCATCGAGCGGGCCTTCCGGCTGCTGGGCGGGGACGTGGTGCTGGCCCACGGAAAGGACGTGTTGGAGGCGGAAAAGCCCGCCTTCACGGCGCCCGGCCTCGGCATCGTGGATTACCCCTTCTTCTTCCAGCAGCTTCGGGCCGTCGGCTACCGCGGCAGCCTGATCCTGCACGGCATCAAGCAGGCGGAGCAGCTGGAGCCGAGCATGCGCCGCATGCGGGCGCTGCTGGAGCAGCCGGGCCGCTTTGGGGTATTGTAGCACGACGACTTGTCCCAAGGCAATTTGAAAATGAAAGGGGCCCGCGCATCGAGCGCGGGCCCCGGCTTGTTGGGGCTTAGGCGGCCGGGTCGGGCTGGGCGTCCGGTTCGGAGATCCATTCCAGAAGATCGCCCCAGAGGGGATGGGTTTCGTCCATCACCAGGGTGGTGTTCTCGCTCAGGGCCGTTTCCAGCGCCTGCAGGGAGCGCCAGTAGGCGTAAAACTCCGGGTCCACGCTGTAGGCCTCGGCGTAAATGGCCAGCGCCTCGGCGTCGCCCTCGCCCTTGATGCGCTCGGCGTCGCGGATGGCGTCGGAGGTGATGACCCGGGCGTCGCGGTCGGCGGCGGCCACGGCCTTGTTGTATTCCTCCTCGCCCTCGGAGCGCAGCTGCTGGGCCACCTTGGCCCGGTTGGCGATCATGCGCTCATAGGTGGACTGCATGTTGGCGTCGGGCAGCAGGGTGCGGTTGACCTGGATGTCCTTAAAGCGGATGCCGCTCTCCTTGACCGTATCGTTGATGGTGGCCAGGGCCTCGTCCAAGACCTGGTTGAGCACGTCCTTGTTGTTGACGAAGTCCTCGGCGCTCAGGTTGTTGATGTTTTGCACGATCACGGGAAAGACCAGGTTGTCCAGGTATTGCTCGGCCTTGACCATGTTTTGCTGGGTGATGGAAAACAGCGCCGGATTGGCGATCTGCCATTGGCCGAAGATGGTGACGTAATACTGCTTCTTGTCCGAGGTGTTGACCGGCTCGGCGTTGGAGGTGAAGGTGTTGAGCCTTCCGTCGTAAATCTGCACCTGGGTGACGAAGGGCAGCTTGAAGCGCAGGCCCTTGTCCTTGACGACCTTCACATCCTGCAGGCGGGTGCCTTCGGCGTTCATCAGGCCGGGGTACAGCTCCATGAAGTCGTTGGACGGGGTCAGCACCACCTCCTCGATGACGCCAAAGCGGGACAACACCGCCTGTTCGTTCTCACCGATGACGTAGATGGAGTTGAACAGCAGCACCAGGGCCGCCAGGGCGCAGCCGGCGCTGAGCAGAACGATCTTGAGAATGCGGCCGGCGCGGCGGTTTCTTTCGCGCTGGTTGAGATCGATGGGCTCGTTGCTCATTTGCTTGCGTCGCCTCCTTCAATGTCCAGCAGCTGCAGCAGCTCGCTGTCGGCGCTGAGAATGGTCTTGGACTGGGCGTTTTGCAGGATCTTTTCCATGGTCTCGATCATCAGGCGCTTGCGGGTGATGTCCTTGTCCAGCACGTACTTTTCATAGACGCTGGTGAAGTTGGCCACGTCGCCCGTCGCCTGGGAAACGACCTCCGCCTTGTAGGCCTCGGCCTCCTGCACCATTTGGTAGGCCTCGCTGCGCGCAGCGGGGATGACCTCGTTCTTGTAGCGCTCCGCCTCGTCCAGCTTGCGGGTCTTCTCGTTCTTGGCGTTGTTCACGTCCTCGTAGGCCGCGTTGACCTCCGTGGGGACGGTGATGTTTTGAATGCGGATCTCGCGCACCGTCACGCCGATGGCGTAGGAATCCAGCATGGATTGAAAGTCCGGCAGGACCTCCTGCTCGATGTCCTGCTTGTTGAGCAGGGCGTCGTCCAGCTCCTTGTTCTGGATGTTGCGGCGCATGGCCGTTTCAAAGGCCAGCATCAAGGTCTCGTCCGGGTTTTGCACCTCGTGCAGATAGGCTTGTGCGTCCCGAACGGAGTATTGGCATACGGCCTCTACGCGCACCAGGTTGTCGTCGCCGGTGAGCATGAGGGCTTCGTCCTCCACGTCGGTGTAGCTCATGGAGCCGCTGGCGTCCACCCCCGAGCTGCGAAAGCCGAGCTCCAGGGTATGGATCTGCGAGGTGGATACCTTTTCCACGGTCTGGATCACCGGCACGCGCCAGTACAGCCCGGGGTCCTTGTAGCCGGTGACTTCCTTGAAGGTCAGCAGCAATCCCTGCTGGCCCTCGTCGATGCGGTAAACGCCGCTCAGGGCCAGAAGAGCCAGGACGCCCACGACGCATAGGACGACGATGAGCTTCGTTTTGCCTGTTTTCATGGCGGTGGTAAACCCCTCCTTGTTGTTGCTTGCCCAATCCCGTCCGAAGGGACCGGCGGGCAGCTTGGATGCTCCTAGCATACCACAAAATAAACGTCCCCGCGAGCATGCGGGGACGTTTTATACAGCAGGGCCGCCCAAAACCTACCTTTGGCCGCCAAGAACCATCGGCGGCTAGCGGTTCATGAAATAGAAGGCAACAAGGCCCGTCTCCTCAAAGGGAACAAAGCCCAGGGAGTTGTAGAAGGCGCGAAGCTCGGGCGTATTGTCCGTGGAAAGGACTTTCTGGCGCACGGAGGCGTATTTTTTGAGCGTATGGGTCATCAGCGCCGTGCCGATGCCATGGCGGCGGCGGTCCGCCAACACCAGGATATCCTGGATGTAGAGGATGCTCACCCCATCGCCCACGGCCCGCAACAGGCCCACCAGCTCCTCCTCCTCGTAAACGCACAGGAGATACAGGGAGTTTTCCAGGGCGGTTCGCAGGGCGGGCAGATCGTCCGTATAGGCGACCCAGCCCGCGTCGTTATAAAGCCTGACCAACGCCGCGTCGCTGGGCAGGCGGTTTTCCTCATAGCGCATGGGACGGACACTCCTTTGCAACGAAGTCTCTATTTTTCGGGCGCAGCCCCCTCCTGGGCGGACGGGTCCCCGGCGGGGAGCGCCTCGGCCTCTTCCTCGGCCACGGGGTCGATGGGGGGAAGGCCGTAGGCCTCGACCACGGCCCGGGCCTTTTCCAGCTCCTCCGGCTCGAAGGGGATGGCCAGCACGTCGCGGCCCCGGGTCTTGCCCTTGGCCACGAAGCTGAAGGCGAAGACCAGGCGGTCCTCCAGCAGATCCAGGCCCGTCACATCCGTGCCGAAGGTGGAAAAGTTGTATACTTGCCCTTCGAACAGCACGCCCCGGCGGCAGACCACCGCCCCGCAGGCGAAGCTGGCGAGGGGCTCGCGCAGCACCCGCTTGGCGGCGCTCACCTTCAGCAGCAGCGCCAGAAACAGGATGCCGCCCGCCAGCAGCAGGACCCAGCCAACGCCGCGCAACAGCCCCACCCAGGGCTGCAGGGCCAGGAGCAGGCCGCAGAGGGCCATCAGGCCGGACTTGAGCAGCTCGATCTTATAGGGTTGAGCGCGCATGCGCATGGACCTCCTTCGCTTGGAACGGCTTTAGTATAGCACAGCGGCGGCCTCGTTGACAATGGACAAGCAAGGGCAAGCCACGACAGGGGCGGTCGAAGCGCACGAAGGGGAAAAGGAAAGGCGCCGGCCTGGCGGCCGGCGCCGGGTGCTCCGAAAGAGGCGCGCGGGCGAGAGGGACTATTCGGCCGCCTTGCCCTTCCTGCGAACCTTGGAAAAATCCAGACGGTTGTTCTTTTCGGTGCCGTTGAGGATGCGCCGGATGTTGCTTCTGTGGGCGAAATACACCAGCGCCATCATGAGCACCACGAAGATGCACAGCGGCCAGTTGCCCCAGCCGGTGATCAGGTAATAGGCCGCGTACACGGCCAGGATGGTCAGGGAAGCCACCGAGACGATGCGGGTGGTGAAGATGATGGCTAGGGTAATGGCCAGCATGACCAGCGCCACCACGGGATCCACCACCAGGGCCACGCCAAGGCAGGTGGCAACGCCCTTGCCGCCCCGGAATTTGTACACCACCGGCCACATATGGCCAAGCACCGCGCAGATGCCGCCCAGATACACGCCGATGGGTCCCTCCAGGAACACGCCGCCCAGGGTGACGCCGTCCCGTCCGAGCAGCCACAGGCCGAGCAGGCAGGCCAGGGCGCCCTTGAGCGCGTCGCCAAAGAGGGTGAGCAGGCTGGCCTTGGCGCCCAACACGCGGAACATATTGGTCGCGCCCGTGGATTTGGAGCCATGCTGGCGGATGTCGATCTTGGCAAGATGGTTGGAGATGATCATGCCTGCGGAGATATTGCCCAGCATATAGCCGCAAACGGCGATGACCAGCAGCTTGACCCATACCATGGCCTAGTCCTCCTTTTCGCCCCGTTCCCGCACCAGGATGCGGATGGGGGTGCCGTCCAATACGAAGCTTTTGCGGAAGTGGTTTTCCAGGTAACGCTCATAGGAGTAATGGAACAGGTCCTTGTCGTTGACGAAGAGCACGTAGGTGGGCGGGGCCACGGAAGCCTGGGTGGCGTAGTAGATGCGCAGGCGCCGGCCGTGGTCGGAGGGCGGCGGGGTGACGGAGATGGCGTCGTGCAGGGCGTCGTTGAGCAGGCCGGTGGTGATGCGCCTGCGGGCGTTGTCGCAGACCTCGTTGACCGACGGGAGCAGGCGGTTGACCCGCTGGCCCGTCTTGGCGGAGATGAAGAGCAGCGGCGCATAGTCCAGGAACTTGAGGTCCGCGCGCACCTTCTTGGTGAACTTTTCCAAGGTGCCCGTTTCCTTCTCCAGGGCGTCCCACTTGTTGACCAGGATGATGCAGGCCCGGCCCTCGTCGGCGATGTAGCCGGCCACCCGCTGGTCCTGCTCGGTGACGCCGTCCTGGGCGTCGATCAGCAGCAGGGCGCAATCGCAGCGGCGGATGGCCGCCAGGGAGCGGATGACGGAATAGCGCTCCAGGGAGGCCTCCTTCACCTTGGCCTTGCGGCGGATGCCGGCGGTGTCGATGATGATGTAGTCGCGTCCGTTGTCGCGAAAGGGCGTGTCGATGGCGTCGCGGGTGGTGCCGGCGATGTCGGAGACCATCACCCGCTCCTGGCCGAGGATGGCGTTGACCAAGGAGCTCTTGCCCACGTTGGGCCTGCCTACCACGGCGATCTTCAGGGGGCCTTCCTCGTCCTCGCCGGCGGAGGCCTCCTCGGGATCGGGCAGGAGCTTGCACAGCTCCTCCAACAGGTCGCCGATGCCCAGCAGGTTGACCGAGGAGATGGGCAGCGGTTCGCCGATGCCAAGGGCGAAGAAGTCCATGCGGTCCACGTCCTTGATGGGGGTGTCCAGCTTGTTGACCACCAGAAGCACCGGCTTCTTGGTGCGGCGCAGCATGTCGGCCACCTCGTAATCCGCTCCGGTGAGGCCCTCGTGGCCGTCCACGAAGAAGAGGATCACGTCGGCGGTCTCGATGGCGATGTTGGCCTGGGCGCGCATCTGGGTCAGCAGCGGATCGTCGGAGTAGGGGTCGATGCCGCCGGTGTCCACCAGGGTGAAGTCGTAGTTTTGCCAGCTCACGTCGGCGTAGACGCGGTCCCGGGTGACGCCGGGCGTGTCCTCCACGATGGAGATGCGGGCGCCGGCCATCTTATTGAAAAAGGTGGATTTGCCTACGTTGGGCCGTCCGACCACGGCCACGATGGGTTTGGCCATTAGATCAATTCTCCTCCCTGGCCCAAGAGGGCCAAAAGCAGTTCCTCGCCGCCGCTGGGCACGATGCGGATGGGCAGGCGCAGAGCCTCGGCCAGCTGCTCGGCCGTGGTGTCGTCCAAAAAGGAATGGGTGCCTGCGCGGAACATGCACTCCGACAACAGCAATTCTTCGGCCCGCAGCCCCTGCAGGCCGGCGCGCAGGCAGGCGCCGGTGAGCAGGCCCGTGACGTTCACCTGCCCGCCGAAAAAGACGTTGGGAACGCCGAGCACGCGGACGTGCAGCTTCTCGATGGGATGGGCCCGCAGCAGGGCC
This sequence comes from uncultured Clostridia bacterium, assembly GCA_944383925.1. GTDB lineage: Bacteria > Bacillota > Clostridia > Christensenellales > UBA1750 > CALWRM01. Next base: position 77,243 of record CALWRM010000015.1, read on the forward strand.
TCCATCCGCGGGGCGATGGAGACCCCGCAGGCCAACGCCAGGTCGCGCTCCCGTTCCAGGGGCGCGGCGTCCTCCAAGGCGAGGAGAAATTCCTCCTCCAACTGGGCGAACATGCCCACCCCGTTTTCGATCTGGGCAAAGTCCTCATAGGACTCCGCCTTGGGAAAGGGCTGGCCGGCCAATAGATACAGCTCGTCGGCGGCATACACGAAGCGTGTGCCGTAGAGCTTGTAGAACTTTTTCTGGTAGCGGCGGATGGTGCGCAGAATCTCCTGCGCCTCCTCCGCGCTGGGACAGCGCAGGGGGGTGAGACCCTCGCGGTATCCGGTCAGGCCCACGGGCACCACCGCCAGGGACAGGGCCGCGGGATGCAGGGCCGCGCATTCCTCGATGGTGCGGCAGAGCTCCTCGCCGTCGTTGTAGCCGGGACAGAGCACCACCTGCAGGTGGTATTGCAGGCCGGCGTCGCGCAGGCGGGTCAGCTGCCCCATCAGCTTGGCGCCGTTGGGGTTGCCGAGCAGGAAGGCGCGTAGCTGGGGGTTGGTGGCGTGCACCGAGATGTACAGGGGAGAGGCCTGGCGCCGGATGATCCTTTCCAGCTCCCGATCGGGCACGTTGGTCAGGGTGATGAAGTTGCCCATCATCAGGGACATGCGCCAATCGTCGTCCTTGACGTAGAGGCTTTCCCGGCAACCGGGATGCATCTGGTCCACGAAACAGAAGATGCAATGGTTGGCGCAAAGGCGGGTGGCGAGCAGGTTGCCCTCGAACTGCACGCCCAGCTCTTCCCACTCCTCCTTTTCGCAGGAAACCTCCTGCAGTTCGCCGTCCCGCTCAAACTCCACGCTCAGGCGGTCGCCGGCAATCAGGTGCTGGTAATCGATGACGTCCAGCACGGCCTCGCCGTTGAGGCGCAACAGCTTGTCGCCGGGCCGCAGCCCCAGCTCCATGCCGAGGGATCCGGGCGCGACCGAAGAGATGATGTGCGGCATAGGCCTTTTGAACGCCTCCTAGTGATGTTAACCGCCCAAATGGCGAAAACTTTGCTTCAAATCATTATCTCCCAGCTGGGAGCATTAGTCAAATAAATTCTTTGTATACCAAGGAAAAAGGGCGGCAAGCGGGGCGCCCTGGCCATTTCCCGGGCGAAGAAGGGGCGGGGGAAGAATGCCTGTTTCCTTCCGAAAAAAAAGGTGCTATACTTAAGGAAGGTACGCAAGCGCCTGCAAACGGCGCGCCAAACAAAGAGCCATCGCGCAAGATAGAAGGAGGAACCTCTTATGAAGACCATCAAGGCCCAGAAGCTGACCCGCGAAGCCTTCCGCCCCTATGGCGACTATGTGCAGCTGATTCGCGATCCCAAGGAGTTTGAGGGACGCAAGGTGGACTTTACGCCCGACATGCTGCGCCTGAACCTGTCCCGCTTCACCATCGCCTCGTTCTCCATCTGCCGCGTGGAGCCCAGGGAGATGACCGTCACCGCTTCGGAATACCATTCCTATACCTGCGAGGGCATCATTCCCCTGGACGGCGACGTGATCATCCATGTGGGCAAGCCCTACCGCGGCCAGCTGAACGCCGACCAGATGGAGGCCTTCTACGTGCCCTACGGCACCATGGTCACGCTGAACCCGGGCGTGCTGCACATGGCTCCCTATGCGGTCAACGACACGGTCAACACCATCATCGTCCTGCCCGAGCGCACCTACGCCAACGACTGCATCGTGCTGCGCCATGGCGAGGATGAGATCCTGACCATCGAAAAATAAGGGGAGGGACCCATGGAACGCAACATGCTCGACACCCGCATCGTCACCCAGATCGGCTTTGTGGTCAACGACATCGAGAAGACCTCCCAGGCCTTTGCGGATTTTCTGGGCGTGGAAAAGCCCGCCTGGTCCCTGACGGATACCATCGACAAGACCCAGGGCCAGTACAACGGCAAGCCCTGTCCGTCCCGGGCCAAGCTGGCCTTCTTCCACGTGGGGGATACCCTGGACATCGAGCTCATCGAGCCGGACGACCAGCCCAGCGTTTGGCGCGACGTGCTCAACGAGAAGGGCGAGGGCGTGCACCACATCGCCTTTGTGATCAAGGGCATGCAGGAAAAGATCCTCAAGCTCGAGCGCAACGGCATGAAGCTGATGCAAAAGGGCGAGTATACCGGCGGGCGCTATGCCTACATCGACTGCGTGGATCAGCTCAAGACCATCGTGGAGCTGTTGGAAAACGACTAGACGCCCCGAGCAAGGCCGCCGCGCGCCGCGCGGCGGCCCCTTATATCCATTTCGGGAAGCGGAAGGGGAGAAGGACATGCCGGAGGGGGAAACGCTCCTGGGCTTTGCGCCGGTTTGGAACAAGGACATCCGCATCCTGGTGCTCGGCTCCATGCCCAGCGCCCTTTCCCTGGAAAGGGGGCAATACTTCGCCAACCCGCGCAACGCCTTTTGGCCCATCGCCTTTGACAGCTTTGCGCAGCCGATGGAAACGGAGTACGGGGCCAGGCTGCGCTTCCTGCTGGAACGGGGCATTGGCCTTTGGGATGCGGCGGCCAGCTGCCAGCGGCGGGGCAGCCTGGACAGCGCCATGCGGCAGGTGCGGCTCAACGATTTTGCCCCCCTGTTCGCCGCCTGCCCGGCGCTCAAGACGGTGCTTTGCAACGGGAGCAAGGCCTTCGCGCTGTTCGCCAGGGCGGTGCGGGGAAGGGACCTGGGGGCGCGGGCGCTGTGCTTGCCCTCCACCTCGCCCGCGCTGGCCTCGCTGTCCTATGGACAAAAGCTGGCGGCCTGGGCGCCGTATTTGAGAGAGGAGAGGTGATCCGCCTTGGAGCGGAGCAAATACCAAGCGATGGAGGCCAAGATGCTGGCCTGCGCGGGGGACAGCGCCCACGACGCCCAGCACGTGTATCGCGTGCTGCGCATGGCCAAATACCTCAGCCGCTTTGAGGAGCGGGTGGACGAGGACGTGCTCACGGCCGCCTGCCTGCTGCACGACATCGGCAGGCCCGCCCAGTTTGCCGACCCGAGCCTGTCCCATGCGGCCGTGGGCGCGGAGCAGGCCTACGCCTTTTTGCTGGAGCTGGGAGAGCCGAGGGACTTTGCCCAGCGCGTGGCCGACTGCATCCGGACCCACAGCTACCGCAGGAAGGACCCGCCCAGGAGCGTGGAGGCCAAGCTGCTCTTCGACGCGGACAAGCTGGACGTTTGCGGCGCGCTGGGCGTGGCCAGGACGCTGCTGTACCAGGGAAAGATGAACCTGCCGCTGTATGCGACCGACGCCGCCGGCAAGCCGAGCCGCCGCGTCCATGGGGAAGAGGAGAGCTTCTTCAGCGAGGCGGACGGCAAGCTGCTGGAGGTCCATCACCGTATGTTCACCGCCGAGGGCGCCCGCCTGGCGGCCAAGCGCCGGGCTGCCCTGGACGGCTTTGTGCAGGCGCTATGGGAGGAGATTCAACCCCTATGAGAATGACGGATATCATCGCCAAGAAGCGGGACGGCGGCAGGCTGACCCTGGAGGAGATCCGCTTTGTGGTGCGGGGGACCGCGGACGGCAGCCTGCCGGACTACCAGCTTTCCGCGCTGCTGATGGCCATCTTCCTGCGGGGCATGGACGAGAAGGAGACCGCCGCGCTGACGCTGGAAATGGCGGCCAGCGGCCAGGTAGCCGACCTGTCCGCCATCCCCGGGGTGAAGGTGGACAAGCATTCCACCGGCGGCGTCGGCGACCTGACCACCCTGGTGGCCCTGCCGCTGGCGGCGGCCTGCGGGGTGAAGGTACCCAAGATGAGCGGCCGGGCGCTGGGCCATACCGGCGGCACCCTGGACAAGCTTTGGTCCATTCCGGGCTGCACCACGGAGCTGTCCATGGAGCGCTTCATCGCCCAGGTGCAGCGGATTGGCTGCGCGCTGGTGGGGCAGACCGGGGACTTTGCGCCCGTGGATAAGCGGCTCTATGCCCTGCGGGACGTGACCGCCACGGTCGAGTCCCTGCCGCTGATCGTCTCCTCCATCCTATCCAAGAAACTGGCGGCCGGTTGCGACGCCATGGTGTTGGACGTCAAGACGGGCGACGGGGCCTTTATGCGGACGCTGGCAGGGTCCAAGCGCCTGGCCGAGGAGATGGTCAAGATCGCCGGCCTTGCGGGCAAGCGGGCCGTGGCGCTGGTCACGGACATGGATCAGCCCCTGGGCAGCTGCATCGGCAACGCCCTGGAGGTGCGGGAGGCGGCGGAGATCCTGCGGGGCCTGCGCCGCGGACGCGCCCGGGAGCTATGCCTAACGGTGGCGGGCTGCATGGTGGAGCTGGGCCTCGGGCTGGGGGCGGAGCCCGCCCGCCGCCTGGCCGAGGAGGCCTTGGACAGCGGGGCCGGGGCCGACAAGCTGCGCCAGCTGATCCAGGCCCAGGATGGCGACGCCCGCGTGGTGGACCAGCCCGAGCGCCTGCCCAGCGCGCCGGAAACCCTGGACGTGGAGGCCGGCGAACAGGGCTATGTGGACCGCCTGGACTGCCGCGCCCTGGGCCTTGCGGTGCGAGAGCTGGGCGCGGGCAGGGAGCGGGCCGAGGACGCGGTGGACCCCGCCGTCGGCATGGAGCTGTTCGTGGAAAGGGGCAGCCGGGTGCAAAAGGGCCAAGCCTTGGCGCGCATTCACGCCAAAGACCTGGAACAGGCGAAAACCTGCGCCCAGGCCCTGCTCGCCGCCGTGCACCTACAGCAGGAGCCGCCGGAACCAAGCCCCCTGGTGCTGGCCCGCATCGGCTGAAATGCAGATGGTGCCACAGAAGAGAAGAAGGGAGCCGCCACACCTTGGGTGTGGCGGCTCCCTTTGCCACTGGGGGCTTGTTGCTTATTCCTCGTCGTCGTCCAGCTTGGCGTTGGCGATGATCTTGGCGGCCACCTGGGCGGGCACTTCCTCATAGCGCACGAACTCCTTGACGAAGGAGCCGCGGGCCTGGGTCATGGCGCGCAGGTCGGTGGCGTACTTGAAGACCTCGGAGAGGGGAACCTCGGCGGTGACCTTCTGGCCGCCCTCCACCTGGTCCATGCCCATGATGCGGCCGCGGCGGCGGTTCATGTCGCCGATCACGTCGCCCATGTACTCGTCGGGCACGGTCACTTCCAGCTTATACACGGGCTCCAGCAGGCAGGGGGAGGCGTCCACGCACTTCTTCAGCGCCAAGCGCGCGGCGGTCTTGAAGGCCATTTCGGAGGAGTCCACCGGGTGGTAGGAGCCGTCGTACAGGGTGGCGCGGATGTTCACCAGCGGATAGCCGGCGATGACGCCCTTGGGCAAGTTCTCGCGCAGGCCCTTTTCCACGGAGGGGATGAAGTTGCGGGGCACCACGCCGCCGACGACCTTATCCACAAACTCGAACTCGGCGCTGCCGTCCAGAATGGGCTCGAACTCGATCCAGCAGTGGCCGAACTGGCCGTGGCCGCCGGCCTGCTTCTTGTGGCGGCCTTCCGCCTTGATGGACTTCTTGATGGTCTCGCGATAGGGGATCTTGGGATCCTGCAGGGTGCAGCCCACGCCGAACTTGGAGGCCATCTTGTTCACCAACACGTCCAGATGCATTTCGCCCTGGCCGGAGATGATGGTCTCGGTGGTGACGGGATCCTTCTCGATGGTGAAGGAGGGATCCTCCTCGGTGAGGCGCGCCAGGGAGGAGAAGATCTTGTCCTCATCGCCCTTGTTCTTGGCGTATACGGCCATGGAGATGCAGGGCTGCGGGAACTCGGGGAAGGGATAGACGATGGGGTCGGAGGCCGCGCACAGGGTGTCGCCCGTGGCGGTGAACTGCAGCTTGGTCAAAACGCCGATGTCGCCGGCGATGAGCTTATCCACGGCGATGAGCTTCTTGCCGCGCATCACGGACACGCTGCCGGCCTTGGCGGTTTTGTCGTTGTTGGCGTTGACGAAGGTGGTGTCGGAGGTGAGGGTGCCGGAATAGACCTTTAGCAGGGAGATCTTGCCCACGAAGGGGTCGGCCAGGGTCTTGAACACCTGGGCGGAGAAGGGAGCGGAAGCGTCCACGGGGCGGGAGATTTCCGAGCCGTCCTTGGGGTTCTTACCCACCGTGACGCCCTTGGCCTCCGGGGAGGGGAAGACGTCCACGATGTAGTCCAAGATCTTGGAAACGCCCAGGCAGGGCACGGCCGCGCAGCAGAACACGGGGGTGACGTCGCCGTCCGCAATGCCCTTGGACAGGCCCTTGAGCATGTCCTCCTCGGAGAGGGTGCCCTCTTCGAAGAACTTTTCCATCAGCTCGTCGTCCGCGCCGGCGGCAGCCTCCACCAGGCTCTCCATGAGCTCCTCGATGCGATCCTTCATGGCCTGGGAGGTCTCGATCTCCTTGACCTCGCCCTTCTTGCCGGCGAACTGGTAGCTCTTGCCGGTGGTGGTGATGGTGTAGCCGACGAAGGCGCCCTTGTCCATGATGGGCAGCATCAAAGGCGCGAAGGAGACGCCTGGGAAGGTTTCCTTCAGCTCGCCATACCCCTTGTCGAAGTTGGCGTTTTCGCGGTCCATGGAGTTGACCACAACGGCGCGCGGGATGTGCTTGGCGCCGGTGACGGCCATGGCCTTTTCCGTGCCGACGGCCACGCCGCTGACCGCGCCAACCAAGACCAGGGCCGCGTCCGCGGCGGAGAGGGCGCCGCCCATCTCGCCGATAAAATCGAAGTAACCGGGAATATCGATTAAGGTGATTTTATGATTTTTCCACTCCAGGGGCGCGACGGCCGTGGAGATAGATATGCTGCGCTTGACCTCTTCCGGATCGTAATCCGTGGTGGCGGAGCCGTCCTCCACCTTGCCCATGCGGTCGATCGTGCCGCTTGCAAAAAGGAAGGCTTCCGTCAGCGTGGTCTTGCCTTCGCCGCCGTGCCCCACAAGCGCGATGTTCCGCAGGTATTTTGCCTGATAGTCTTTCATTGGGAATCCTCCTCGTTTGTAACGTGAGGCGTTAAGCGCCTATAACTTCATTTTAACATATGCTGGGGCACCTTGAAAAGGGGGTTGTGCAGCATAACCTAAAGTTAATCAGACAAAGCCGTCGAGCCAGAGCCGCCCGCAACCGGCCAGAGCCGGAAAATGGCCCGCAAATTGACCAAAAAGCCCGTGGGATTGACCGAGCGGCCCGCCACCAGGCTGACCCGATCGATGACCTCGTCGTTTCGATAGACCACCGCGCTGCCCAGGGCCTGGCCCTTTTCAAAGGGCGCGTACAGCGAGGCGGGGGCCTGGTATTCCACGCGCAGGGTGGATTCCTCCCCCTTTTTGCACAGGTAGCGCAGGGGTTTGGCCAGGTATAGGTCCACGGTCTCGCCCTTGGCGTTGTCCACGGCAAGGCCGCTCAGGCTCGGCGCGGTGCCGGGGTCCAGCGTCTTGTAGGCATAGTGGTCAAAGCCGTAGTCCAGCATGGACGTGGCGATGGAAAAGCGTTCCTTGCTGGAGGCGGCGCCGAGCACCACCGCCACGAAGCGGAGCTCCCCCCGCTTGGCGCTGGCGCTGACGCAAAAGCCCGCCTCCTGGGTGGAACCCGTCTTTACCCCGTCTGCGCCTTCGTAAAAGCGCACCAGGCGGTTGGTGTTCACCAAGGAGGTGACGCGGCCGGAGTTGTGGGTCAGGTCCTCCATCCAAATGGTGGAGTATTGGAAGAAGCGCTCGTGCCGGAGCACCTCCAGGGAAAGGACGGCGATGTCCCGGGCGGTGGTGTGCTGTCCCTCCACGGGCAGGCCGGTGGTGTTTTTGTATGCGGTGTTTTGCAGGCCCAATTCCCCGGCGCGGCGGTTCATGGCGGCCACGAAGTTCTCCTCGGAGCCCAGCGCGTGCTCGGCCAGGGCCACGGCGGAGTCGTTGGACGAGGCAACGATCAGGGAGCTGAGCAGCGTCTCCAGCTTGTACACGCCGCCGGCGTCCAGCAGGGCCTGGGAACCGCCCATGCTCGCCGCGTTTTGCGACACGGTGACCTCCTCCTCCAGCGTCAGCGTTCCCTCGTCCAGCATCTCCAGCAGCAGGAGGATGGTCATCAGCTTGGTCACCGAGGCCACGGGCCGCTCTTCGTCGGCGTTCAACTCGAAGATCACCTGGCCGCTGTCGGCCTCCAGCAGAAGAAGGCTGGCCGCCTGCGCCTCGAAGGGCGGCTCCGCCTCCAGGGGAGCCGCCAGGGCGCGATGGGGCGCGAGCAGGCAAAGGAGAAGCGCCAGGGCCAAACATCGACGGATACGCATAAAGAACCCCCCTTTGCCAGATGTCTATGCGGGCTCAAGCCGTTCCAGAACGGGCCGGACGGAAGACAGGCGCAGGCCCGCGCCCCCAAAGGGGCGCAGGCCTGCAAAAGCCGCCAAAGACGGCCGGCGGTCTAGTCGAAGTAAACGGGCTTGCCGGTCTTGGAGGATTCGTAGATGGCCTCCAGGATCTTGGTGACCACGATGGCCTGCTCGGGCAGGGTGTACAGGGGCTTGGAATCGTCCTTGACGTGGTCCAGCCACATGCGGCATTCGCGCTCGGCGGGGGAGCCGGAGGAGCCGCCCTCGAAGAAGTCCACGCCGCCGACGTTCAGCTCGGGGATCTGGGTGTAGAGCTTGGAGAACTTTTCGCCGTTGAGGCGCAGGCCGCCCACGGCCCTTTCGCCGTCCATATCCGCGCCGCCCTTGGTGCCGCACAGGGAGCACTTGGCCTCGCCGATGTCCAAGGTGTTGAGGGCCCAGGAGCTCTCCAGCACGATGGTGGCGCCGTTCTTCATCCGAACAAAGCCAAAGGCGCTGTCCTCGGTGGTGAATTTCTCGGGATCCCAGGGACCAAAGGCGTTGGCGGCGTTCTTGGTGTCGGCCAGCTTGCGGTATTTGGTGCCCACGACCATCTCGGGCTCGTAGTTGTTCATGGTCCACAAGGTCAGGTCCAGGGCATGGGTGCCGATGTCGATCAAGGGACCGCCGCCCTGCTTTTCCTCCTCGATGAACACGCCCCAGGTGGGCACGCCGCGGCGGCGGATGGCCTTGGCCCGGGCGTAATAGATTTCGCCCAGCTCGCCGTTTTCACAGATCTTCTTCAGATACAGCGCGTCGTTGCGGAAGCGGTTCTGGTAGCCGATGGTCAGCTTCTTGCCGGTGGCCTTGGCCGCGTCCAGCATCTTCTGGGCCTCGGCGGTGTTGATGGCCATGGGCTTTTCGCACATGACGTGCTTGCCTGCGTACAGGGCGTCCACGGTGATGTAGCTGTGGTCGATGTTGGGCGTGAGCACGTGCACCACCTGGATGCTCTCGTCCTTGAGCAGCTCCTTATAGTCGGTGTAGACCTTGGCGTCGGGGGTGCCAAAGTCCTTGGCGGCCTTGACGGTGCGCTCCTGGATGATGTCGCAGAAGGCGACCAGCTCGACGTCGGGCTGCTTGTGCAGGGCGGGCATGTGTTTGTTGTTGGCGATGCCGCCGCAGCCGATGATGCCGACGCGCAAAACCTGACAGCTTTCGCTCATGGGGCGTTCTCCTCCTTAGAAATAGAAGATGAAGATGTAGAAAGCAGATTGGCCAAAGGCCTTCTTTTATATTGTACAACGGGAGAAGCGGCAATGCAATCCAAATAGCGCAAGGAAACAACCGAAGAAGGGAAATTGCCTTCCGCGCCGGGCTGTGGTAAAGTGGTACTTGAAAACGCCGACGTGCGAAAAGGGGGATGGAACAGGGCATGGCAAGGGATCGGATGCTGGAAAAGGCCAAGGGCCTGGTGGGTCCGTGCGCCTGTGGAAGGATGCACGGACTGAAAACGCGGGAAATCTACATAGGCCGCGAGTTGGAGGAGAGGCTGGCCTTTTACGCCATGGATTTGGCCGGAGGCGGCCGCGCCTTGGCGGTTTTTGACAGGAACACCTATGCGGCGTTGGGCGAGCGGGTGCTTTCCGCGCTGCAAGCCGGCTGCGGCGGGGCGGACGCCCTGCTGCTCCAGGGCGAGGAGATCCACGCCGACAGCCGGAGCGTCGGGAACATCTTGCTGCATGTGACGGATGAAACCCGGCTGCTGGTGGCCGTCGGCAGCGGCACCATCAACGACAGCTGCCGCTACGTGGCCCATCGGCTCGGCCTGCCCTACCTGGTGGCGGGCACCGCCCCCTCCATGGACGGCTACGCCTCCTCGGTGTCGCCGGTGCTGGTGGACGGGCTCAAGCTCACCGTGGAGGCGGTGGCCCCCACGGCCGTGCTGCTGGACCCGGGCGTGCTGGCCCGGGCGCCCAAGCCCATGCTGGCCGCCGGCCTGGGGGACATGCTGGGCAAGCACATCGCCCTGCTGGATTGGTCCCTGGCCGCCCAGAACATCGGGGAGAGCTTCTGCCAGCCCATCGCCTCCCTGATGGAGGAGGCGGTGGCCCTTTGCGAGGAGAGCGCCGGCCAACTGCCCAAGGGGGACGAGGGCGCCGTGGCGGCCCTTGGCCGGGGCTTGTGCCTATCGGGCTTGGCAATGCAGCTGATGGGCAATTCCAGGCCGGCCAGCGGCGGCGAGCACCACATCTCCCACTTCCTGGAGCTCAAGCAGATGCAGCGGGGCGAAAAGCCCACCCTGCACGGCGACAAGGTGGGCGTGGCCACGCTGTACATGATCGAGTTTTACCACAGGCTCTATGAAAAGCGGCGGCCCCTGCGGCCGGTGGACCTTTCCGCCTGGAAAACGCGGCTGCAGGAGGGCTACGGCCCGGCCGCGGAGGGCTTCTTGCGCCTGAGCCCCCTGGAAAGGGGCGAGAGCACGCCCCTGCAACAGCAGTACGAGCGCTACCTGGAGGGCTTCGACGCCTTCCGGGAGCGGGCGGAGGCCCTGTACGCCAAGCGGGAGGAATACTGCGGCCTGCTCCTGGCCTGCCAGGGCCCCGTGGAGCCGGAGCAGCTGGGCGTGTCCAAGCAGGACATGAAGCAGGCCATGCTCTGCGCCTTCCTGCTTCGTCCAAGATACGCCTCGCTGCGCATGGCGTTCTATTTCGGATGGCTGGAGGAGATCGTGGATGAAATCTTTGCATAGCCTTTCCGAAGCGGCCGTCCGGCAGAAGCTGGCCGCCGTGCGCTGCTTCTTGCTGGATATGGACGGCACCTTCTACCTGGGCAACCGCCTGCTGGAAGGGTCCATGGACTTCTTGCGCGCCGTGGAGCGCAGCGGGCGCAGCTTTGCCTTTTTGACCAACAATTCCTCCAGGGGAACGGAGCACTACATCCGCAAGCTGGCCGGCATGGGCGTAAGCATCGCGCCGGAGCAGATGCTCTCCTCCGGCCAGGCCGCCGCCATGTATCTGCGGCGGCAATGGCCGGGCAAGCGCGTGTTCCTGCTGGGAAACGACTCCCTGCGCCGCGAGATGGAGGCATACGGCATCCCCCTGGACCAGGAAAGTCCGGAGCTGGTGCTGGTTGGCTTTGACACCAGCCTGACCTATGAAAAGATGTGCCGGGTTTGCGACCTGGTGCGCGCCGGCCTGCCCTACATCGCCACCCATCCGGACTTCAACTGTCCGACGGAGACGGGGTTTGTTCCCGACATCGGGGCCATCATGGCCTTCATTCAGGCCTCCACCGGCCGGAAGGCGGACCTGATCGTCGGAAAGCCCCATGGCGAAATCGTCCGCGCCGCCTGCGAGCGGACGGGCCTGGCCCCGTCGCAGATGGCCGTGGTGGGCGACCGGCTTTACACGGACATACAGACGGGCCTCTCCCACGGGCTGTTGGCCATCATGGTGCTCACGGGGGAGGGAACGGTGGAGGAAATCGAAAGGACGGGCGTGGAGCCGGACCTGCTCTTCGAGCGGCTCAGCGACATGATCCCCTATCTGTAAGCAAGATGGACCCGCGCTTGCCGCGGGCGAGGAGGAAGCCAGATGGAAAAGCTGTATCTATGGGAACAGGGGCAAACGCCCCTGTTCAACCCCGACATTCAGGACCAGGACGAGCCCTCCCTGAGCGCGTATCCCGTTCCCTGGGCTGCGGAGGAGGCGCGGCCCGCGGTGGTGGTGCTGCCGGGCGGCGCCTATGTGGAAAAGGTGGCCCACGAAAAGCTCCCCATCGCCAGAACCATGCACGAGATGGGCTTTCACGCCTTCATCCTGGATTACCGCGTCGCGCCCTACCGCTGGCCTAGCCCCCTGCTGGACTGCCAAAGGGCCATCCGCTACCTGCGCTGCCACGCCGCCGAGCTGCATGTTCGGCCCGACAAGATCGCCGTGATCGGCTTTTCGGCGGGCGGCCATCTCTGCGGCATGTCCGGCACCGTCTGGGACGAGGGCGACCCCAATGCCCAGGACCCGGTGGAGCGTTATTCCTGTAGGCCGGACGCCTTCGTGCCCTGCTACGCCGTGCTGGATCTGCCCGGCGCGCTGGGCCATGCGGGCTCCAAGGAGAACATGCTCAGCGGCGTGGACGCCGGGAAATTCCCCTACTCCCTCTGCGCCTGGGAAAACGTGGGCCCCGACACCCCGCCCTGCTTCCTGTTCCACACCGCCAAGGACAACCTGGTGCCCGTGGAAAATTCCCTGCGCATGGCCGAGGCCATGGCCAAGGCGGGGGCGACGGTGGAGCTGACCGTCTTCCCCCACGGCGGACACGGCGTGTCCATGGGCCTGACCACGCCCCTGGCCAACGCCTTCCCGTCCCTGCTGCAGGCCTTCCTGAAGGACCAGGGCTTCTAGCCGCGGACGGCCGGACCTGTTTGGCCCGGCGACTGCCATTTCTTGCATAACCAAGGCCCCTCCTGCGCATTACTCCATGTAAGGAGACTGATGTGTGAAGGAGGGGTTTTTTCACATGAAGGGAATCGTAATGGCGGGCGGCAGCGGCCAAAGGCTGCGGCCGCTCACCTGCCTGCTGCCCAAGCCCATGGCGCCGTTCTTGGGCAAGCCCGTGATGGAGCATGCGCTCCTGCGCCTGCAGGAGGCGGGCATCCAGCGCGTGGGCGCGACCCTATCCTACCGTGCGGAGCAGATCCAGCGCTATTTCGGGGACCGCCTGCGCTATTTTGTGGAGGACGAGCCCCAGGGCACGGCGGGCAGCCTGCGGGCGGCCCGGGATTTCCTGGACGAAAGCTTCGTGGTCGTTTCCGGGGACGCCCTGACGGACATCCAGCTTGCCGACGCCATCCGCTTCCACCAGGAGCGAGGGGCCTTGGCCACCTTGGTGCTCAAAAAGGTGGAAAACCCCTTGGAATACGGGGTGGTGCTCACGGACGAACGGGGAAGGGTGCGCCGCTTTTTGGAGAAGCCGGGCTGGAGCCAGGTGTTTTCCGACCTGGTGAACACGGGCATCTACATCCTGGAGCCGGAGCTGCTCTCCCTCTTGCCCAAGGAGGGCCCCTACGACTTTGGCAAACAGCTCTTCCCCGCCATGGTGGAGAAGGGCCTGCCCCTCTACGGATACGTGGCCAAGGGGTATTGGTGCGACATCGGCGACAGCGCCCAATACCTGCGCGCCCACATGGACGCCCTGGCCGGCCGCATACGGGGCTTCGAGCCTAAAGTGGAGGAAGGAGCCCAGGTGGAGGACGGGGCGCAGCTGCAGGGCCCGGTGTGGATCGGCAAGGGCAGTCGCGTGTGCGAGGGGGCGCGGCTTGGCCCCTTTGCGGTGGTGGGCAGGGACTGCTGCGTGCGCCCCTCTGCCAGCGTGCGCGCCAGCGTGCTTTGGGACGGCGTGCTGGTGGGCGAGCGGGCGGAGCTGCGGGGGGCGCTGGCCTTGGATGGCGCGCAGGTGCTGCGCGGCGGGCAGATGTACGAGGGCTCCGTGCTGGGGTCCGGCGCCGTGCTTGGCGAGGGCGCAAGTCTGGCGGACGGGGCCATGGTTTGGCCGGGCAAGCGCGTGGACGCCGGGGATCGGCTGCGCGGCAGCCTGGTGCGCGGTCGCGCGCCCCTGCGCTGGGATTCCCGCGGCGTCTATGCCGACAGCGCGACCCTGCCCGGGCCCGAGCGCTTTTGCGCCCTGGGCAGGGTCCTTGGCCGCGCCTGCGGCAAGGAGGGCTTTGCCCTGGCCCACGACGGCAGCGGCGCGGCGCAGATGGGGCTGTTCGCCCTGTGCGCCGGCCTGGCGGCGGCCGGTTGCCAAGCCCTGTTGGCCGGGGAGGCGAGCCCCCAGGCCTTGGCCTGCGCCCAGGACGAGTATGGGGCCGGCGGCGCGGCCTATCTCTGCCTGCGGGGCGGACGCCTGCGCGTGGACCTGTACGACCGCCAGGGGTTGGAGCACTCCGTGGCGGAAAGACGAGCGCTCCAGGCCGCCCTGGAGCGGGAAGAGGCGCCCGGCCTTGCCCTGGAGCAGCTGCCATTCCCTGTGGAACTGCAGGGCGTGTCCGCCCTGCGGCTGATGCAGCTGGTGCTGCTGGCGGATCTGGCGGGCCAGGCCGGAGAGCTGAACCTGGAGGCGGCCAAGGGCCCCGCCGCCGCCGAGGCCGAGGCCCTGTTCCGGCCGGGCGGCGCCATCCGCGCCCGGCTGCGGGAGGACTTGGAGGGCGTGGAGCTGTGGGACGAAAAGGGACGGGCCGTGTCGGAAGCCGTCTATCCCCTGCTGTGCGCGGCGGTGGCGCACTGCTTCGCCCCCGGCGCGCCGGTGATGGGCGCCTGGCAGGACTCCGACGCCCTGGAGGAGATGGCCGCCTCCCTGGGCGTGCGCTGCCTGCGCTGCGGCCCCAGCCGCCGCGAGCGCATGGAGCTGACGCGGGACCATCCGCTGTACCGGACCTTGTTCTTCGACGGCATCGGCGCGCTCACCCTCCTTCTGGAGGCCCTCAAGAAATGGGACCTGCCCCTGTGGCAGCTGGTGGACCGCCTGCCTAAGCGCTACAGGCTGGAAAAGCGCCTGCCCTGCCGCAACAGCCGCAAGGGCCGCGTGCTGCAACGGGTGGCCCAGGCCTTGGCGCCACGCTCCCCCGTGCTGGAGCATGGCGTTCGCCTCTCCCTGGGGGAGCGGGGCGCGGCCTTCCTCTATCCGGAGGAGGACAGCGAGAGCTTCTACCTGCGCAGCGAGTCGCCGGACGCGGAGTTTGCCCGGGAACTGTTCGACGAGATGGAAGCCCTGCTGGCCAGAAGCTTGGCCCAGGAGGAAGCAGGGGAGAATAAATAACATTGCGCCGCTTGCTTCAAACCAAGGCTATGCTATAATAATGCGCAAAGAGATTTTTTCGGGCAGCTCCAAGGCCCTTCCCCCGTGCGCGCGAGCGCAGTGGTTTGCGGGAAGCCAAGTGCGGGTTGGTTTCCTGCCGGTGCGCGCGGCCGAAGGCCTGGCGGAGCGTTCGTTTAAATGAAATAATCTTGTTAAGAAGGAGGAGGAACATACTAACAGCCGTCTATTGTGCAGTGCCTTATGTTCCTAAAAAAAGATGAGCGAAGAGCAAAAGGGTAGGTCTGCCCAAAAACAGGGGGAGACCTCTAAAAAGAGCGCCGTCAAGAGCCTAAAAAAGAAGTTGCTTCAGGGCCGCACGGCCGCCAAGGGCGCAAAGGGCCGCAAGCTGCCCGCCGCCAAGGCCGAGGCGCAAAACGAAAAAATAGAGCAGACCCCCACGACCACCACCAAGGGAAGGCTGAAGGTCATTTTCCTGGGCGGCGTGGAGGAGATCGGCAAGAACATCACCGTGCTGGAGTACGCCGAGGACATCGTGATCGTGGACTGCGGCTCCATCTTTCCCAAGGAGGATATGCTGGGCATCGACCTGGTGATCCCGGACGTCACCTATTTGCAGCGCAACCGCGACAAGATCCGCGGCATCCTGGTCACCCACGGCCACGAGGACCACATCGGCGCCATTCCCTATGTGGTGAAGATGCTGGGCGGCGTGGTGCCCATCTACGCCACCAAGCTGACCATGGCCCTGATCGAGCTGAAGCTCAAGGAGCATCGGGCCGTGCAGAACGTGGCCATGCACGTCATCGCCCCGGGACAGCACGTCAACCTCGGCTCGGTGTTCCGGGCGGACTTCATCAAGATGAGCCATTCCATCACCGGCGCCGTGGCCATGGCCATTCGCACGCCCATGGGCGTGGTGGTGGTCACCGGCGACTTCAAGGTGGACTATACCCCCGTGGATGGCGCGCTGATGGACTTCCACACCCTGGCTCGCCTGGGCCAGGAGGGCGTGCTGGCCCTGCTGATGGACTCCACCAACGTGGAAAGGCCCGGCTTCACCATGAGCGAGCGCAAGGTGGGCGAGACCTTCGACGCCCTGTTTCCCCAGGCCAAGGGCCGCATCATCATCGCCATGTTCGCCTCCAACGTGCACCGGATTCAGCAGGTGGTGGAGAGCGCCCAGCGCTTCGGCCGCAAGGTTTGCCTGACGGGCCGGTCCATGGTCAACGTTTCCACCGTGGCCCGCAACCTGGGCGAGCTGCACATCCCGCCGGAGGTGCTGATCGATATCGACGATCTGGACCGCTATCCCGACGAGGAGGTGGTGGTCATCACCACCGGCTCCCAGGGCGAGCAGATGAGCGGCCTGACCCGCATGGCCTTCTCCGAGCACCGCAAGCTGGACATCCGCAGCAGCGACATGGTGGTGGTTTCCGCAAGCCCGATCCCCGGCAACGAGCTGAGCGTTTCCCGCGTGATCGACCAGCTGTTGCGCAAGGGCGCCCGGGTGATCTACGAATCCCTGGCGGAGGTCCATGTTTCCGGCCACGCCTGCCAGGAGGAGCTGAAGCTCATGCACGCCCTGCTGCGGCCCAAGTTCTTCATCCCCGTCCACGGCGAGTACCGCATGCTCTCCACCCACAAGCGCCTGGCCATGTCCATGGGACTGCCGGAGGAGAACATCCTCATCCCCCGCCTGGGCGACTGCGTGGAGTTTAGCCGGGATACCATGCGCCTCGGCGCCCAGGTGCCCGCCGGCGCGGTGCTGGTGGACGGCCTTGGCATCGGCGACGTGGGCAACGTGGTGCTGCGCGACCGCCGCCACCTGGCCCAGGACGGACTGATGGTGGTGGTGGTGAGCGTTTCCGCGGAAAGCCGCAAGATCCTTTCCGGCCCGGACATCATCACCAGGGGCTTTGTGTACGTGCGCGAAAACGAGGAGCTCATGGAGCAGGCCCGCGCCGTGGCCAAGGAGAGCTTGACCGCCTGCCTGGGCCAGGGCGGGCAGCTGGATTGGAGCAACCTAAAGGCCAAGCTGCGCGACGACCTGCGCGAGTTCCTCTACCAGAGGACCAAGCGCAGCCCCATGATCCTGCCCGTCGTGATGGAAATCTGACAAAAATCGATTCGCCGCCTTTCCCGCGCGAGAGGACTTTTGCGCGGGAAAGGCGAATTTTGCTTTGTTCAAAACCTTTGTAGGCGAGGAGGCGTCGGCGTGAACGTATATGATTTGGCCCACCAGCTGGCCGCGGAGATGAAGAAAAGCCCGGAATACCTGGACTATATGCAGGCCAAGGAAAAGGCCATGGAAAACGAAACCCAAAAAGCCCTGTTGGACGAATACAAAAGGCTGCAATTTCAGCTGCAGGTGTCCATGGCCGGGGGCGCTTCGCCGGACCCCAAGGAGCTGGAGCGGCTGCAAAAGCTTGCCGGCGTTTTGCAGATGAGCCAGGAGGCGACGGCCTACATGCTGGCCGAGTTCCGCTATCAACGGATGTTGGCCGAGATCTACAAGATCCTGGGCGAGGCCGGCGGCGTGGACATGGACCTGCTGACGGGCCAATGAACGCCGGGCCGGCCTGGCTCGTTTAGCAAGGGAGAAACAGGCCCCGGAGGGCCTTGCACGAGGGAGGGGTTATCGGATGCAGGGAGGGGATCGCGGACCTAGGTGGTTCGACGTCCTGTGGCGGGTGCTCAGGCCCGTCGCCATCTTCTTGGCTGCCTGCCTGCTGGTGGTGGGCGCGCTGTCCACGGCCGTTGTGTATTGCTATGAGAACTTCGTCATGCCCGTGGACGAAAACGACCAGACACTCGTCCCCATCACCATCAAGCGCGGATCTTCCATCTCCTCCATCGCCAGGCAGCTCAAGGAGGCGGACCTGATCCGCAACAAGGGCGTGTTTCAATACCTGGCGGACTTCATGGGCAAGAGCGGCAAGCTCAAGGCCGGCGATTACGAGCTGAGCCGGTCCATGACGCTGACGGAGATCATGGACGTGCTGGAGGAAGGCGACGGCGGCCAGGAGGTCATGACCTTCCGCATCATCGAGGGCCTTTCCGTGGAGGAGATCGGCGCCTCCTTGGTGGAACAGGGCGTCTTTCAGGACGACAGCCGCTTCCTGGAGCTGTGCCGCGACGGGGAGAGCTTCCGCAAGGAGTACCCCTTCCTGGAGGAGGTGCTCGATACCCAGGACGACGGCCGCTACTATAAGCTGGAGGGCTACCTCTTCCCGGATACCTACGAGATCTACGTGGGCTCCTCCGAGGAGACCGTCATCGGCAAGATGCTCACCCGCATGAACGTCATCTACGGCATCCAGTACATGGACCGGGCCGAGGAGCTGGGCATGACCATGGACGAGGTCATCACCCTGGCTTCCATGATCCAGGAGGAGGGAAAGAGGGATACCTTCTACAAGGTTTCCGCCGTGTTCCACAACCGCCTGGCGGAGGACATGACCCTTGGCTCGGACGTGACCATCCACTACGCCCTGGGCATCCGCAATCTGGTGCTCACCCAGAGCCAGCTGGACACCGATTCGCCCTACAACACCTACATCCACACCGGCCTGCCCGTGGGGGCCATCTGCAATCCCGGCGCCGAGGCCATCGACGCGGCGCTGTATCCGGACGAGGAATACCTGGAGGAGAACTACCTCTACTTCACCCTGACCGATCCGGAAACGGGCGAGCTGTACTTCTCCAAGACGCTGGAGGAGCACAACGCGGCCGTGGAAGAGTACAGACCCCTTTGGGAGGCGTACGACCAAAGGCTCCAGGAGGCCCAGGCGGAGGAAGAGCAAGAGGAGCAAGAGGAACAGGAGGAGCAGGATGTCCAACCAAGCCCAAGCCCAAGCGCGGCCTCCTGAGCTGCTGGCCCCGGCGGGCGGCCAGGAGCAGCTGGAAGCGGCCCTTCGCTTCGGCGCGGACGCCGTCTACGTGGGCGGCCAGCGCTTCGGCCTGCGGGCCTTTGCGGGCAATTTCGACCGTCCCGCCCTGGAACGGGCCGTCCGGACCGCCCATGGGCTGGGCAGGCGGCTGTATGTGACGGTCAACGCCTTCCTGTATGAACAGGACCTGCAGCCCGTGGCCGCCTACCTGCGGGAGCTGGAGGAGCTGGGCGTGGACGCGGCCATCGTGTCCGACCCGGCGGCCGTGCTGCTGGCCCGGGAACAGGCGCCCGGCCTGCCGCTGCATCTTTCCACCCAGGCCAACACCCTCAACTCCCGCGCGGCCGCCTTTTGGCATGGGCAGGGCGTGGAGCGCGTGATCCTGGCCCGGGAGCTGACGATGGAGGATCTTCGCGCCATACGGGCCAACACCCCCAAGACCCTGACGCTGGAGGCCTTTGTCCATGGCGCCGTCTGCGCCTCCTACTCGGGCCGCTGCGTGCTGTCCAACTACCTGACCGGCCGGGATGCCAACCAGGGCGCCTGCGCCCAGACCTGCCGCTGGAAGTATGCCCTGGTGGAGGAGAAGCGGCCAGGGGAATACCTCCCCATCGTGGAGGATGGCCGAGGGACCTACCTATATTCCGCCAACGATCTTTGCATGATCGAGCACCTGGCCGAGCTGCTGGAGGCCGGCGTCTCCTCCTTCAAGATCGAGGGCCGCATGAAGACGGACTACTACGTGGCCACGGTGGTGTCGGCCTACCGCAGGGCCCTGGACGACGCCCTGGCGGGCAAGCCCTTCGATCCCGAGCTGTTGCGGCGGGCGTGCTATGCCAGCCATAGGCCCTACAGCACCGGCTTTTATTTCACCCGCCGTCCGGACAGCCCGCCGGGCAGCGTGCAGGTCCAGCAGGGGGCCAGCTACCTGGCCAAGGTGCTGGAGACGTACCCGGACGGCCGAGGGCTGGTGGAGCAGCGCAACAAGTTCCTGGCCGGAGAGCGGCTGCAGCTGTTCGGCCCGGGGGGCTATGCGGACTTTCTGGCGGAGGACCTGCGCTCCCCGGAGGGCGAGCCCCTGTCCGCCGCGCCCCATCCCAAGCAGCGCCTGACGTTGCCCCTGCCTCCCCAAGCGCAGGCGGGGGATTACCTGGTGCGCATCAAGGAACAGCCGTAAAAAGAACGCCCCCGCGAAGGAAGGCATCCTCCGCGGGGGCGCTGTCGCTTTGCCGGTCTAGGCAAGGCGCTTGAGCAGTTGAAACTGGGCGTTTTCCCAGTCCTTTGGATCCGTTATGGCCACGACCTGAAAGCCGCACTTGTTGATGTAGAAGTGGTGGTTGCGGTGGGAGAAGGCGGGGGTCTCCGTTCGCCAGCAGCGGACGGCCGGATAACGGGATTCCACGGCCCGCCAGACCCGCAGGCCCAGGCCCTGTCCGCGCAGCGCTGGGGAGAGGAACAGGCAGCCGAGAAACCCCTCGCCCGCCGCCTCCCGCAGGAACAGGATGACGCCGCCGGCGATGCGGCCGTCCAGCTCCACCGTCAGGGCGGTGGCATCCGGGTGTAGAGCCCAGCGGCGGAGAAAGCTTCCGTCGTCGTAGCCTTCCGGCCCGCCCCGACGGCCCAGATGCAGCAGGCTGTCCTCGTCAAAGGCCTCCCGCTGGATGGCGGAGAGCGCAGGCAGGTCTGCCTCGACGAGGGGCCGAAGGCAGAGCGCGGATTCGTCCATGGTGCAAAACCTCCTCATCGCATGCCCCTGTCCGCCGCGGCGCCGCAGGGCGCTTCGCGCGCGGCCAGGAAGGTGGCGCGCCTCCCTGAGAGGAGGCACGAAGGGGTGCGGGCCTACCAATCCTTGCGCCAAAGCACGCCCGGATCGATGGTTCCGACGCTGTGGGAGCCGGTGCGGGCCATGGCCACGGAAAGCTGGGCGGTCAGTTCCTCCACGCCCTGTTCCACGCCCTTGGCGCCGTCCTTTTGCAGATACTCCATGATCTTGCGGCCGACGGACACGGCGGTGGCGCCGAAGGCCAGGCATTTGAAGGCGTCCATGCCGCTGGACAGGCCGCAATCCACGAAGATGGGCATGCGCTTGCCCACGGCCTGGGCGATCTTGGGAAGCACCATCAGCGGCGGCACCGCATAGGGCATGATGCCGTGGTGGTGGGAAACCACGATGCCCTTTACGCCAATATCGGCGCACTTGAGGGCGTCCTGCACGCTGAGCACACCCTTGATGACAAAGGGCAGGGAGGTGCTGCGGACAAAGTCGGCCAGCCGCTGCGCGGACTTGGGCGTCATGGGATAGCCCAGCACGTTGTCATAGCCGCCCTTGTGTCCGAAGGCATGGTCGATATCGATGCCAACGGCGATGCAGCCGCAGCGCTCCGCGTGGCGGATCTTGTGCAACAGCAGATCTTCGTCCTGGTAGGGCTTGATGATCTTGATGGTCTTGGCGCCGGTGTCGCAGATGCGGGACAGCTCGTCGTCGTCGCCCATGCCGGACCACATCACGGCCCCGGCCGCGGCGGCGCCTCGGGCCATCTCCACCATGCCGTCGGGCCAGCAGTTGTTCAGATGGGAAAGGGCCGCCATCATGATCGGGGTGCGGAAGCTGTGTCCATAGAGCTGCAGGCTGGTGTCCGGCAGATCCGCGTCGATCTGGCGCATCTCCAGGAGAAAGGAATCCAGATACTGCCGCGTGAGCTGGTTGGCATCCGCGGGATTGAAGCGTTCTTGCGTTTCCGCCATATGCGTAGGGCCCCCTTTTGCGCGTTCATCGCTTGTTTGTATGGATATTGTAAGCCAAGAAAGGCAAAAGGGCAAGCCCAAGGCCAAGGACTATTCCGACCACTGCTTGGCCAGGATGTCCTTGAGCACCAGCATGGCGTCCAGGGGGCTGTAGCCGGCCTGCGCTTGCAGCCGGGCCAGCAGCGCGCGCAGGGGCGCCGCATAGTCCTCGATGCAGATCTGCTGGGGATACAGCAACAGCACGGGGTATTTTTTGCCCCAGAGCTTCGTCCAGTCGATCTTCCGCTGGGTTTCCTCGCTGACCTTGTCGATGGCCTGCTCGATCTCCTGCTGCTCCAGGTCGAACTCGATTAGCTTGTCCAGTGTCAGGCCATACAGGACGGCCAGACGCTTGGATTGGCGGATGTCCGGCAGCGTTTCGTTCGTTTCCCATTTAGAAATCGTCTGCCGGCTGACGCCCAGCCGTTCAGCCACCTGCTCCTGCGAAAGGCCGCTCCTCTTTCTGGCATTGGCCAGGTTGTCTCCAAGGTCCATGGGATCGCCTCCGTTTCGTTGATTTCGCCAACTTCAGTATAAGGCTGCGGCGGGCAAAAGGCCAGCAAGCAGGGCGGGCATTTGCGCCCGTTTCCTTGGCAACCGCGCCGCCGGCCCCACGCTGCCTAGGAAACGGCCGGGCCCATCGGTCCGGCGCGCCAGGGCCGTTTGGGCAAGGGCCCTGCGCCGTCCGGAAAGCGACGGGAAGCCCGCCCCGCTTGCCGGATGGCGAGGGGGGAACCTGCAAGGGAAAACTTGACAAATGCACAAATTTAACGTATACTGAGTTTCTTGATCGAAAGGGGGAGCGGCCATGGCCAGCACCATGATGCATCTGTACGCGGCCAGGGAGGCAGCCCGTTTGGCTTCCTTCCAGGGCGATGCCGCCCAATACTACCTGGGAGCCATCGCGCCGGACAGCGTGAACGTCGATGGCTTTGCGGACAAGCAGACCCGTTGGCGCGCCCATCAGCGCCAGGAACACATTCCGGATTGGTACCGCAGCGTGGCCGCCTTCTACAGGCGGTCCGACAGGGGCGACCTGGCCCTTGGCTACTGCGTGCATTGCATGACGGACGCCGCCTATGACCTGCTCTTCGGCGACCTGGTCTGGGAGGGGCGCAAGGCCAGCGCCCTGGAGGACGTGCACGGCGTCGGCGTGGGCTGGGATGACTGCTATCGCTTCGACTTTACGCAAAGGGACGCGTCCTGGTGGACGCAGGAGGTGCGGCCCTTGCTGCAAGCCGCCAGGCCGGCGGGCGTCGGCCCCGTCCCCGCCGAGCTGCTCGGCCGGTTTCAGGCCGAGGTCCTGCAGCGCTATCTACAGGGGCTACGGGCTGGGGACCCCTTGGTGGTCAGCGCCCACCTGGTGGAGGCGCTGGGCCGGGAGGTCTACCTGCTCTTGCGCGAGCATGGCATCGGCGTGAAGGCCTAAGGAGGCGGCGAACATGGATTGGTGGGAACAGATCGACGGCCAGGGGCGCTTTGCCCGGGTGGAGGCGCTGGAGAAGGGCTGGTCCCGGGACCGGAAGTTCATCGTGGACCTGAAGGACGGGCAGCGCTGGCTATTGCGGCTCAGCCCCGCAGACCAATGGGAGCGAAAGAAGAAGGAATATGCGGCCATGGAGCGCCTGCCTCAGGACTGCGCGGCCCTGCTGCCTCGGCCCAAGGGATTTGGCCGCTGCGATGCGGGAATCTACACCCTCCTGAGCTTCGTGCCCGGCCAGGACGCCGAGCCCGCGCTGCGCGGCCTGACCCCGGCGCAGCAATATGGGCTGGGGCTCCGGGCGGGCCTTGCGCTGCGCCAGCTCCATGCCCTGCCCGCCTTTGCGGATGCAAAGCCCTGGGAGGCGCGCTTCAACGCCAAGATGGACGCCAAGATACGCGCCTATCGGGACTGCCCCATCCGCTTTCGCGGCGGCGAGCGCCTGGTGGAATACATCCAGGACCATCGAACGCTGCTGCGCGGCCGGCCCCAGGGCTTTCAGCACGGAGATTATCACTGCGGGAACATGACCGTCACGCAAGACCTGCGCCTGGGCGTCGTGGACTTTAACCGCATGGATTCCGGCGATCCCTGGGAGGAGTTTAACCGCATCGTCTGGTGCGCGGCGGCCAGCCCGGCCTTTGCGGCCGGACGGGTGGACGGCTACTTCGACGGCCCCGTGCCGGAAGCGTTCTTCCCCCTCTTGCTGCTGTACATCGCCTCCAACCAGCTTTCCTCTGTGGTGTGGGCCATCCCCTTTGGGGAAGGCGAGGTGCAGACCATGCTCCGACAGGCCGAACAGCTGAACGCGGCCTACGAAGGCTTTACGCGCACCGTGCCCCTGTGGTACGAACAGGGAAGGAGGCTGGCCGGATGCGAAGGCGGGACAGGGAATTGACGACGGTGGACCAGGCGCTGGGGGTGCTCAAACGGTGCAAGGTCCTGCGCCTGGGCCTGGTGGAGGACGGGCTTGCCTATGTGGTGCCCATGAACTTCGGCTTCCAGCTGGAAGAGGGCGGCGCGCTGCGGCTGTATCTGCACAGCGCCCTGCAAGGCCGCAAGCTGGATCTGCTGCGCCGGGCGGAGAAGGTGAGCTTCGAGATGGACGGCGGGCATCGGCTGCTCGAGGGAAGGGGAGCCTGCGACTTCAGCTACGCCTATGCGTGCCTGATGGGCCAGGCCAGGCCCGTTTTTCTGGAGGATCTGGAGGAAAAGCGGCGAGGCCTTGCCTGCATCCTGCGTTGCCAGACCGGACGGGAAGATCTGGAGATCCCGGCCGCCGCGGCGGAAAAGACCCTGGTGCTGCGCCTGGACGTGCTCTGCTGGACGGCCAAGGAAAACCCGCCGCCCGCAAAAGAGGGGCGGCCGGGCTAGAGAAGGAGGGACGCAATGGAGCGGGAATGGCTGGTCAACGGGCTGGCGGTGCGCGCCAGCTTTCGGGAGAAAAGCGTTGAGGAGGTCTTTCTGCCCCTGCTTCGCCGCCTGAGCGCGCAGGCCCAGGGGGCGTCGGGCCGGCTGGTGGCCTTCCTGGCCGGACCGCCCGGCTCGGGCAAGAGCACCTTGGCGGCCTTTTTGCAGGAGCTTTCCGGATGCACGCCCGGACAAAAGCCCCTGCAGGCCCTGGGCATGGATGGCTTTCATTATCCCCAGCGGGAGATCGAGGCCCGGCAGGTGTGGCGGGATGGCCGCTGGCAGCCCATGAAGCGCTTCAAGGGCGGGCCGGAGAGCTTCGATGTGGAGAAGCTGGCGGCGGCGCTTGGATCCCTGCGGCGGGGGGAGCCGCTGCGCTGGCCCCTCTACGACCGCCGGCTGCACGACGTGGTGGAGGACGCCCTCGAGGTGCAAGAAGGGATCGTCCTGGTGGAGGGCAACTGGCTGCTGGACCAAAGGCAGCCCTGGGCAAGCCTGCGGAAGCTCTGCGACATGGCCATCGCCCTGCGGGCCGATGAGGAGCTGCTGCGTCCCAGGCTGATCGCCCGCAAGATGTTGGGCGGCTTGACGGAGGCGGAGGCAAGGGTCTTTTACGAGACCAGCGACGGGCCCAGCGTGCGCATGTGCCTGCGGCATCTGCAGCCGGCGGACGTAGAGCTGCAACTGCCGCTGTGAAGCGGGCCCGTTGAGGCCGGATCCTAAACACAGGAGGCGAAAACGCGGCATGTTTGTGCCCGACGGTCTGTTGGAGGAACTCTGCCAACGCCTGGACAAGGAAGGGGCCGGCGATTGGCGGAGGAAGCTGATGCAAAAGGAATACGGCCGTCTGCATTTGGCCGTGATGGCGGAGCCCTACTAAACGCGCATCTTGCAGGGGGAAAAGACGCTGGAATCGCGCCTGAGCAGGAACAGGATTCCGCCCTATGGCCGGCTTGACGTAGGGGACGTGGTGCTCATGAAAAAAACCGGCGGGGACATTGTGGCGTTGTTTGAGGCCGCCGCCGTGGAGTACATCGTCCTGGGACAGCAAATGGAGCTTGGCCAATTGCAGGCGCGCTACAACCGGCGCCTTTGCTGCGACGAGGCATTTTGGAAGGTAAAACAGGACAGCCGGTATGCAACGCTGATAGAAATTGACCATTTGCAGCGCATACAGCCCCTGCGCTTTGCCAAAAAAGGGCGTCAAACCTGGCTCGTGCTCCAGTCGACCGGCGAGTAGCGGGCGGCCCGGACGCTTTTTTCTGCGGGGCGAAGGGGATGGCCTGCCATTGCACAAAAACCTCGGCAAGGCGGCCGCCGTGGCCCTGCGAGAACGCACCGCACCCTGGTCAAAGGGATGGCCGGGGTCAGCCGTCCGGCATGCCGGCGGGGAAAGGCATGGGGAAGACCGCACCGGCGCGTGCAGGGAAGGAAAGGGGGACCGCCCGAGGGGAGCGATGCGCTTCCTCCAGGCGGCCCCCCTTTGATATGGAAGGCAAACCCTTGGCCGGTCACAGGCGCTTGACGAAACAGACGATCCTGCCCGCTTCTTCAAATTCCAGCGCCCTATGAAAGCGGATGCTGGGGAGGTTTTCCGTGGAGCAGTCGCTGGCGAACTCCGAACAGCCCTGCTCTCTGGCCCAAGCCTCGCACGCTTGCAACAGGGCACGGGCAAAGCCGCGATGGCGAAAGCCCTCCCGCACGAAGATCCCCTCCAAATAGCCGACGGGGCTTGTCTGCGTGCCTTCCACATAGTCCTGCCGAAGCTGACACTGCGCAAAGCCGGCCGGCTCGCCCTCGGCTTCGATCAGGAAAAAACGGGAGTTGCCCGCTTCCAGCGCAGCGGAAAACGCCTCGAGCAGCTCTTGCGCCGTGTGTTCCTGCCACAGCTGGGCTGCCAGAGCCGCCACCTGTGCCAGATCCTCCTTGTCTGCGCTGCGAACCATGTTTTCTCCTCCCTTCGAGACAAGGCGTGCGAAGATCTAAGGCGAGGAAAGCGGCCGGCGCCTCCGCAAGCCCGTTGGCGAAAGTCCAGGACGCCGGATAAGAGTCCGGCCATCCCGGGGCGGCGCGAATCCGCCCTTCCCGCTTTGACAAGCGGTCGAAGCTACAGCTTCCACTCGAATTCGAATTCGTGCTGTATGGGGATGTCCTCGTTGCCGCGCAGCGGGATGGAGGGCTTGAGCCTTCTCGACGCTGCGATTGCGTCGATGTGCACGGCGCGCAGGGCAAAGCCAACCCGCTGGTAATAGCGGATGGCATGTATATTGTCGTTGGTGGTGATGAGCCAGACCCGGCTGCAATGCTGCGCCCTTGCCACGGAAAGAACCGCCTCGATCAGGGCCTTGCCAACACCGCGATTTTCCTGCAGGCTGTGCAACACCAGGATTTCGCACTGCCCGTTTTCGACGGCATACAAAACATATCCCAGCAGGACGTCCCCCTCGACGGCGATAAAGCCGTCCGCATCGGAGGTGTCGTGCAGCAAGCCGCGGGTCGCCACCAGCGGGCCGCACCATTCATCCCGTATGTGCCGGTTGACTTCCTGCCGGAATCGATCCTGGATGGGTTGTACCATGGACGTCTTCCTTTCTATTCTACTCTACTTCTACGATTGTTGGGTTGCGGCGCCTGGACAGGCAAAGCCTTCCCGTTTCGCCGTTTCTCGTAGGAGCAAGGCAGATCCTATCCCTGGGAACGGCCCTGCTTTCGGGCTTTGGCATGCTGGGGAAACCCGCGCCTCCGCCTCCCTGCGCGGAAGGTGGATCCCCCTTCCTGTTTCAAACCTCGCCGAGAGACGCCTCCCATCTCAATCTGTAGAACTGCTGGACCCACTCCGGATACTGCCTATATGTTCCCTCTAAACGCAACCTTTCCAACGTTCTCTTCCCCACGCGCTTGTCCATGATGGCGAAAACCCGTATCAGGGAATTGTCGCTCTCCAAGGCCTCTTGGATGGATAGCTGTAGATACTTGGTCGCCGCGAATAGAAAATCGTAGTCGGAAAACGTCGCTTGGTCGTTCCATTTTTTCAATAACTCCGGATCTTCGCAATTCCATTTTCTGGTTTCCCGCCATTTTTCCGCCACATCCGCCTCTTGCCGATACATATCCACCCAGGAGAATTGTATCAGCTCTTTTCCATCCAGCCGGATCGCGGCTCTCCCATAGGCATTGTGCACATCGTGATATCTGGTGAGAAAATACGTGATCCTCCCCCGCAGCTCCTTGCAAACAGCGTCCGTCAATTGCTTGTTTAGACCGGACCACGACTTATAATGCTTCGTTTCGAACACAGCCAACTCCTTTTCTGCGATCTATTTCGCTGCCCGCGCCGAATCCCCGAGCGCTCGAAACGGCCGGAAAGCCTGCCGTCCAATCCGCTCCTAGGCGGGCTGTAACGGATATATAGAGAACGGCGCTACTCTCCACAATGATTCCCTCCCGAGAAAAAAACCTTGCGAAAAGGAGTTGCGGCTGTTTATCGGACCGCGTCCGCCTAGGCTTTGGACAAAAGCACCGCCGTCTCCACGTGGCCGGTTAGGGGGAACATGTCCACGGGCTGCACGCGCTCGGGGGCGTAGCCGCCCTCGTGGAGGAAGGCCATGTCGCGCGCCAGGGTGGCGGGGTTGCAGGAGACGTAGACGATGCGCTGGGGGGCGGCTTGCAGAAGCGCGCGCAGGAGAGCGCGGTCGCAACCCTTTCGGGGAGGGTCTACGGTGGCCACATCGAAGCGCAGGCCTTCGGCGACCAGGCGGGGCAGGACGGTTTCGCAACTGCCCTGGTAGAAGCTTGCGTTCGGCAGGCCGTTGCGCAGGGCGCTGTCCCTGGCGTCGGCCACGGCGCCGGCGTACAGCTCGACGCCCACCACCTGGGCGCCGCTTTGTTTGGCCATCAGCAGGGCGATGGTCCCGGAGCCGCAGTAGGCGTCCACGGCGGTTTCCCACGGGCGCAGGCGCGCAAAGTCCAGCGCGGTCTGGTACAGCCGGGCGGTCTGCGCGGGGTTTATCTGAAAAAAGGAGAGGGGAGAGATGCGAAAGGTCAGCCCGAGCATCGTTTCCTCCAGGCTGTCGCGGCCGTAGAGGGTTTGACAAGGACCCTGCAGGATGGGCGCGTTTCGCCGCGTGTTTTGGTTGAGCACCAGGCCGACGAGATTGGGCAACTCCGCGCGCAGGGCCTGGACCAGGTCCTGGGCGTGGGGCAGGCTTGTGCCGTTGACAACCAACACCAGGAGCAGCTCGCCCCTTTGGTTGGTGCGCGCGACCAGATGGCGCAGCAGCCCTCGGTGGGCGCCAGGGTCATAGGCGGGCAGGCCGTGGCGGCGCATCCAGGCTTCCACGATGCCGGCCGCCCGGTTGGCGGCCTCCGGCTGCAACAGGCAGGCCGTGGTGGCGGCCAGGTGGTGGCTGCCAGGCTCGTAGAGCCCCAGGCGAACCTGCCCTTCGTGCAGGCCGCAGGCATACACGGCCTTGTTGCGGTAATGAAGGGGATCGGCCATGGAGAGGATGGGGTCTAGGCGGTAGGAGCCGGGCGCAAAGCCGCCAAGCCGCTGGAGAGCCTGGACCACCTTGTCCGTCTTGGCTTGGGCCTGCGCCTGGGCGCTCATGTGCTGCAGGCAGCAGCCTCCGCAGCGGCCGTACAGGGGACAGGAAGGTTCGGCCCGCTGGGGCGAGGGGAGCAGGAGCTGTTCCACCCGGGCCCTGGCGTAGCGCGGGGCGCACTCCGTTACCCGGGCGGTCACCCGTTCGCCGGGCAGGGCCTTCTCCACGAAGACGGTCAATCCCTGCCATTGGGCGACGGCCTCTCCCGGCTCGCCCGTGCGCTGGCAGTCCAGCGTCAACAGCTGGCCGGCGGTCACAGGGTATTCCATGCGGCTGGCCTCCTTTGCGTTTGCCTGCGCCTCAGGCGCGGGGCGGATCCTGTAGCTCGATGTGGCCGCCGTTGGTCTCCAGCACGGCGCCGGAGGGGAGTTCCACCCGGACGGGCACGGCGGGCAGGTCCGCGGTCAGGTGCATCGCGCCTTCCTCCAGGCGCCAATGCACGAAGGCCTCGCCCTTGGGCGTGGGCACGCGGCCGGAAAGCTCGCGGGTGAGCAGGGGCTGGGGCCGGAGCAGCAGCTTTTCCCAGCCGATGGCCAGGGGACGGACGCCCAAGAGGCTGCGGGGGAACTCGTACAGGGGCAAGGCGCTCCAGGCGTGGCAGTCGCTGCGGGTCTCGCCGGGCTTTTCGGGGATGGTGGTTAGATGGCGGTCCAACATATCCAGGTATTGCTGGAAGACGGAGACGCTCAAGCCATACAGGCCCACCTTTTCCAGGGCGCGCAGCAGGGTGAATTGCCAGGGGAAGGTGCAGAGCAACACGTCCGGCGACTCCATCGCGGCGCGCATGGCGTTTTGGGCCTGCTCGCCGGTCAGCAGGCCGGTGAGTACGGCCAGACTTTGGGCGTGTTGGCTGTACTGGGCAAAGCCCGGACCTTCCCGCAGAAGCCCGCGCGCCTCGTCCCAGCAGCTGGCCCACACGGCCCTTTGAACGCCCTCGGCCCGCTCCAGGTATTCGGCGGCCAGGCCGGGCCTGCCGCTGTGCTCCATCAGGAAGGCGGCCGCCTGCAAGGCATAGGCATAGCTGAGGTTGTGCACGGTGGACGGGCCGCGCCAAACCGCGTCCGGCACGCCGTTGCGGGCGTTCCATTCCTCCACCCAGTCGCCAAAGTCCCAATAGCCAAGCCCCTCCACCAGGCCTTGCTCGTTGACGTGCCGGTCAAAATAGCCCAGCACCGCATCCACCGTGGGCCTGTAAAAGCGGATTAGCTCCGCGTCCCCCGTCTGGATCAGGTATTCGCGCAGCATGTAAATCCAGTGCAGCGCAAAGCAGGGGATCACCTGGGTGCGGATGCAGGGATAGCGGGATTGCAGGATGCCGTCCGGCAGCAGGGAGCAATGGTAATGCCAAAGCACGCTGCGGGCCATGCGGGTATCCCCGGAAACGGCGTAGGTGAAGAGCATTTGCAACCGGGTGTCCAGGGTGTATTGCAGCTGTTCGTAATAGGGGCAATCCTCGTGGGTCTCGTGCATGCAGCGCTGCAGCGTGCGGCAGGAGATCTCCCAAAGCTGGGACAGGCGCTGGTCGTGGAAGTCGAATTGCGCCGAAACGTCCAGGGGATAGCCGAGCTCCACGAACTCGGGCAGGCGCAGCTCCGCCGCCTCCTCGCCTGCGCACAGCTCTACCTGCACATAGCGGAAGGTGCGGAACCAGAAGTTTTCAAAGTCCGCGCCGGACTCTCCGCCCAGCAGCAGGTCGAATTGGCCCTCGATGCGGCCGGAGACCCAGTCGTCCCGGCGCATGGGCCCCGTGGGCTCGCCGGCGTCCTTGGGGAAGAAGCGCTCGGCATAGGTCAGGCGCAGCCGGGAACCCTTGCCCCGAAGGCCAAGGCGCAGATACGCGGTGCGCAGCACGCCCGCATCCAGGATCAGGCGCAGCGAGGAGCCGGGGGAAAGGCGGCAGAGCCCGTCCGGAAAGTGGGGGAAGCCCGCCTGCCCCACCTCGCCCACGAAGGCGCCGGGGGTATGGCGCAGGTTGGGGATGGGCCGGGCCTTGAGCAACACGGGGGAGAACTCGCCATAGGGGTTGATGCCCGTTTGAAAATAGGCTTGGGCCTTGGGCCAGCCCAGGGGTTCGGCGTCCCGCCAGCCCTGGGGCTCCTGAAAGAGGCGGCGCGTTTCGGTGAAGCCGACATAGGCGGCGCCGGCGTTGTCGATGGATACGCTGGAATCCTCCACGGCGATCCAGGCGGCCTCCGACGTGGACAGGGGCAGGACGCCGCCGCCGGCAAGAACCGCCTCGCCCTGGGCGACGAAGCAAAGCCCGCAATCGGAAACATAGACCGATAGGGGACCGTATTGGCGATGGTCCGGATGGAAATGGGCAAAGGCGTACACCCGGACCACCAAGGCGTTTTTGCCGGGGCGCAGCAGCGGGGCCAGGTCGATGGTTTCGTAGTAATGGTTCCAATGGTCGCCCTTCATGGGGCCTTCCAGCGCGCAGCTTCCGTTGACGAAGAGCTGGTAGCGGTCCACCGCGGAGAGGCACAGACTCGCCCGCTCCACGGGGGCGTCCAGCTCCAGCTCCAGGCGGAACCAGGCGGCGGAGAGCTGGTCGCGGCGTCCCGCATCCATCCCCTTCGGACGAACCCAAAGGGAACCCTGTAATTGAGTGGAGATGGCTTCAAGCATCGTCGTTTCCTCCTATAAAATAGGTATAGACTTGCCGAACAAGGGAAAACCAGCCGTTTGGGTTTTGCAACATATCTTCCTGCAGGCGCCGCGCCTCCTCCTCCAGCGCCGCCCGCTGGGCCGGCGTCATTTCGCCGCGCAGGCAGGCCTGGGCCAGCTCGTCCAGATCATCCACCAGCACGCGATGGTCGTCAAAGAGGATCACGTCCGCGTAGGCATCCAAGAACCACCCCTCGCCCCTGTCCAAAAGCAGGTCCACGTACACCTGGTAGACCTCGCCGGAGGGCTGGAGAATGCCGGTGACCGCATACAGGCCTTCGTCCGGCAGCAGGGTGAGCCAGGCATAGCCCGTGTCCGCGATGGTGAAGCGGTTGGGCGGGGCGATGGGCTTTTCCTTGACCAGGGGCTGGGTAAACGCCAGCATGCGGTGCAGGCAGGCCTGCCCGCAAAAGCCGGGAAGGCGCAGGCGCAGCCAGCGGTCGGAGAAGGCGGTGCAGCCCTTGGGGTTGCGATTGAGCGCTTTTTTTAACACGGCCGATGGGGCGTTCCTTTCCAAATAATATAATGTGGGGGCGGGGCGGCGGGCCTGCGTCTTGCGTCTTGCGGCGGCGCGGCAATGCTGGTATGCTTTTGCTAGGCCGGCTCAAAGTCCAAGGAGCCCAGGACGCGCAGGCTTCCGTCCTCCAACAGCAGCAGGGCGGAGGCCTGGGGGAATTGCGCCAGCAGCGCGGCGGCGCCCTCCTCGCCCAGCACGAAGCAGGCGGTGGAAAGCGCGTCGGCCAACAGGCCGCTGGGACAGACCACGGTCACCGACAGCAGCCCTGCGTCGGCGGGATAGCCGGTCTTGGGATCGAGGATGTGGTGATAGCGCACGCCGTCCAGGGTGAAGCCCCGCTGGGCGCCGCTGGAGGTGGAGACGGCCCCTTCCGTCAGGTACAGCACGCCCAGCATGCTGCCGGACTGCCTGGGGTCCTCCACGCCGACGCGGAAGGGCTCGCCGTCCTTGCCGCCGGAAAGGTACAGGCAGCCGCCCAGGTTCAATAAGAAGCTGGTAACGCCCCTTTCCCGCAGCAGGGCGGCCATGTCGTCGGCCAGGGCGCCCTTGGCCACGGCGCCCAGGTCCAGCTGCATGCAGGGATCCAGGAGCGTGGCCTCGTTACCATCCAGGCGCAGCCCGTCCGCGCCCGCATGGGACAGGGCTTCCAGAAGGGCGCTTTCCTCGGGCAAGCTCGGCTGTTCGGCGCTGAAGTCCCACAGGGCGGACACGCCGCCAAGGCCGATATCCAGCGCGCCGGAGCTGGCCGCATACATGTCCAAACAGAAGGCCAGCAGCTCCGCCGTTTCGGGCGAAAGGGTGGCGCAGCCCTCCTGGTTCAGGCGGGAGATCTCCGTCCCCTCCCGATGGCAGGACAGCCGGGCCTCGGCCTCGTCCGCCAGGGACAGGGCCTCCTGGGCCAGGGCTTGGCTGCCGCCCTGGTAGAGGCTGACGCTCAGGATGGTATCCATGGCAAAGCCCTGGGCCGTGACGGGCTTTGCCGAACAGCCGCAGAGCAAACACAGCGCAAGAAGCAGCGCGAGCAGGCGTTTCATGCCGGAGACAGGCCTCCTTCCTTAAGAAACCATGATAAGGGTTGCGGGAGGAGATGTCAATTGAAAGCAGGGAAAGGGGGAGGTACCGTGCCCAAGAAGGGGGATTTCGTGGTGGCCGTGGCGGTGTTTTTGCTGGCCCTGCTGCCGCTTTTGTTTCTCTGGACCCCGAAGGGGAACACCGCGGTGGTGCGCGTGGACGGAGAGGCGGCGCTGCGGATCGACCTGGACCGCGACGGCCTGTATCCCGTCCAGACGCCCTATGGGGAAAACCTGTTGCAGGTCGAGGAAGGGCGCATCTTCGTGTCGCAGGCCGATTGCCCGGACGGGCTCTGCCTGAACCAAGGGGCCATCGACCGAACGGGCCAGAGCCTCGCCTGCCTGCCCCACAGGCTGAGCGTGACCATCGAGGGGGAGGGCGGCTATGACGCAATCGCCAAATAGCCGCGCCGTCCGCCGGCTATGCGTCAGCGGCGTGCTGGGGGCGTTGGCCCTGGCGCTGTCCTATCTGGAGAGCCTGATCCCCCTGCCGGTGCCCCTGCCGGGGGTGAAGCTGGGCTTGGGCAACCTGTGCGTGCTGCTGGCGCTGTACCTGTATTCCTGGCGCTGGGCGGGGCTGGTCCTGGCGGTCAAGGCGCTGCTGAGCAGCCTGCTGTTTGCCGGCCTCGGGGCGCTGCCCTACGCGCTTTGCGGCGGCTGCCTCGCGCTGCTGGTCATGGCCTGCCTCAAGCCCTGCAGGGCCCTTTCGCCCGTCGGGGTTTCCATCGCGGGCGCGGCGGCCCATGGCCTTGGCCAGGTGCTTCTGGGCGCCTGGCTCACCGCCACGCCGCAGCTGCTCATGTATGCCACGCCCTTGATGTTGGTGGGCCTTTGCACCGGCGGCGCCCTCGGCTGGTTCGTGTTGTGGTGCGAGCCCAGGCTGCGCCGCTTTGCCTAAGGGCGCGAGGGGCGGGATAGAAAAAGCCGGCCTTGGTGGGCCGGCGAAACAGGGACGCTGGAGAGAGGAGGGAACGTTCAGTCCTCCCGATCCTTGGACTTGTACAGGCGGCGGTTTTCCAAGGCGCGCACCCGCTCGGAGAACTGCCCGGCCGGCGTGGACCGGAGGGCCGTTTCCATCTCCACCATGCGGGCGTCCAGAACATCCAAATGGTGCAGGAATTCCGCTTCCGGGAACATCGGCGGCCTGGGAGAGCCATATTCCGGGGTGTCGTGGTGGGAGAGCACCATGTGCTGCAGCAGCAGGCTGGTCTCCTCGTCCAGCCCGAGGCTGGCGGCCAGGCGGGCGATGTTGGAGACGCCCAGCACCAGGTGGCCCAGCAGCATGCCGGCGGGCGTGTACTCCGTGGCGATGCCCATGGGGCCGGCGTTGATCTCCTGAATCTTGCAAAGGTCGTGGGCGATCACGCCGCAGAGCACAAGCTCGCGGTCCACATACGGGTAGATGGGCAGCAGGGCCTTGGCCGCCCGGAGCATGGTCACCGTGTGGTGCAGCAGGCCGGCGCGCTCGGCGTGGTGGTAGCTCACCGCGGCGGGCCAGATCAGCAGCTGCTCGCGGTTTTCCTCCAGCAGGGTCTGGGCCAATAGGCGCAGGCCTTCCTTGGAGAGGGCGCCGGCCGTCTCGTAGAGCTCCCGATACATGGCCTCCGGGCTCTCCGGCGCGCAGGGAACCAGCTGGCTCCAGTCCACCTCCTCGCCCTGCACCTGCCGCAGCTTATCCACCCGCAGCTGAAGCTTGCCCGCAAACTCGCCCACAAGGCCGCGCAGCAACACCACCGTTCCTGCCTCGGGCACGGGGTTTTCTCCCCAATTCCAGGCCTTGGCGTTGATCTCGCCGCTGGCGTCCATGAGGGTGAGGTCCAGATATTTGGAGCCGTTGGAGGAAACGCGCAGGGAGGACGCCTTGACCAACGCGATGCCCTCCACGGCGTCGTCCTTGCGGCGATATGCAAAATGGATGCTTTCCATATGTTAAGCCTCTCCTTACTTGTGTTTTTCGCGGCAAACCCTATGCTATAATCCTATCATACCATAAACCTACGCCCAAGGAAACCGAAAGGCAGAGAGGTTCTCTGGCAGGAAAGGAAAGTGTAGAAAAAGTGAAATATGTGCTCATCATCGGCGACGGCATGGCCGATTTTCCCATGGAAGCGCTGGGCGGAAAGACCCCCTTGGAAGCCGCCCGCAAGCCCGTGATGGACGCCCTGGCCATGCGCGGGGTGGTGGGGCAGGTGCGCACCGTGCCCATCGGCGTGCCGCCGGGAAGCGACACCGCCATCCTATCCATTTTCGGCTTCGATCCAAGAAAGGTCTACACGGGCCGCTCGCCCCTGGAGGCGGCCGGCTCCGGCGTGAAGATGGAGGCGGGCAACGTCTCCTTCCGCTGCAACCTGGCGGCCCTGAGCACGGACGGGGCGAGCTACCAGGACCAGACCATGATTTCCCATTCCGGCGGGGCCATCGACGGCAAGGACGCCATGGCCTTGATGCAGGACCTGCTGGCGAATCCCGGCTTTGCCGCCCTGTCGGAGCGGGCCGGCATGCGCTTTACCATCAACCCCTCCTACCGCCACATCGCCGTGCTGGACGCCGGCTCGTCGGAGGTCTCCCTGACCCCGCCCCACGACATCCTTGGCCAGCGCATTGCGGCGTATTTGCCCAAAGGGGCGGGCGATCGCATGCTCCTGACGCTGATGGAGGCTTCCTTCGCCTTCCTGAACGCCCATCCCATCAACCGGGAGCGGGTGCGCCGGGGCCTGCCCGCCGCCAATTCCCTGTGGTTCTGGGGCCAGGGCAGCGCCGTCGTGCTGGAAAGCTTTGAAAAGCTCTTCGGCCACACGGGCGATGTGATCACCGCCGTCCCCCTGGTCAAGGGCATCGCGGAGCTGGCTGGGCTAAGGCATACGGACGTGGAGGGCGCCAACGGAGAACTGGATACCAACTACCAGGGCAAGGTGGACGCGGCCCTGCGCGCCCTGGAAAGGGACGACTTTGCGGCCATCCACATCGAGGCGCCCGACGAGATGAGCCACGCCGGCGATCTGGAAAAGAAGCTGCAGGCCATCGCCCTGATCGACGAGAAGGTGCTCGCGCCGCTGCTGGTCGGCCTGGACAAGACCAAGGAGCGCTACCGCCTCCTGATCCTTTCCGACCACTATACCCCCATCTCCACCCGCACCCATGACGGCACGCCGGTTCCCTTCCTCTTATATGACAGCAAGGTCAACACGGCGCGCAACCTTCCCTACGGCGAGACCAATGCGGCGCAGGGGGGCTTGATGGAGGACGGAACCAACTTGATGCGCCTCTTGTTCCAGCTGGAGCCCAAGCGGTAACGGGGGCGCGGAGCATCGCGGAAGGGGGATAAGGTCCGTGGGACACAGTCGCGCGCGCCTGCTGGTGCTGGGCGGCGGCGCCGCCGGCCTGCTGGCGGCCCAGACGGCGGCCGCCAGGGGCTGGCGGGTCACGCTGCTGGAAGCCAACGATCGGGTGGGGAAAAAGCTGCTGGCCACCGGAAACGGCCGCTGCAACCTGAGCAATCGGGCAGCCCTTCCCGAAGCCTATGGGCCGGCGGCCTCCGGCTTCTTGCTGGAGCCGGACAAGCTGCTCCAGCTTATGGAGGGCTTGGGCCTCGCCACGCGGACCGACGAGGAAGGCCGCGTGTACCCTTTATGCAACCAGGCCTCCGCCGTGCTGGACGTGCTGCGCCTGGGGCTGGAGCGAGAAAACGTGGAGACGGTCTGCGGCTTTGAGGCGGTTTCCGCCGCCAAGAACGGCGCGGATTTTTGCCTTGTGGCGCGGGACGGCCGGCGGGTGACGGGCCAGCGGCTGCTGCTCTGCGCGGGCGGACGGGCCGCCTCCAAGGCCAACGGCTATGCCCTGGCCCAGGCCCTGGGCCATCGCCTCAACCCTCTGGCGCCCGCCCTGACCTACCTAAAAACAGACCAAAGTCTGGTGAAGGGGCTGCAGGGCCAGCGCCTGCACGGCCGCATCCGCCTTTGCCGGGGGCAGGCCGTGCTGGCGGAGGAGGAGGGGGAGCTGTTGTTCAAGGAAGGGGCGCTGAGCGGCATCGCGGTGTTCGACCTTTCCCGCGCCTGGGCCGGGGCCAAGGCCGCCTGCGAGCTGTCGGTGGACCTGCTGCCCGGCTGGGACGGGTTCCGGGTGCGGGGCGAGCTGGAAAGGCGCGCGGCCCTGTTTCCCCGGAGCGAGCAGCTCTTGACGGGGCTGTTCCCGCGCCTGGTGGGCCAGCGGCTGCTGGACG
Source organism: uncultured Clostridia bacterium (assembly GCA_944383925.1). Classification (GTDB taxonomy): domain Bacteria; phylum Bacillota; class Clostridia; order Christensenellales; family UBA1750; genus CALWRM01. The sequence continues at coordinate 114,948 of CALWRM010000015.1, forward strand.
CCTGCGGCCTGCGCCCCCAGGCTCCGGCCCCGTCCCAGGCCTTGGACCGTTTGGCCGCGCTACTTCGGGATTGGCGCTTCCCCGTCACGGGCAGCGGGGGCTTCGACCAGGCCCAGCTGACCCTCGGGGGTGTTCCGCTGGACGAGGTGGAAGCGGGCAGCCTGCGCTCCCTGCGCTGCGAGGGGCTGTCCTTGGCCGGCGAAATGCTGGACCTGCACGGCCCCTGCGGCGGATTTAACCTGCACCAGGCCTTTTCAACGGGCTATTTGGCCGCCGCGGCCCTGCGCTAAGCGGCCTGCCACAAATAGAGACAGAGGGGGAACGCGATATGCAGATCGGAGAATACCGAGCGGAGGATTTGCCGGCGCTGATGCGCATCTGGAACCGCGTGGTGGAGGACGGCATGGCCTTCCCCGAGGAGACGCCCTTGGCGATGGAGGAGATGGAGGGCTTTGCCAGGCAGCAGAGCTTTGTGGGCGTGGCGCGGGAGGGCGCAACGCCCGTGGGCCTCTATATCCTGCACCCAAACGGCATCGGGCGCAAGTCCCATATCGCCAACGCCTCCTACGCCGTGGACGCGGATCGCAGGGGCTGCGGCATCGGCAAGGCGCTGGTGGCCCATTCCCTGCAAAAGGCCAAGGAGCTGGGCTACGTGGGCATGCAGTTCAACGCGGTGGTTGCCGGCAACCGCTCCGCCATCGCGGCCTATGAGGGGGTCGGCTTCCGGCGGATCGGCTGCATCGAGGACGGCTTTCGGCTCAAGAGCGGCGAACTGAGCGATATGTACATCTATTATTATCACTTTTGAAAGGTAGGAGAGGCGCGCATGTATATTCTCTCGCAGGTCAACAAGGAAACCATTTGGGGTTCCAGGGAGCTCATTGCCTACGGAGCGGATCCCGCCCTGGATAAGGTGGGCTCCCTGTACACCCTGGCGGCCAACGAGGAGTTGAGCTGCAAGGTGCTCAACGGGCCCAACGCCGGCCGCCGGCTGTACGACGTTTATCGGGAAAACCCGCAGGCCTTCGGCATGGGAGCGGGGGAGAGCTTCCCGCTGATCATCTCCTTCATCAGCGCCGGCGAGGACCTTTCCATTCAGATTCACCCGGACGACGCCTATGCCCGCCGGGTGGAGAACAAGCCCTTCGGCAAGAGCGAATCCTGGTTCTTCCTGCGCAAGCCTACCAGCGGCGCCATCGCCATGGGCTGCAAGTGCAAGAGCCGCCAAGAGCTGGAGGAGAAGGTGGAAAAGGGCCTTTGGGATCAGGTGGTGGACCACCTGGCCGTGCAGGAGGATTCCTATGTCTACGTGACGCCCGGCACCCTCCATGCCCTCACCGCCGGCTGCATCGCCTATGAAATTCAACAGGCCACGGATGTGACCTACCGCTTCTATGACTACGACCGCGTGGACAGCACGGGCAACAAGCGCCCCTTGCAGCTCAAGCAGGCCATGGACGTGGTCCAGGTGGAGAAAAAGTCCAAGGCGCAGCGCTTTGGCCATACGCCCCACATCGAGAAGGAATACGCCATCGAGCGCGTCAACCTGGAGGGCGGCTATGTCAACGGCCTTTCGCGCTTTGTTTGCCTGACCCTTTTGCAGGGCGAGCTCTACCTGGAGGGCCACGCGGTCAAGAAGGGCACGAGCGTCCTGGTGCTGCCCGGGGAAGAAATCGCCTTTGGCGGAAAGGCGCAGGCCGTGTGCGCCTTTAGCCGGCTGTAGGCCGGGAGGACGCCTGTTCGATCCCCTGATTTGAAACTGTTTCGAAACACGGAATAAACCCGCTCGTGACAAATCGGATCCAAAAAACGAGCGGGTTTTTTATGGAATTGCTTGTATTAATTAAAGGTTATAAATGGAATAAGAACTGGGAAATAGGATGTAATGGAATGAATAGGTTGGTCCAATCGGAAGGATGTGGCAGATGAAAATGAAAGATTTGCTTGAATGAAAACGCATATTCATAAGCTCTTTGCCTGAAAGCCAATGATATGAAAAGAGATATTGGGCCTTTTTGAGGACAAACAAGCGGTAATTAGGGGAGATATTAGAACGGAAGAGGAACGGCGAGCAAGCAGAAGGTGAAATTGGATGCAGGATCGATGCGTGAAGATCGCAAGAAGATTCCGTGGAAAAAGTTGAAATACCGGGAACGAATAAAAATTATATAATAATAATTATATTTAATAAATATATGCCAGTAACATTATATCGTTTCCACCTAAGGGAAAACATGAAGACAGAGTTAAATCCTGGGGGAGATGACGAAAAACGGGGGGCTTTTTTTGAACAATTGTTTTAATTTGGCCTTGCAAAGCAAAATTATTGATGATATAATAATCCTCATCAAAGGAGGCAGCTTCGCCATATTCCCCGTTTGGATGCGGAGTTATATGGCGCTTAAGCAGCGTCTGGGAATCATCGATCGTTCATGATAAAAAGATGGGAGGAGAAGCAATGACCACGACCTTGTCTAACGAGACAAAACGCGCGATCAAGAAGAGAAAAAAGTGGGGCAGCGGCGAAGTAAAGCGCCATATTGCGTTCTTTACGATGCTGATCCCCGGGCTTGTGTTCATGTTCTGTTTCAATTACATGCCAATGCCCGCAATCGTGATGGCCTTTCAGGACTACAAGCTGATGATGCCTCCGGCCGATTCATTTGTTCAAAACCCGTTTATTTACACGCTTTTGAATAACGATTTCGTCGGTTTTGGGAATTTCTCGTTCCTGTTTACCTCCAGGGACACGCAAATCTTCCTTCGCAACACCATTTGCTACAACCTGGCCTTCATGTTCATCGGCCTGTTCTTCTCTGTCGGCCTGGCCATCGGCGTGAACGAGCTGCGCCAGCGTTTCCTGGCCAAGCTCTACCACACCATCCTGTTCTTGCCCTATTTCCTGTCCTGGCTAATCGTTACCTACCTGCTCTACGCCCTCATCTGCTCCAACGGCGTGTTCAACAAGATTGCCACCGCCCTGGGCAGACCCACGATGAACCTCTACAACCAGACCTCGGCCTGGCCGCTCATCTTCGTCATCGCCAACATATGGAGGTACACGGGAAATAACTCCATCATCTATCTGGCGACCATCACCGGCTTCGACCAACAGCTTTACGAAGCGGCTGCAATCGACGGCGCCGGCAAGTTCCGCCAGTTCCAGCACATCACCTTTCCCCTGCTGATCCCCACCATCGTGCTTTTGCAGATCTTGGCGGTCGGCCGCATCATGAATGGCGACTTCGACATGTTCTACTGCTTGCCCAACGGCGCAGGCGCCATTCGCGAAGCGACGCTTACCATCGACGTCTACGTGTACAACGCCTTGAAGTCCGGCGCGCAGCTGGGCTATCCTGCGGCGGCCGGTTTGTTCCAGTCCGTCGTCGGCCTGATCATGGTTGTGACCACCAACGCGATCGTTCGCAAGGTGCAGCCTGACATGGCTATGTTCTAAACCACAAACATAGAAAGGAGGCGCACCCTGCATGACGACAGTTGCTGAAGTGAAAAAACACGCAAAGAAAAAATACAAGGATATGAACGAGTTGTCCACGGCTGCTAATACGGCGTGGCACGTGATCCTGATCATCGGATGCCTCTGCTGCATCCTGCCTCTGTGGATCGTTATCTCCGCTTCCTTGACCAAGAACCAAGCCCTGGTCATCAACGGCTACGGCTTCTGGCCCAGCGAGTTCTCGGTGGACGCCTACACCTTCATGTTCACCGGCGGCGCATCCATGGGTACCGCCTATAAGAACACCATCATCGCGACGGTTTCCGGCGTTATCCTGTGCACCATTTCCGTTGGCCTGTACGCCTATCCGCTGTCCCGGTCCGACTTCCGGTATACCCAGATCTTTACCTTCATTTCATTCTTCACCATGTTGTTCAACGCTGGTACGGTTGCCAGCTACATGGTCAACACCCAAATCTTGAAGCTGAAGGATACGATGTGGGCCCTGTTCCTGCCGATGAGCTTCTCGGCCTATTGGGTTATCGTCATGCGTACCTTCTACAAGTCCAACGTGCCCGAGTCGGTCATCGAATCGGCTCGCATCGACGGCGCGGGCGAATGGAGAACCTTCCTGCAAATTGTTGCTCCCTTGGCCATCCCCGGCTTCGCCACCGTCGCGCTGTTTGCCGCCGTTGGCATTTGGAATAACTTCATGATGTGCTTGCTGCTCAACAACGACCGTACCTATTGGAACCTCCAGTACACCCTGTACTCGATCCTGAAGTCCATCCAGTTCCTGCGTGAGATGGCATCGGCCGGTTCCGGCTCCGGCGCCTCCGTCGCAACGACGGCCGTCGCGGACCTGCCCTCCGAGTCCTTCCGCATGGCCATGGCCGTGGCTTCCATGGGACCCATCATTCTGGCCTACCCCTTCTTCCAAAAGTTCTTCATGAAGGGCTTGACCATTGGTGCTGTTAAGGGTTAAACTTGTATACGGTTTCGCAATTAAAACAAAAGCGGTTAAATGGGCGCCTCTCAGCGAGCCATTGCGCCGGTGGCGCCCCTTTAATAAAACTAATCAGGAGGAGAAAACCGAATGAGCAAGAAGATTCTGTCTCTGCTCCTCGTGCTGGCGATGGTGTTCGTATTCGCCGCCTGCCAGCCCACGACGAGCACGTCTCCTTCGGACGATGCCGGCACGGAATCCCCCGCGGCCGAACCGTCTGAGGATGGCGAAGAAGCCACCGAGCCCACCGAGCCTACGACGACCGGTGACGCCTACGAAATCACCTACATGATGTATTCCACCACTTCTTCCGACCAGGATGCGGTTGTGGAAGCTGCCATCAACGAGTACATTCAGCCCCTGATCAACGCCACCATCGATTTCATCATGATCCCGGCTGGCGACTGGAAGGAAAAGGTCCTGACTCCCTTGCAGTCCGGTGAAAAGATGGACATCATCTTCACCCCTGAATGGGTGTACTACATGGACAACATCTCCAAGGGCCTGTTGCTGGCTCTGGACGATCCCGAGGGCCCCTATGGTGATCTGATGAACACCTACGCCCCCGAGGCCGTGGAAAATCTGGGCGCCTTCATCTCCGCCAACAGGGTCAATGGCTACCTGTACGGCTTCGCGACCAAGAAGGAGTTGTGCGTGCCTGGCGGTTTGATGTGGAATGCCGACTATGTTGAGAAGTACAACATCGACATCACCACCGTTGAGACCCTTGCCGACATGGAGCAGTACCTGAAGATGTTCGTCGAGGATCCCGACAACGCTGGCGTGTATCCCCTGCTGTCCACCGGCGGCTGGTCTCACGAGTCTCCCTTCATCCAGGGCTTCGTGAGCAACGTTGAGCCTGTTGTCATGCGCATGGGCAACCCCGGTGAGGAGCAGGTTCCCGAGTCCTATTGGGAAGCTCCCGAGACCAAGGCCTTCTGCCAGACCATGGAGAAGTTCTATCAGGCTGGTTACCTGCATCCCGATTCCTACCTGACCTCCTTCTCCAACATGGACTACCTCAACGCTGGCCAGTTCATGGTTTCCACCGACTACGTCCTCAAGGGCGGCCAGGTGAAGGCCAACGAGCTGATGGCTCAGTCCGGTAACTCCGAGCTGCGCCTGGTTGAGTACCAGACCCACAAGAACAACAGCTCCGGCAACACCAACGTCAACGTGACCACCCATGCCGGCGGCTCCATGCTCGGCATCCCCGTGACCTCTAAGAACCCCGTGGCTGCCATGCAGTACATCAACCTGATGCACATGGACACCACCGTTCTGAACCTGATGGCTTGGGGCGTTGAGGGCGTGCACTACAACCTGACCGAGGATGGCTACGCTGATCCCATTGACAACAATGGTTGGAACAATGCTCACGGCGGCATGTGGACCATCGGCGACCAGTTCAAGCAGATCATCTCCGCCAACGAAGATCCCGCTAAGTACGAGCAGATGTTGGCTCTGACCGCTGAGGCTTGGAACCACTGCTCTTTGGGCTTCCGCTTCGTGCCCGATGCGGTTGCTTCCCAGATCACCGCTATGACCACCGTGTCTGATTCCTACTCTCGCTCCATGCGTACTGGCGTTGGCGTCACCGACAACTATGACTCCTTCGTCCAGCAGCTGTACGATGCTGGCCTGCAGACCGTTCTGGATGCCATCACCGAGCAGTACAACGCTTGGAAGGCCGAGAACCCCACCGATCCCGGCGCTGCTTGGGAAGTGTCTGTGAACGAGTAATCGCTCCGGTTACCGTGGGCTAAGGCTCTAAACACGGGCGCCCCCGCCTCCTGTAGAGGAGACGGGGGCGCTTTTTTATGCGTTTGAACCCCTTCGCATACCGCTTTTTCTATTTTCAACGCCGGGGAATTGTGGTATGATAAGGGGCGAGTAAGAATTTTGGGGGTAGAAAGCCATGAATTATCCCGCGCATATCGCGCAGAAAATCGCCAAATGCATTTGGGAAACGTACGCGACCCAGGTGGACGGCTTGGAGGAGTACCTGGAGACGCCGCCAAACCCCGATTTGGGGGACTTCGCCTTCCCCTGCTTCCGCCTGTCCAAGTCGCTGCGCATGGCTCCGCCCAAGATCGCCGCAAGCCTGTGCGAGGGCTTGCAACCCGACGCGCTGATCCAGCGGGTGGAGTGCGTGGGCGGCTATTTGAACTTCTTCCTCAATAAGAGCAGCTACGCCGCCCAGGTGTTGGACGCCATCCGCCTGGCGGGCGACCGCTACGGCGCCGGCGAGGAGGGCAAGGGAAAGACCGTCTGCATCGACTATTCCTCCATCAACATCGCCAAGCGCTTCCACATCGGCCACCTTTCCGCCACCATGATCGGCAGCGCCCTGTATAAGATGTACGGCTATTTGGGCTACCGCTGCGTGGGCATCAATCACCTGGGCGATTGGGGCACGCAGTTTGACAAGATGATCGCCGCGTATCTGAAATGGGGCAGCAAGGATGAGGTGGAGCAGGGCGGCGTGGACGAGCTGGTCAAGCTCTACGTGCGCTTCCACAAGGAGGCGGAGACGGATCCCTCGCTGGAGGACGAAGGCCGCGCCTGGTTCAAAAAGATCGAGGAGGGCGACGAAACCGCCCTGAGCATCTTCAATTGGTTCAAGGAACTGACCCTCAAGGATGCGGCGCGGGTCTACGAGACCCTGGGCGTTCAATTCGATTCCTATGCGGGAGAGAGCTTTTACAACGACAAGATGGGCCGCGTCATCGACGAGCTGAAGGCGAAAAACCTGCTGGAGCAGTCCCAGGGCGCCTATGTGGTCAATTTGGATGAATATAAGATGCCCCCTTGCCTGATCCTCAAGAGCGACGGCGCCACCCTCTACGCCACCCGCGACATCGCCGCCGCCCTCTACCGCAAGGATACCTACGACTTCGACAAGTGCCTGTACGTGGTGGCCTACCAACAGGACCTGCACTTCCGCCAGTGGTTCAAGGTGATCGAGCTGATGGGCTATCCTTGGGCCAAGGACCTGGAGCATGTGGCCTTTGGCATGATCTCCTATGAGGGCAAGGCGCTGGCGACCCGTTCCGGCCATGTGCTGTATCTGGAAGACCTGCTGACCAAGGCCGTGGAAAAGGCGCTGGAAATTATCGAGCAGAAGAGCCCCGAACTGGAAAATAAGGAAGAGATCGCCAAGCAGGTCGGCATTGGCGCGGTCATCTTCTTCGATCTGTTCAACTCCCGCATCAAGGATATCGACTTCTACTGGGATCGCGCGCTCAACTTTGACGGCGAAACCGGTCCCTATGTGCAATACACCCATGCGCGCTGCTGTTCCGTGCTGCGCAAGGCCGGGGAGCAAACGGCGCAGCCCGATTATGCCTCCCTGGAGGATCCCCAAGCCCAAGCGCTCCTGCGGGCGCTGGACGAGCTGCCCAGCGTGATCCGCGAGGCCGTGCGCAGGAACGAACCCTATCTCGTCACCAGGCACTGTGTGGAAATGGCCCAGTGCTACAACCGCTTCTATTATGAGCACCAGATCCTCACCGACGACCCCGCCGTGCGGGCGGCCCGCGTGGCCTTGACCGACGCAGCCAGGCGCTGCATCGCCATTGGCCTTCGTTTGTTGGGCATTCAGGCCCCGGAGAGGATGTAAGATGATGCAAACCGCGCAGGCACAAGAGAGGGAGGCGTGCGTACGATGCGCATAGGCTTTGACAATGCCCTGTACATGAGCAAGCAGAAGGCGGCCATCGAGGAGCGCATCCGGAGCTTTAAGGGCAAGCTTTACCTGGAATTCGGCGGCAAGCTGTTCGATGATTACCACGCGGCGCGCGTGCTGCCCGGCTTTGAGGCCAACGCGAAGGTGCGGTTGCTGCAGGAGTTCCGCGACCAGGCAGAGATCGTGTTTTGTATCAACGCTTCGGACATCGGCAACAAGAAAATACGAGCGGACCTTGGACTCTCCTACGACATGGACCTGCTGCGCCTCATCGACCAGCTGCGCCACCTGCATCTGTATGTTAGCTCCGTTGTCATCACCCAATTCAACGGCCAGCCGGAGGCGGAACGCTTTGCCAAGATGCTCGATAAGCGCGGCGAGCATACCTACTTCCATTACCCCATCCAGGGCTATCCCATGGACGTAAACCATGTGGTCAGCGAGGAGGGATATGGGAAGAACGATTATATCAAGACCACCCGGCCCCTGGTGGTTATCACCGCGCCGGGCCCCTGTTCCGGCAAGCTGGCCACCTGCCTGTCCCAGCTCTACCACGAGCAGAAGCGGGGCGTGCGCGCCGGCTATGCCAAGTTCGAGACCTTCCCGATCTGGAACCTCCCCCTGCGCCATCCCGTGAACCTGGCCTACGAGGCGGCCACGGCGGACCTGCGCGATGTGAACATGATCGATCCCTACCATCTGGAGGCCTACAACGTCACCACCGTCAACTACAATCGGGACGTAGAGGCCTTCCCGGTGCTGCGCACCATCCTCAGCCGCGTCATGGACGGCGCCCAGGTGTATAAATCGCCCACGGACATGGGCGTCAACATGGCCGGATACGGCATCTTCGACGACGAGGCGGTCCGGGAAGCGGCCTGCCAGGAGATCATCCGCCGCTATTACCGCATTCGCGCGGACCATGAGCGCGGCAGGGCGGACGACGTCACCCTGCAAAAGATCGAGATGATCATGAAGCAGATGGACCTGTCCACCGATCAGCGCAAGGTGGTTGCGCCCGCGCTGGAAAAGATGAAGAGCCGCCACATGCCCGCCATGGCCATCGAGCTGGAGGATGGGACCATCGTCACCGGTCGAGGATCCACACTGATGAACGCGGCCGCGGCGGCCGTGCTCAACGCAATTAAGCAACTGGCCGGCATCTCCGACGATATCTACCTGCTCTCGCCCATCATCCTGGGGCCCATCATGCGCATGAAGCGCGGAACCCTCGGCATCGAGAGGCCCGTGCTGAGCCTGGACGAGGTGCTGCTGGCCCTGGGCATCTGTGCAGCCACCAACACCATGGTGGAGCTGGCGGTGAACAAGCTGGCGGAATTGAAAAACTGCGAGGCCCATGCCAGCTATATGCTCCCCACGGGCGACGAGCGCACGCTGGCCAAGCTGGGCATCAACGTGACCTGCGAGCCGATCTACCAGGGCGACGAGCTGTACCAGCCCTAACCGACCCAAACCTGCCCAACACAGGCCCATGGATATGACCGTGGGCCTGTTTGAATGGGGGAAACGGCGGCT